>CALUFQ010000004.1 GCA_944319925.1 uncultured Paraprevotella sp.
TGAAACCCCTCAGGCCCGTTGGGCCAGCTCCCCTACAAGGCGGAGCAGTTGTTTCTCGCAGGTTTTGCTACACCCTCGTCATTGCTGTTGGACTTTTGAGCCGTTTGCGGGTATTCATGAACGTTTATAGGGCATTCCTGGCTTTCCATTGGTCATACTGTTCCAGCACTTTTTCCGGAGCGCGGTTGTACCAACTGTAGCCATTGCGACGTTCGTATTCTATGTCTTCTACCCGGTATTTCTTGACACCGTCCCGTCCGCAGAAGAACGGACGGTTGGTCTCAACTTCATAAAAACGTGCCCAGATGCGCGGGGCATCTGCCGTTTTCACCATGCGATAGTCTTTCTCTCCTTGGGCGTTGGTGAAATCCTCCCGTTTCAGATTGGTGATGGCCGTCTTGCGGAACCAGGCCACGGCACCTTCCACTGCCTGCACCACGGTTGAATCCGGTTGTGGAAGCGACATGAGCAGCAATGTGATGTTGACCGATTCCGCTCCGCTGAGCGAAGGCAATTCGTATGCGCGGGCTTTGCAGGGAGCCAGAGACCGGTGGTCGTGTTGGGCGCACCACACAGAGGGTTGCCCATTTTGTTTCACTTGGCAGGCCAAGATGCAGCCGATGCCTTTTTGGAATGCGCGGCGGGCTGCCGTGGCGGTCGAATCCGGCGAGAACGTGTATGGAGTTTTCTGTCGGGCCACATTGCGCAGCAGTTGCAGCACGTTGACCATGGCGTTGTCGTTGAACGTGATTTGCGCATGGTAGCCCGTGGCTTCGGGATAGAACTGCGGCCATCCCCCGTTGTCGTATTGTGCCTCCAGCAAGTAATCAATTCCATGTATGGCCGCGTCGCGATAGCGGCTGTCCCCGGTGGCGTTGTAGAGCTTGGCCAAATATTTGATTTCCGTGGTGGTGGCGCGGTTGTCAATGGTGCCCCGTCGTACGTCCGCTTTGCCGGTTTCAGTCTTTTTCCGTTCGTCCGGGGTGAGTTCTTCGGGGATATAGATGTTCTTGGGCCATCCGCCGCTTTCCAGTTGGTAGAGCAGGACGTTCTCGCCGATGCGCCGGGCTTCGTCGGTCCGGTAGAACGCTTCTGTGAACTTACGGGCCTCGTGCGGCCATTCCTTATAAGACTTTTTTGTCTTGTAGTCGTCTGCGGCCTGCAATCCCGGGATGTTGCAGAGAAACAGGCAGAACAGTCCGGCAATGCGGAAGATTCTGGAACTTTTCATGTGCGTCAAAGTCTTTATTTCCCGATGGGCTGGATTTTCCGCCGCAGTGCCTTGGAGATTTCCAAGAACATGTAGCGTCGGGGCTGGCTGTGGATGTTTGCGCTGTCGGCCAAATATTTCCGTCGGGCGTATTCCTTGGATTTCTCGAAGGTGAGGCGCGACATTTCCTCTTGGGATTTGCCTTCCGAGGTGGAGTCGAGTTTCTCTTCCGGGAAGAAATCGTCCAGGTCGATGTCGCCAATCATCGTGGTTTCGAGAAATTCCGCCCGCTTGTGCTCACGGTCGGTGTAGTAGCCCACGTACATGTGGCCGGGGATGCGCACCAGGATTGGGTCGATGTTGACGGCCCGCAGCAGGGAGGCGAAGAGCACACTGCCGTCCACGCAGTTGATTTGCGAGGATTTCAGCGCGTCTTCCAATGTGCGGACGCGTTGGGCATAGACCACGTTGCTCGACAGGCTGCTGTAGGAGATGGAACTGTAGCGGAACTTGCGGCGTTGCAACACGTTCCACAAGGCATAGACCTGCTTGTCCACATAATCTTTGTGGCGGCTTTGGTAGCCTTGGAAGCGGTTGACGATGCGCGTGTTCAGGGCTTCGCGCAGGATTTCGTCAATCAGCGGGCTGTCCTCGTTCACGTAGGCGGCGAAGAGGACGCCGGTGTTGTGGAAACGGTTGTGCTTGTCGTTATAGCCTATCAGGCACTCGTTGATGCTGCGCACGGAGAAGGTGCGCACGTGGCGCACCGGCTTGGCTTCGTTGAACCGGGCTTCCACCGACACGATGGTCGGTTCGGGCTGCAGGTTGTTGCGCAAGGCATCATAATTCCACAAGATATCGGGATAGACGGTGTAGGTCTGCCCTTCTTCGGGCAGGACGAATTCCGACACGGAGCGTTTGAAGAACGGCGTTTCGGCCACTTCTATCTGCAACCGGGCGTTGGGGTGCGGGGCTGCGATGCTGATATAAATGTGCGATTTCGGGTTTCCCAATGCCGGGTTGCCGTCCGAGGGACGGACGATGAGCGTGTCCGTGGTGGCCACGGAGAGGATGAGTGAGGGGAAGATGTTGCCGCCCAGTTCGTCGTTGATTTCAAAGTCGGCCGACGGGAAAAGCCGGTCGCGGAAAAGGTAGAGCGACAAGGCCGCCCCCGCCACGGCGGCGATGCAAATGAAAAGGATGGCGCGTTTCATTCGGCTTTCTCCTTTCTTGTTATTCTTCTTGCAGTGTGGAGTCCGCTTCGGTCACGGTGTCCAGCACTTCGTCTTTTGCTATCGTATAGCTTCCGCCGGGCGATATGGTGACCGACAGGGGAATATAGATGTCCGACCCTGGGTAGCAGACGCTTACGGCGAAACGGAGGCCTTCCGGTGTACACTTGTCAAAAGCCATGCCCTCCAATATCGCACGGTTGAGGAAGTTGTGGTCCACGTAATCGCGGAAATTGTTTTTCGTAAACACCTTATGGAAGATTTCTTGATTCCCGCGGTTCACGCGTAAACGGATGTAGTTATCTGCGAATTGTTCGTTGTCGTCGCCAGTGACCAGCGGGAGGGTGTCGTTGGTTTCGCGCACGATGTCGTAGGCATACCGGATGCCGCCGTTTTCCACTTCCGCGCTGTAGTGGTAGTCTTTCATGGTCTGTATGCCATGCGTCGTGTCAGGTTTTTCATACGCGCTGTAGCCGTTTGTCGTTTGTTGGGCTTTTCGTTGGCATCCGTATCCTAATATGAGGAGGCATGCAAGCCCGATGGTTTTGATGTGTGTCTGCATGTGTATTGTTTCAACTTTCGTCCAAAGATAATGCAAACCGTCCGCAGGACAAAACAAATTAGTTGTTTTTCATGCCGGGGTGAAGCTTATCTTTTACAAAGGAACAAAAAAAAGCTGAGCTTGGCAACGCTTTGTGGTTTTTTAGTATGCTTTTTGTTTGCCCGTTTGAGGTCGATTCCGTATCTTTGGACGAAGTATAAAGCATGATGATGGGAAGAATCCGTGTTTGGGCAATGGGATTTTGTGTGCTGTTTTGCGGCGCTTGTCGCGAAGAAGGCGGGGCGAGGGAAGACGTGCCGCGCGTGGACACGCTGTCCCTCGTGATGCAGGTGCGGGAGTGTGCGCGGCTTTATACGGCGGAATACGAAGTCCATAAACTGGTGCTGAAGGACGACCCTTTGCATGTGAAAGGGAATGTGTTCAGCCGCTCGTTCGACGTGGAAGTGCCCATTGGCGAACGGAAAGCCATCGTGCCTATCAACGTGACCCTGAAGGCTTATATCGACTTTTCCGGCTTTGGGGAGGCGAACGTGGTGCGGTCGGGCGAACGGATTGCCATCGTGTTGCCCGACCCGAGGGTCGTGGTGTCGGCTTCGCGCATCGACCACGACGAGGTGAAGCAGTTCGTGTCGTTGACCCGCTCGGATTACACGTCGGCCGAGCTGGTTGATTTTGCCCGTCAAGGGGAAGAGGAGATTTTGGCGACCGTGCCGGAAATGGGCATTTTGGACGTGGCCAGGGAGAATGCGGCCCATGTGTTGGTGCCGTTGTTGGCCGGTTTGGGCTATGAAGAGAAAGATATCGTGATTTCTTTCCGCAAGAAATTCACTGAGGCCGACATGCCGTTCTTGCTGGAGCGTGAAGGCCGGGGCGGGAAGCTGGAATGAAGACGATGAAGTGGTTGAACGCGATAAAATGGTTGGTTGTGTTGGCCGTCATGTGTATGGCGGCCTGGTTGGCAGTGACGTGGAACCGGCGGGGCGGCGTGTCGGTAGAAGCAGGATTTGATTCGCGGATAGAATTGACTCCGCAGGAAATACGCCGGATAGAACGTGTCGGGCAATGGGAATTCCTTTCCGTGCAGTGCGAGGTCGTGGCAGACACGTCCCGGCGGGGTATTTTTTCTGACGACCGCCTGGTGGCGATTTACACGGGGACGCCGCGTCTCGGCATTGACATGGCCGATGCTGGCGAAGGGTGGGCGCATGCCCATGGCGACACGGTGACGCTCCGCCTGCCTGTGGTCAAGTTGCTGGATGGGGATTTCATTGACGAGACCCGCACACGGGTGTTTTTCGAGCGTGGGACGTGGCCGAATGCCGCGCGTGCCCGCCTTTACGAAAAAGCCCGGCGGAAGATGTTGCGGCAGTGCCTCACGCCTTCCAACCTGCGCCGTGCGGAAGAAAACGCGCGCAACCAGTTCGCCTCCCTGTTCACGGCCTTGGGCTTCCAGACAGTGGAAATCGCGTTTGAATAGAAAACATGGAAAACCTAATTTCAATATGAAATGTGTATGAAACTTTTAAATCTTAAACCGATGCTCTTCGCCTTGACGTGCGGAAGCGTCATGGCCATGGAGGCACAGGAAGTGCAGCCCGTGTTGGCTTATTCGTTCGAGCAGCAACAAGCTGCCGATGACAGCGGGAAATACCCGTTCGCATTGTACAACAACGCTTTTGTGTTGGCTACGGAAGACGGTAACCACGTGCTTTCCACCGGTGAAAGCAACGGTTATGCCGACCTGGGGACGGACATCGGCCGCGAGGTGTTGGCCGGTTTGTCCGGCGATTATTCCGTGTCCATCGACTTGTGCGTCGGGGCGGACAATGCCTTGGGCAGTTATTGCTGGGCTTGGGCTTTGACGAATGGCACAGGGGCTTACATGGCCTTGGTCAATGCCGCAGGAAACGGTGACTGGTATTATGAGATTAAGAATGGCACTGCGCAAAGCGTACATGCCTCGCGCGGGGTCACGACCGACGAGTGGCACACCCTGACCGTCGTGCAGCAATCGGGCACATGCACTTATTATATGGACGGGGTGGCAGTGAAGAGTGGCGCGTTGACGTTGAACCCTTCCGGTTTTGCCGCGACTTTTGTCCGGAATTATCTGGCCCGCTCGCCTTTCGCGGGAGACGCTTACATGCGGAACACGCTGATGGACAATTTCAAGGTCTATGACGTGGCACTCACTGCGGCACAGGTGGAGGCGTTGTATGCCGCCCGCCCGGTGTCAAAGGAAGTGAAGGTGGACGTGTCCACTGTGTTGCAGGTGGTGCGCGACGAGCTCTATTTGGGGCAGGCCGCGAAATACATCCACAATCGTTTGGAATTGCCCGAGGAATGCAGCTATGGGACTGTGGAATGGACGTTTACACCCGCTGAGGCCATGGACGGGAACGCGGAAATCTCGTTTGCAGACGGGGTGTTTACCGTAGTCCGCAGGGCGGACATCCCCGTGCTGGCGGGTGAATTGCAAGGCACCATTACTTACGAGGGAGTGTCTTATCCGGTGTATGAGACACCGGTGCCGGTGACCATTGCCCCGGACGACCATGCTTACGGCTACTTGTATTGCCACATGCCTAACCTCGTGCCGGAAACGGGTGTGGGCACGTTGGTTTCCCAAGTCATTACCTATGCTTTGGGCACGGAGGAAGACAAGGGGCTGGTGTTCAATGAACTGAATCGTGGGTCGAGCATCATTGACGGCATCGGTACCGCCTTGCCGTGGTGTCGGGACGCGTTCATGGCCAAGGACAAAAAGCGTGGCCGTTATTATATCGTGACGACCGACCTTTACGGGTCGCGCGACGGTGGCACCAGCATGCTGGAGAATTATTCCATCGGCATGTTCCGCAGTTATGACCTGATTAACTGGACTTACACCCGTTGCGACATGAAACAATACTTGCGTGAGCATCCGGTGACGGACATTTACGACAACACCGGCACGAAGTTGCTCACCGCCGACAAGGTGAGCCGCGTCTGGGCGCCTCAGATTGTCTTCATCGACGGTGATCCTTATATTTATTACGCCGTGGGGAATACGGACAACGGCGATTGCGACCACTTTTATATCTCCAAAGCCAATGAAGATTTCACGGGCATCACTTCTTTCCAAATGCTCTACGGGGCCAACACGCAGGACAACGTGTTGGATGCCGACATCAATTATCTGGAGACAGACGGGCTTTACCACATGTCTTATCGCGACTATGCGGCGGGCGGCATTTTGGACATCACGACCGAGGATTTGCTGCGTCCGCAATGGAGCACTCCGGTTTCGTCTTTCCAAGACGGCAGCGGATATGAGGCTTCCAGCGTGTTCCGGCGCATCAACGATGACGTATGGAACGTGGGGAACGTCAATTATGGGAATAATGTAGGGTATCATTTCCACACGGCGGATGCCATGTTGCGCAACCTGCAACCGGCGGCGGACATGTCGGGCAACTTGTCGCCGCAACACGGCTCGTTCGTGTATGTCACGGAGACCGAATACCGCCTGTTGCAGGCATGGAGCGATTTGAAAGCTCTGATTGCCGACGGCGAAGCGCTGTTGGCGCGGCAGGAGAGCGAGATGCTGCGTACTTTGGTGGACAGGGCGAAAACGGACATCGCGACGGACAACGGAGCGGACACGGATTTGGAGGCGTTGGCGGCTTTGCTCCAGGAGGACTTTGTGCAGTTGCAAGCCCGCATGGCGTTGGAAACGGCTTTGTCGCAAGCGCGTGCGGCGAACTTTTCCGGTGTGGAAGGACGCGAAGGTTGGGTGGACAGGCTGTATAACGGCGGACGGTTGGCGGAAGCCATCGTTTCGGCCGAAACGGCGGGGCTGATGCCCGATGCGGAAGCTTGGAACATTGCAGCAGGCGAGTTGGACGAGGCATTGAAGGGCTATTATGAGACTTTGGCGTCAGACGGCGAACCCTTGGGTATCCGGAATGGCGACTTTGCGAACGGCACGTCCGGTTGGACATTGGATGGCACGGCCAACGCAGGAGACGGCGTGGCGGAGTTTTTTGCTTTACGCGCAGTGGATTATTCCGTCTCCATTGGGCGTACGCAACGTGAATTGGCCGAGGGGTATTACCTCGTAAAATGCCAGGCATTTGAACGCAATGGCGAGAATGACCACACGGGGCGGAATTGCCGGGAAGGTGTGGAAAAGATAAATTATGAATTTTTCGCGGGGGATGTTTCCGTTCCAGTGCGGTCTCTGTATGAACTGCCTTATGACGGCAGCGGGTCATGGCATGGCTTTGCCAACAATATGGCCTCGGCCAGCGCGCTCTTTTCCGCGTCGGGGGAAAACTATGCTAATTATTTGCTGGTTTATGTGGCAGATGGCCGTCTGACTTTCGGGTTGCGGCGTTCGGTGTCCACGGTACATTCTTCCGATTGGTGCTGTTTCGACAACTCCGAGGGTGATTCACTGGACACGGCTACGGCGGTGTCCGCCGTGACGGGGGCTGTGGAGACGGTTGCAGGGAAAGTTTATGACCTTGGCGGGATATCCCGTGGCTCGGTGGGGGCGGATGGCGGCTTGCCTTCCCTGCAGAAAGGGGTTTATATTGTCAATGGGAAAAAGGTGCTGAAAAAATGAAATCCCATCGGGGCAATTGGACAGTTGGGTTTCCCGTCCAATTGTCCCGATGGCGTTTATTCATCAGGTAGGATTGTCTTCCGGGTCGGCTTCGTCGTCCAACCTGTTTTCCCACAAGTATTTTTTTGTCTCAGCCGCGATGACCCCCGAGAGGCAAATCAGCGAGACGATGTTGGGGAGTGCCATGAGGGCGTTGGCCAGGTCGGCGAAGTTCCACACCACGGCCAGTTGGGTGATGGCCCCGAAAAACGCACAAATGATGAACACGCCCCTGTAAACCAAAGTCAGGCGTTTCCCGCTAAGGTATTCCATGGCTTTCTCCCCGTAGTAGCACCATCCGAGGATGGTGGAGAAGGCGAACGTCACGATGCCGAAAATGAGCAACGGCGCGCCGACGTAGGGGATTTTGTCGAAAGCCACTTTCGTGAGCGCGGCCCCGTCGGCATAGGTGATGTCGGGATAGGCCAGGATGCTTGACACGAGCACCAGTCCCGTGAGCGCACAGATGACCACCGTGTCCCAGAACGTGCCGGTGGACGACACCAAGGCTTGGCGAACGGGATTGCGGGTCTGCGCCGCAGCGGCCACAATGGGGGCGGATCCCATGCCGCTTTCGTTGCTGAACAAACCGCGCGCGATGCCGTAGCGTGCCGTCATGATGATGGAACCGCCTACGAAACCGCCGCCTGCCGCCGAGGGGTTGAACGCCGACTCAAGGATGAGTTTCAGGGCATCCCACACGTATGCCCCGTTCACGAAGAGGATGTAGCAGCATCCCAGGACATAGAAAGCGGCCATGAACGGGACGAAGGCCGTGCACACGCGGGCGATGCCTTTCACGCCGAAGATGACCACCAAGGCCACGCAGATGGCGATGACCGTTCCGGTGAATGCCTGTGGGATTTGGTAGGTTTCGTAGCATAGCATGGAGATGGCGTTGCTCTGCACCAGGTTGCCGATGCCAAATGAGGCACAAACCGTGAATATGCAGAAGAGCACGGCCAACCACTTCGCGTGCAGTCCACGTTCCAAAGCGTACATGGGACCGCCCGCCATCTTGCCGGTCGGCTTGCGGACACGGTATTTCACGGCCAGCAATCCTTCGGCGTATTTCGTGGCGATGCCGAACACGCCCGTCAGCCAGCACCAAAACACGGCGCCCGGACCGCCCAGCGTGATGGCTGTGGCCACGCCGATGATGTTGCCCGTGCCGATGGTGGCGGCGAGGGCCGTGGCCAACGCGCCGAACTGGCTCACATCGCCTTTCGCCGACGAGTCCGACTTGACGGACAGGCGGATGGCCGTGAGCAGCTTGCGTTGCGGGAACCGCAACCGTATGGTCATGAACACGTGGGTGCCCAGCAGGATGATGACCATGGGCCATCCCCAAAGGAAGTCGCTGCACGACTTGATGAGTGCGCTCAGAGATTCCATGACGTGTCGTTTAAGAGTTGTCCGGCCATTGCGGGGGTGCAGCCATAGACGTGGTGGTAAATTTCGTGGCAGATATGTGTGAAGTCGCGCGTTTCATCGAGCTGGCCGTGTACCATGAGCCGTAAGGGGATAGCCGGAAGGGCGGGCGAATAAGGGGGTTGCGTGTAAGTCCGTTCCCAAAGCGTGAAACCGCAACGTTGGTAAAACCCGATGCGCCGCCGCTTCAGGTCGTCGGTGGGAGGTTCCACTTCCAGCACGATAGGTAGTTGTCCGGCAAGCTGGATGAATTGCTCCATGATGCGTTTTCCCAACCCGCCGCCGCGGAGGGCGGGAAGCGTGGCCAGGTGTTCGGCGTAGAGGAAGCCGTCCAGTTGCCAAAAATTCAGCAATCCGGCGAATTTGCCATTGTCCAGCACCACGTGCGGGCGGAAAAGCGGGTTGTGGTCGGCATAGTCGCGTTGTTCCGCCAGTGGGCGGCGTTCTTCGGGGGGGAAGGCGTCCTTCATGAGGTCTTCTGCCTCGGCGTAGTACGGATTTGTGGTGTTGACGCGGAGTAGTTCCATAGATTTTATTTTACGCGGATTAATTCATATTTTCTGTTTCCCAACCCTATCTTTTCGGCGTGCGCCAGGCAGGTCTTGTATTCGGTGTTGGGATTCGTGTTGTCGAAGTGATCGTGGCGGTCGTGGAAGTGAGGCTTGGCCATTTCGTCCGTCAGCTGGCTGCCTGGGAGCGGTGTCTGTTTCAGACAGGCATCCACGCAGGCTTGGTCTAAGGCCAAGGGGTCGAAGGAGGCAAACATGCCCACGTCCGGGATGATGGGCGTGTCGTTGCCTGCATGGCAGTCGCAGAGGGGCGACACGTCGCAAATCACCGAGATGTGGAAGTTGGGGCGGCCATCGACCACAGCCTTGGTGTATTCGGCCATGCGGCAGTTCAGTTCCTTCACGGCTGCATTTTGTGCAAAGCCGATGGCATCGAAGTTGCAAGCCCCGATGCAACGTCCGCATCCCACACAGTTGTCTTGGTTCACGGTCATTTTCTTGTGTTCCTCGTCAAATACCAGTCCGTCGTTGGCGCATTCGCGCATGCACCGCTTGCATCCCCGGCAAGCCCCGGTGTCAATTACCGGTTTCCCGTTGCAGTGCTGGTCTTTTTTGCCTGCGCGTGAGCCGCATCCCATGCCGATGTTTTTGATGGTGCCGCCGAAGCCTGTCATTTCGTGTCCCTTGAAGTGCGTCAGCGAGATGAAGACATCCGCGTCCATGACGGCGCGTCCGATTTTGGCTTCCTTGACGTATTCGCCGCCCGCGACGGGCACGGCAATGTCATCCGTGCCTTTCAGGCCGTCGCCGATGATGACGGGGCATCCCACGGTCATGGGGGTGAAGCCGTTTTCCCAAGCGCAGTAGAGATGTTCGATGGCGTTCTTGCGGCTGCCGGGGTAGAGTGTGTTGCAGTCTGTGAGGAAGGGCTTTCCGCCGCATTGCTTCACCATGTCGGCCACCGCCTTGGCGTAGTTGGGGCGCAGGAAGCTCAGGTTGCCGAGTTCCCCGAAGTGCATTTTGATGGCTACGAACTTGCCGTTCATGTCTATCTTGTCCATTCCGGCGGCTTTGATGAGCCGTTTCAGCTTGTCTGCTGGTCCTTCGTCTGTCTTGCAGCGGAAATCTGTAAAAAATACTTGCGGGATATTCTGCTTGTTTGTTTGTTCCATGATGTTGTTCTCCTTGATTTGGTTGCAAAATTAGGCAAAAAAATGCGGATTTGAAGTTTTTTGCCGGTTAAATTGCCGGAAACACGTCCTTAGGAGAGAATGTGTGTTTTGTTTTTTTGTGCTAACTTTGTTTCAGATTTGATGAAAAGGAGAAAAAACGTATGACGGAATGGATATGTGTTGCCGGTGGTTTGTTGGCCGGGGCGGGTGCGGCTTTCTTATGGTTGCGGGCGCGCGTGGTGGCCGTGCAGGCTTTGTGGAAAGCCAAGTGTGAGGAGGCGGATGCCTTGCGTGTGTCGGCGGAGAATCTGAATCAGGAAAACAAAAAGTTGACGGCCGACAGGCAGGCTTTGGTGCGGGAACTGGATTTGCTGCGCGGACAGATGGCGCACGAGGGGGAGGAACGCGAACGGCATTTCCGCGAACAGCTGCGTATCGTGCAGGAACAGCTTCAGAATGCCACCCGCGAGCTGTTGGGGCAGCGGGCGCAGGAACTTTCGCGGCAGAACACGGTGCAGATGTCGGCTATCATCGACCCGCTGAAAGAAACCATGCGCGAGATGCGCACGGCCATGGACAACAGCCGCGACACGCATAACAAAAACACGGCTTCGCTGGAAAAAGCCATTGAGGAGGTGATGAGGCGTACACGCGAAATCGGAGCGGAGGCTGACAAACTGGCCAACGCCCTGCGTAACGAAAACAAGGTGCAAGGCAACTGGGGCGAGCTGATTTTGGACGAGCTTTTGCAGAGCCAAGGATTGAAAGAAGGTGTCCACTACGAAAAGCAGGCGGTGTTGCGCGACAGCCGTGGGAATGCCGTACTCAACGAGGAGACGGGCCGGCGCATGATTCCCGACACCATCCTGCATTATCCCGACGGGAAGGATGCCATCATTGATTCCAAGGTGTCGCTCACGGCATTTGTGGATTATCAGAATGCGGAGACGGACGAAGCCCGGGCCGAAGCCCTGCAGCGTCACGTGAAGAGTGTGCGCAACCATGTGGGCGAATTGGCCAGGAAGGATTACAGTGCCTATGTCAAGCCGCCGCGTCAGGCGTTGAATTATGTCATCATGTTCGTGCCCAACGAAGGTGCGCTCCAATTGGCCTTGGCTGAAGCTACGGATTTGTGGCGAGATGCCTTTGCAAAAGGGGTGTTCATCACCGGAGAACAGAACCTCACGGCAGCTCTCCGCATTATCCAGATAGCCTGGACGCAGGAGCGTCAGGCGCGGAATCAGGAAGCCATCTTCGACACGGCCCGCATGTTGCTTGACCGCGTGGCCGACTTTATCGGCCATTTCGAGGCGGTGGGGCAGAAGCTGGCCGATGCATCGGCCGCCTACCGGAAGGCTGCGGACAAGCTGAAGGATGGCCGCTTGAGTGTGGTGGGCGCGGCCGGTAAGCTCATCAAGCTGGGGGCGAAAACGAGCGCGAAGAAAGCCATCCCCGAAGCCGACGAACCGTTACAGGCGTTGGACAGTGAAAAGTGAATTTATTTGTGAGATGTAAACCGTGAAACGTCGGCCAGTCAAACTCGGGAATTTCCCGTTTCCCGTTGTTTTTCTCCCGCCACTTTCCATTCCTCCACCGTGCCCGTGGCGGAAGAGAAGCTTACACCTATCTTATATAGCTTGCGGCTGTCCGCAGAGTAAGGCCGGGCGTAGCCTTTCTCTTCAATCTGCGCCAACGCCTCGTCCGCCGTGCCGTCCAACTTGAACTCGAAGATGTAGATGTAGTCCGGAGTCTCCACGACGCAGTCCACGCGGCCTTGGCTCTGCGCTTTTTCCGTATAGACCGTATAGACGCTGACGAGGCGGAAAATGAGGTAGAACGTGTAGTGGAAGTACCGCTCGCGTTCTCGCTCGTCTTCCTTGCGGCGCATCGTGTAGGGGATGCTTGAAAGGAATGAGGTGAACAGCTCGCGCAGCTGGTCTGGCTCTCCGTCCTCCAGCGCGTCCACTACGTCCTGTATCCAACTGTCCACGCTGTGTGTGGCGGGCTTCAGGTAATCGGTTGCCACCAAGGAGACGAACCCGTTCTTCACTTCGTTGTTGGGGAAATCCAACAGGAAAGTCCCGCGCCTGAGGTTGTAGTCCTTGATGGTGAGGTACCCGCTTTGGTAAATCATCGGCAGCGGACGCTCCACGTCGGCCTTGTAGTCCACAAACTCCCGGGGGGCGTAATACCTTCCGGTCAGTTCGTCCAGGTCCTCGTGGGTGTGGTTCAGCAGGCGTACCAGGTAGGTCGGTGTGCCGCTGGCGAACCAATAGTCGCGCAGTTCTTTTTTTGCAAAGGCGTTCAGCAGGCTGAATGGGTTATACACGTCCGTCAGGTTTCCGCTGAAGTGATAACCGTCGTAACGGCGTTTCAGCATTTCCAGCATCCCGTCCGGTGTGGTGCGGTATTTCTTTGCCAGCGTGGCGATGGGCTCCGGGAAATATTGTTCCAGCTCCTCCTGCGTGATGCCGCACAGCGTCTCATAGTCCTCGTCCATGCTGATGTCGCTGGGCTGGTTGAATCCGCTGAACACGCTGACCTGCGAGAATTTCGTCACCCCGGTCAGCAGCACGAACTGCAGGTCGTCGTCCGCCGCCTTGAACACGGAATAGAATCCTTTCAGGATTTCGCGGTGCCAGTCCTCCAGGGGCATGTCCTGTTCGCCCACCTTCACTTTCAGTCCCGTGTCGAGCACGTCGAGTATGGGCTTGTCGTATTCGTCGATCAACACCACACAACGGCAACCGTGGCGTTTGCGGGCCTGTGACAGCACGTAGGCGAAACGGTCGCCCACGGTGGCCGCCAGCGGGTTTTTGCCATACACGGTTTCCCAAGTGGCGATATGATATTCTATTTTCTTCTCCAGGGTTCCCGGCTGGGTGAAGTTGTCCCCGTTGAAGTCGATGTGGAACACCGGGTGCTCCGCCCATTCCGTTTCCAGCCTTTCCATGGCCAGCCCCTTGAACAGGTCCTTCTTTCCCTCGAAATAGCATTTGAGGGTGGACACCAGCAGGCTCTTGCCGAAGCGGCGGGGGCGGCTTAGGAAATAGATTTTCCCATTCTTGACTAGGCGGTGTATCAGTTCGGTCTTGTCCACATACACGTAGCCGTCTTCTCTCAAGTGGCTGAAACTTTGGATGCCTATCGGGAACTTCATCATGGCTTGTCGTTTTTGTGGATACAAAGAAACGATTTTATTTCGAAACAGGCAAGGTTTGGAGCGTTTCTTGTATTGTCGTTGCACATCGCTGATTGCCGCGTATGCATTTTTCTCCGTTTTGGTTGTGTGAAGTAACTGGATTCAGTCCAGCCGTCAAAGTCACAGTGATAAAAGGGTGCGTCATAATGTACGACGCACCCTTATGTCCGCTTGAATTATATGGATTACATTCTCTGTGTCCCGTCAGGATTGTAGTTCAGGATGATGTCCACGGGTTCACGGTCAAGTTCGATGCGGTAGTATTCGGCAACGGTGTCGCCATTGGGATATTCGATGCGGTCCACGTCGTCTTCGTAGGCATTGAACGTGTTTCCTGCGTTGGTGAAAGCGGTGGTCACGGCGGCGGGAAGGGAAGTCCAAAGTATGTCTTCAAATTCCGTGCAGAGCCATTGGGCGTTGGTGTCGAAGTGCATGTCGGCTTCCGCGCCATTGATGCGTAACTGTGCTTCGTAGCCGTTGGGCTCGCGGTCGATTTCCGTGAGGATGGCATCGGGGTAGCGTGTGTTGACGGCCTCGGTGATAGTTTGGCGGACGGTGTTATCAAGCCCGTCACCAGGTGTCACTACTCCACCTGATGGTGTGCCGGCACCATTGCCTTGGTAAGTGCTGCCGTCCGGATTGTAGAGCAGTATAATGTCCGCAGGTTCGCGGTCAAGTTCGATGCGGTAGTATTCGGCTGTGGTGTTGCCGTTGGGATATTCGATGCGGTCCACGTCATCCTCGTAAGGGTTGAACGTGTTTCCCGCATTGGTGAAAGCGTCAGTGACTGCGACGGGAAGGGAAGCCCATGCAATGTCCTCAAATTCCGTATAAAGCCATTGGTAATTCCCGTCAATGTACATCTCGGCTTCGCCGTTGTTGATCCACATTTGGATTTCGTAGCCTTGCGGGGTACGTTCGATTTCCGTGATTTGTGCGCCGGGATAACGTGTTGTCGCCGCTTGGGTGATGTTTGCGTCTCCCCAAAGTCCGTTGTCCTTGTCATTATCATCGTCGCAGGCGACCCACACGGGGGCGGCAAGCAGCAACAGTCCGAAACCGGGTTTCCATATTCTTTTCATCAAGTCTTTCATTTTTTTTTTTGTTTTTAAAGGTGAATGTATAAAGTCATTTGAATTTTGGCATGAAGCGGGTTTAATCCACTTTGACGATTTTGAACTTCTTGTTGAACTTCAAGTCCACATCGTTGTACAGTTCCACTTCGTAGTCGCGGGAGTCTCTTTCGATTTTGGTGATTTGTTCACCCGGGAACATTTCTTTCACTTGGCTGCGGATTTGTGCGGGGATGAATGCGACGGGGACGGCTTCCTGTTTGCAGTCCACTTCTATCCATTCGCCTTTGCTGTTGAAGGAGATTTCCGCGCCATGGACGAGTTGCACTTCGTATGTGGTGGACCAAGGCCATTCCTTTTCGATTTTGATGTAGGACACTTTGGCATGCGGGAAGTGTTGTTTGAGTGTCGCACGTGCGGGGGCAGGCAGGTCGTTCGTGTTGCGGCTGATGACATCGTTGTCGGCACAGGCCGTGGCTGCGATGGCAAAGCCGATGGTCAGTATGGCAAAAACCTTTTTCATGACGGTACGTTTAAAGGGTGAATAATCTGGTTTCCGTACCGCAAAGTAAAGGACTGAATTTGGAAAGATTTGGGATTCCGGCCTGAATACGGTTCAGTTTGCAAGTTTTAACAAGAAATGATGCCGCCCGTCGTAGCGGTACTCTATCCCTATATTATATAGGGAGGCAATGGACTGGACGATGGAAAGTCCTAGGCCGGTGGATTCCTTGTGGGAGCCGTTGCCTTTGTGGAACCGGCGGAACATTTGTTGCGGGTCGAGGGCGGTGGCACCATCGTTGCTGATTTCCACTTCGTGGCTGTCCAAACGCACGTCTATGTGTCCGCCGTCCGGACTGTGGACAATGGCGTTCTTGATGAGGTTGTTCAGCATTGTGTGGGCCAGCGACTCGTCCATGCGGACTGTGCAGGTGGCGTTTTCCCGGATGTCGCAGGTGAGCTGTTTGTCTTCATAGACTTCCGAAAGCAGTTCCACGATGTTGCGCACATGTTGGTTCAGGTTCACGTCTGCCGTTTGGGTGAATTGCCCGTTTTGGATGCGCGAAAGCAGGAGCAGGGATTTGTTGAGCTGCACGGCGCGGTTGAGGCTGCGGTACATGTCGTCAATCTCTTTCAGTTCTTCTTCGTTCAGGTTTTCGTGGTCGGCCAGCATTTCCAGTTTGCCGCGCACGATGGCCAGCGGGGTTTGTAGCTCGTGCGATGCGTTTTCGATGAATTCCTTTTGTTCGCGGTAGGCTTTCTCCGTGCGTTCGTGCATGTCGATGGCGGCGCGGTTCAGGGTTTGGAACTCAACGATGCGGGTATGTGTGTCCAGTGGAGGGGCCGGACGGCCGGGTGTCACGTTCCTGAGCCATTCCAGCAGGCGGTCGAGCGGACGGAATACGGATTGGAGAATCAGCCGTGTGGAGAAGATGAGGCAGCAGAGCAGCACGATGTATAAAGCCACGAGATACTTGAAAATGGCGGCAATCAGGTCATCGCGTTCCAATGTGGAAAGGCGTAGCTCCAACTCGTAATAATTCAGGTCGGTGGCCATGAAGCAGGATTTCATGACGCGCACAGGTTCAAACTCGCCTTCTGTTTCGATATAAACTTCCCCGTCGTAGAACCGTTCCCGGTAATCGGCCGCTTCCTCTTGTGTGAGCGGGCGGATGCTGTAGCTGTGGATAACCCGGTCTTCCGCTTCCAGCAGAGTGGAGTCGGCCAGGATTTTTCCGACGATGATGTCGCGGTAGTTGTCTAGGGCATCGTCGGTTTCGTCCATGACTTCGTCAATGACGGCGAAGTAGAAAAAGGTGCCCCATCCGCCGAGCAACAGGAAGAGGAGCAAGGACAGGTTCAGGTGGGTGTATCGCAGCAATTTCATGGCTGTGGGTTTGTCAAGGTTCGAAAGCCAGTTTGTATCCAAAGCCATACACGGCTTTGATTTCGGCCTGTGCACCGGCGGCCTTCATCTTTTTGCGCAGGTTTTTCACTTGGGAATAGATGAAGTCAAGGCTGTCTGCCTGGTCGATGTGGTCGCCCCATACGGATTCGGCCAGTGCGGTGCGGTTGATGAGCCGGTTGGGGTTGCTCATGAAGTAATAGAGCAGGTCGAACTCTTTCCGGTTGAGCGCGATGTCTTTTCCGTCAACGGCCACCTTGCGTGTGTCGGGGGTAAGGGTCAGGTTGCCCAGCACGATGCTGGTGTCGCCCCCCGCTTTCTTCCTCCGCAGCAGGGATTTCACCCGCGCGTTGAGTTCCGCCAAGTGGAATGGTTTGGCCAAATAGTCGTCCGCGCCCAAGTCAAGACCTTCCACTTTGTCGTCAATGGAATCTTTGGCCGAGATGATGATGACGCTCTCTTGTTTGCGCATTCGCTTGAGATGGGCCAGCAAGGACAGGCCGCTTCCGCCGGGCAACATGATGTCCAGCAGGACGCAGTCGTAGTCATAGTCGTTGATTTTGGACATGGCGGCGGGATAGTCCTCCGCACATTCCACGACGAACTTCTCACGTTCAAGATAAGCTTTGACCGTGTCGCGCAGCTCCTTTTCGTCTTCCACCAACAGGATTTTCATGGCTGTGCGGTGCTTTCAACCGGGTCAACCGGCAGGGTGTCTTTCTTCCGGTAGCCGGAACTGGTCATAATGGCCACCAGTGTGCCGTCTTCCTGCGTGATGTGTACTTCGATGTATGGGATGCGGTTGTGGTGGTACACCTCGCGGGCTTCGGCATAGAGCCATCCGCAGGAGACGGCTTTCAGGAACGTGATGTTGGCCGAGAGCGAAAGCGTGATTTGGGTGTAGCTGTTGGCCACGGCAGCAAAGGCCAGGTCGGCCAATGTGAAGAGTGCCCCGCCTTGGCATACTCCGGCGGCGTTGAGGTGGGTCGGCGTGACTTCCATGCGTACTTTGGCGTACCCCGGTTCAATGGTGAGGATTTCGGCTCCGGCTTCACGGGCGAAACGGTCGTTGAGCAAAAACTCGGATAGTTTCATGGTTTTGTTGTTTGAATGGAATGGATGATTCGTGATTCATGAAAAAGTTTGCCGCACCTCTTCCCAATGTGCATAGAGAGATTGCACGGACGGGAAAAGCAAGTCGGCTCCGGCATCAAGCAAGACCTGGTCGGGTAGGGGGCCGGTGTTGACGGCAATGGTGAAGATACGGGCTGCCGTGGCGGCTTGTACGCCCAACGGGGCATTTTCCACCACGATGCCTTCCCAAGGCCGTATGCCTGCTTTTTGCAATCCCATCAGGTAGGGTTCGGGGTCTGGCTTCCCGCGTTTCACGTCGAAACTGGTCACCATCAGCCCGCGTTGGAAAATGCCGGGAAAGTTGTGGTTCAGCCGGTCAAGCAGGGTGAGCTGGCCGGAACCGGTGACCAATACCGGTGTCAGCCCTTCTTCTTTCACTTTGTTGAGCAGGCTTGCCGCGCCCGGCATTTGCGGGGCTTCGGGGCATTGGCTGAACAATTCGGATTTGGCTTTATACATGGTTTGCCGTTCTTCTTCTGTGGCATCTCGTCCCCATTGGCGGCGGGTCAGGATGTCGATGGTGCCGCCCCCGGTGCGCCCTTCGTGGAGATAGGCTTCTTCGGGTGTCATGTGCAGCCCGAATTGTGCCATGGAGCGTGTCCATGAAGAGGCATGGTTGGGCATGGAGTCGAACAAGACGCCGTCCATGTCAAAAAGCACGGCCTTGAGGCTTGTCGCCTCAAAGCCGTGTCTTTTCAGGTATAAGTCTTTCTCTTTTTCAAACATGGGTTTATTGGTTTAAACGGGCGCGGATGGCTTCGCTTTCCTTTTCGTAGCCGGGCTTGTTGAGCAGGGCGAACATGTTCTTCTTGTAGGCTTCCACGCCGGGTTGGTTGAACGTGTTCACACCCAAAAGGTTGCCGCTGATGCCGCAGGCTTTCTCAAAGAAATAGATAATTTGTCCCAGATAGTATTCATCCAGCTTGGGGACGCTGAGGCGCATGTTGGGCACTCCGCCGTCCACGTGGGCCAGTTGTGTGCCCAGTTCTGCCATTTTGTTCACTTCGTCCACACGTTTGCCGGCCAGGAAGTTCAGTCCGTCAAGGTTTTCCTCATCGGTCGGGAAGAGCACCTTGTGGTTGGGTTCTTCGATGCTGATGACAGTTTCGAAGATGCTGCGTTCGCCGTCCTGAATCCATTGTCCCATGGAATGAAGGTCGGTGGTGAAGTCCACTGCAGCCGGGAAGATGCCCTTGTGGTCCTTGCCTTCCGATTCGCCGAAGAGCTGTTTCCACCATTCGTTCAGGTAGTGCAGCTTGGGCTGGAAGTTTACCAGGATTTCAATTTTCTTGCCATCTGCATACAGGGCATTGCGGCATGCGGCATATACGGCAGAAGGGTTCTCCATGAACGGCACGTCCAAAGCTGTGGCTTTCTCCATGTCGGCAGCACCGGCCACCAGTTTGGCGATGTCGAAACCGGCTACTGCGATGGGCAGCAATCCCACGGGGGTGAGCACGGAGAAGCGTCCGCCTACGTTGTCGGGGATGACGAAACTCTTGTAGCCTTCCTTGTCAGCCGTGGTGCGGGCGGCGCCTTTCTTAGCATCGGTGACGGCCACGATGACTTTGCGGGCCATATCCTTTCCGCGTTGGTCTTCGCATTGTTTCTTCAGCAAGCGGAAAGCCAAGGCCGTTTCGGTCGTTGTGCCGCTCTTGGATATGTTGATGACACCGAATTTCTTATCTTTCAGGTAGTCGCACATTTCGGCCAAGTAATCCTCGCCGATGTTGTTCCCGGCAAACAGGATGACTGGATTTTTCTTGTCGTCCAGCAACCATTGGAAGCTGTTGCTCAGGGCTTCGATGACGGTGCGTGCGCCCAAGTAGCTGCCGCCTATGCCGGCTACTACGACCACTTCGCAGTTTTCGCGCAGCACTTGTGCCGAGGCGTTCAGTTCGGCGATGAATTCCGGAGTGATGGATGACGGAAGGTGTAACCAACCCAAGAAGTCATTGCCCGGGCAGGTGCCGTTTTCCAAGGCTTCTTGTGCGGCTTTCACTTGCGGCTCGTATGCCGCGATGGCATCCGCGCCGAGAAATTGCGCGGCTTTTGTGATGTCTAATTGAATGTTTTTCATCTTTCTGTTTTTTATTAAAAGTGGTTAGTTCACATTAGTTACCGGAACGAATCGGTCAGCAACTTGATTTCAATGCTGGGCGAGATGCGTTCGTAAAGAATGTTATACACGGCATCAAGAATGGGCATGTTCACGTGGAGGTATTTGTTGATGTCCTTCATGCATTTGGTGCCGAAATATCCTTCGGCAATCATTTCCATTTCTATTTGTGCGCTTTTGACGCTGTATCCCTTGCCAATCATCGTGCCGAACACGCGGTTGCGGCTGAAATTGGAATATCCGGTGACCAGCAGGTCGCCAAGGTAAACCGAGTCGATGATGTTGCGCTCAATGGGGTGGACCACCGTGAGGAAACGGTTCATCTCCTGTGCCGCGTTGGCCATGAGCACCGATTGGAAGTTGTCGCCGTACTTCAGGCCGTTGCAGATGCCCGATGCGATGGCATAGACATTTTTCAGCACCGAGGCGTATTCGATGCCAATGACATCGTCGCTGATTTTGGTCTTCACGTATTCGCTGGAAATCATGTCGGCGAAATCTTGCGCCTTGGCCGTGTCGGCGCAACCGACAGTCAGGTATGTGAGCCTTCCCAAAGCCACTTCTTCGGCATGGCTTGGCCCGCCCAGCACGGCCAGGTTTTCGTCCGGCACGGCATAAACCTGATGGAAATATTCCGAACAGACGAGATTCTCGTCCGGCACAATGCCTTTGATGGCCGTGACGATGAATTTGTCTCTCAGGCGGGTGCGCAACTTTTTCAAGTGGCTTTTCAGGTAGGGTGAAGGGGTGACGAAAATCAACGTGTCCGCACTTTCCACTATCTTGTTGATGTCCGAAGAGAAGCAGATGCGGTTCACGTCAAAATGCACACTGGTGAGATAGGCAGGGTTATGTCCCAGCCGGCGGAACTCTTCGATGCGGTCTTCCCGCCGCATATACCAATGGATGGTTTCGTTTTGTTCCAGCATCATTTTGGCGATGGCTGTGGCCCAGCTTCCGCCTCCCATGATGGCTATCGTCCCGCAATTGCCCATGTTGTGTCTGGATTAGATTTTTTCTATCCACCCGGCCACTTCGTCCACGGACGGTTTCACGAGGTCGAGCTTGTATTTTTTGATGATGTCCCCGATTTGTTGCTGGATTTTTTGCGGATTAGTGTCCTTCAGGTCGTTTACCAAGTTGTATCCTGCTTTTTGCAGCACGGGAACAAGGTTTTCGGCGACACCAATGGCGGCAAATTTGTCTGCGCTGTCTTTCGGAATCCTTTTCTCCGGGCGCATTTGCGGGAAGAAAAGCACTTCCTGGATGGTCGTCTGTCCGGTCATGAGCATCACCAGACGGTCAATGCCGATGCCGATGCCGCTGGTGGGCGGCATGCCGTATTGCAGGGCGCGAAGGAAATCCTGGTCGATGAACATGGCTTCGTCATCGCCTTTTTCGCTTAGCCGCATCTGTTCGATGAAGCGTTCTTCCTGGTCTATCGGGTCGTTCAGCTCGGAGTAGGCGTTGGCCAGCTCCTTGCCGTTCACCATCAGCTCGAAGCGTTCGGTCAGGGTCGGATTGTCGCGGTGCTTTTTGGTGAGCGGCGACATTTCGATGGGGTAGTCGGTGATGAAAGTAGGCTGGATGAATGTGCCTTCGCAGAACTCCCCGAAAATCTCGTCGATGAGTTTGCCTTTGCCCATCGTGTCGTCGATTTCCATGTTCAGGGCTTTGCAGATGTCGCGGATTTCGTCCTCGTTTTTCCCGTTCAGGTCATAGCCTGTCTTCTCCTGTATGGCTTGTAGGATGGGCAAACGGCGGTAGGGAGGCTTGAAACTGATGGTTTGTCCGTCCACCACGGTCTCGCTGCAGCCGTTCACGGCGATGCAGATGCGTTCAAGCAACCGCTCGGTGAAATCCATCATCCAGTTATAATCTTTGTATTGCACGTAGAGTTCCATGCAGGTAAATTCCGGGTTGTGGCTTTTGTCCATGCCCTCGTTGCGGAAATTCTTGCCGATTTCATACACGCCTTCGAGTCCGCCTACGATGAGCCGTTTCAGGTAGAGTTCGGTGGCGATGCGCAGGTAGAGGTCTATGTCGAGCGTGTTGTGGTGGGTGATGAACGGGCGTGCGCTGGCACCGCCGGGAATGGATTGCAGGATAGGGGTCTCCACTTCCGTATAGCCGGCTTCGTCCAAGGCCGTGCGCAGTGTTTTCAGCACAGCCGAACGTTTCAGGAATGTGTCTTTCACGCCGTTGTTGACAATCAAATCGACATAGCGTTGCCGGTAGCGCAATTCGGGATCGTCAAAAGAGTCATATACTTCGCCGTCTTTCATCTTTACCACCGGCAGCGGTTTGATGCTCTTGGCCAGCAATGTCAATTCTTGGGCATGTACGCTGATTTCGCCCGTTTGGGTCTTGAAAACGAATCCTTTGATTCCTACGAAATCACCCAGGTCAAGCAATTTCTTGAAAACGACGTTGTAGAAGTCCTTGTCTTCTCCGGGGCAGATGTCATCACGGGTGACATACACCTGAATGCGTCCTTTAGAGTCTTGGAGCTCGATGAAAGAAGCCTTGCCCATCACCCGGCGGCTCATCATGCGCCCGGCAATGCATACTTGGCGTTTTTCTTCGGCCGTCTCGTCGAATTGCGCCCTTATGTCGGTCGAAAAGGCATTAGTGGGATATTCCGCGGCTGGATAAGGATTGATGCCACGTGTGCGGAGTTCGTTCAAGTTGTTCCTTCTTACAATCTCTTGTTCGCTTAACTCTAAAACATTCATTGCTATTCCGATTTCGTTATTTGGGACAAAATTACAAAAGTTTTTTGAGTGTCCCAATGATTTTTCGTTTATTCACGCTTTTCGTTCCGGGTTTTGAGGCTGACTTGCATCTGAATGTGGACGTTTGCGGCTGCCTGGTTGTAATGAGTACAAAAACACACTAATGATGCCTTATATTTTGAAATACCTATAAGTCGGTATAGGTTGGTTCGCTATTTCTCCTTAACTTTGCAATCCGCAAGGGCAGGTTTATCCTGTAAGATGTCTTACTATATATATAATTAAGGTATGGAAGTCAACAATGAAAGTTGGGCCGGTTTTAAAGGCGATTTGTGGAAAAAGGAAATCAATGTGCGCGATTTTATCCAGCACAATTATACCCCCTACGAGGGCGATGAGTCTTTTTTGAAGCCGTCTTCAGAGAAAACCCGTAAGGTGTGGGACAAATTGACCGAGATGTTCAAGGTGGAACGTGAGAAAGGGGTCTATGACACGGAGACCAAACTTCCGCAAAGCATCACGACATACGGGCCGGGCTATATAGACCGGGAAAACGAAGTCATAGTCGGGCTGCAGACAGACGCGCCCCTGAAACGGGCCATATTTCCGAAAGGTGGCATCCGAATGGTGGAGAACAGCCTGGAGGCATACGGTTACCACTTGGATCCGATGACGAAGGAGATTTTCACGAAATACCGCAAGACGCACAACGAAGGCGTGTTCTCGGCCTACACGGAGGAGATGTTGGCCGCCCGCCGTTCGGCCATCATTACCGGCCTTCCGGACGCTTACGGGCGCGGGCGCATTATCGGTGATTATCGCCGTGTGGCATTGTATGGTACGGCGCGTTTGATAGAGGACAAAAAGAGGTTTCAAAAACAGCTCGACATACAGGAACTGAATGATGAAATCATTCGTAACCGTGAGGAGGTGACGGAACAAATCCGGGCGTTGCAGGATTTCGAGAAGATGTGTGCCGCGTATGGTTTCGATGTGACCCGTCCGGCAAAGGATGCGCGCGAAGCCGTGCAGTTTGTTTATTTGGCTTATCTGGCCGCCGTGAAGGACCAGGACGGTGCTGCGATGTCCATCGGTCGTACCTCTACTTTCCTCGACATTTATATCGAGAAGGATATCCTCGAAGGCAAATTGACGGAAGAAGAGGCGCAGGAATTGGTGGACCAGATGATTATCAAGCTCCGCATCGTGCGTTTCCTCCGCACACCGGAATACAACGACCTTTTTTCCGGTGACCCCGTGTGGGTGACGGAGTCGTTGGGCGGAATGGGCGTGGACGGCCGCACGTTGGTGACCAAGACTTGTTTCCGCTACTTGCACACGCTTTATAACCTCGGCCCGGCACCGGAACCGAACCTGACGGTGTTGTGGGCGGAGAAGTTGCCGGAGAATTGGAAGAAGTTCTGTGCCAAGGTGTCTATCGACACGTCGGCCATCCAATATGAGAATGATGACCTGATGCGCGTGGACTATGGCGACGATTACGGCATAGCCTGCTGCGTTTCCCCGATGAAAATCGGCAAGCAGATGCAGTTCTTCGGAGCGCGCGCCAACTTGGCCAAGTGCCTGTTGTATGCCATCAACGGCGGGCGCGACGAGCGCACCGGCGTACAAGTGGCTCCACGCTTCGAACCGATTACGAGCGAATATCTGGATTATGACGAGGTGATGGCGAAGTACGAGCAGATGATGCGTTGGCTGGCCAAGGTGTATGTCAACGCATTGAAGATTATCCATTACATGCACGACAAGTACGATTACGAGGCATACGAGATGGCCTTGCACGACGGTGACGTGCAGCGCATCCGTGCCACGGGCATTGCGGGCTTGTCCATCGTGGCCGACTCCTTGGCGGCTATCCGCGACTGCAAGGTGAAGGTTATCCGCGACGAGCGGGGATTGGCAGTGGACTTCGAGCGCGAAGGCGATTATGTGCCCTATGGCAACAATGACGACCGCACGGATGCCATTGCGGTGGAAATCACGGAGAAGTTCATGGATTATCTCCGCCAGCATGAGACTTATCGCAACGCCATTCCCACGCAGTCTATCTTGACCATCACGAGCAACGTGGTGTATGGGAAGAAGACCGGTACCACACCGGACGGTCGTCAGGGCGGCACACCGTTTGCCCCGGGCGCGAACCCGATGAACGGGCGCGACGTGAAGGGGGCCGTGGCGGCTTTGTCTTCGGTGGCCAAGCTGCCGTTCCATCATGCGCACGATGGCATTTCCTATACGTTTGCCATCTCGCCGGCCACTTTGGGCAAGGAGCGCGGCATACAGGTGGACAACCTCGTGAGCTTGCTGGACGGTTACTTCACACCTGACGGCGGACAGCATTTGAATGTGAACGTGTTCGACCGCGAGTTGCTGGTGGATGCCATGGAGCATCCGGAGAAGTATCCGCAGCTGACCATTCGCGTGTCTGGTTATGCCGTGAACTTTGTGAAGCTGACGCGCGAGCAGCAGTTGGACGTGCTTTCGCGCACCATCAACCACTCCTTATAATAATAAATAGGTATGGAAAAGCCTTTGACGGGCAAAATACATTCTTTGGAGAGTTTCGGGACCGTGGACGGTCCCGGAATTCGTTTTGTGGCTTTCCTGCAGGGATGCCCGTTGCGTTGCCAATACTGCCACAATCCGGACACGTGGCAGGTTGATGCGGCGGTGAAGTATGCGCTCACGCCGCAGGAATTGCTGGACGAGGTGTTGCGCTACAAGAGTTTTATTGCCAAAGGCGGCGTGACGTTGACGGGCGGAGAGCCACTGATGCAGCCGGACTTCTGCCGCGAGTTCTTCCGTCTGTGCCGTGAGGCCGGTATTCATACCGCATTGGACACAGCCGGTTCCGTGTATAATGAAAAGACGCTTTCCGTATTGGACTATATGGACTTGGCTTTGTTGGACATCAAGGCTTTGCGCCCGGATTTGTGCCGAAGGGTGTGCGGCGGCGACGGGCAGAACGCCTTGCGCTTTTTGGACGAGTTGGAGCGTCGGGGCATTGAGGTGTGGATTCGCCACGTCGTGGTGCCGGGACTGACGGATGACGACATCTTGCTGGCAGAACTGGTGGAATACTTGAAGCCTTTCCGCATGGTGAAGAAGATTGAATGGTTGCCCTATCACACGATGGGTGTGTTCAAATATCGCGATTTGGGTTTGGATTATCCGTTGGACGGAGTTCCGCCCTTGTCGGCGGAACGTGCCCGGTTTGTCCGCGAGCATTTTAAGAAACTGTCTTGAAATGCGCCCCCTGCGCACATCCTTCCATTGACAGAATGACATTTCCGGGTGCGCGTTGACAATTTGCTCATTTTCGGCTTCTGAGATTCGCGTATTCGGCCGCCGGGCCGGGACAGCGCGGAAAGAACGCAGCCACACGCGCCATGCGGAAATTAAAATGTCGCGGAATTCCCTCCAAACCTGTCCTTTTGACGGAACACGGGACACTCCCGGCGCGGAAGTCCGACCGGCGGGAAATCCCGCCGGGGGATTCCGCCGACAAAATGACACGGGAAACGTGTCCGGGAAAAAGTCCCAACGGGAAAGAAAAACGCCCCCGAGGCCGCCGCGAAAAAGTTTCTGTACCGGGATTTTTTCATACGAGCCCCGAAATAAAAATTCCGAGCCCCGAAAAAAGAATTCCGGGGCTCGGAATTTCGCGTTCCGGCCCCGAAATTTCCCGTCAGACTGCTCCAAAAAGTGAATGACTCCGATAAAATCTTGCACAGAAGCCCCGTTTTGTGCAATAAGATTGCTCAAAAATCTACTATTTGGGCCGGATTGCGCAAAAGTCGCGTCACGGAAATCAGGCAAAATGGAACAATTTGTCTGTTTTCACAAGCATTTCATGACATCCTGATTTTTGGCCAGTCGAAATTTATACTGCGCACGACATGAATTTGTGCGTTTGTAGGAGGTGCGGCATTCCTGCCGCACAATCGCAAGACAGGTCACCGGCATACGCAATAGTGCGAGTATGAGGGTGTAGCAAAACCAGCGAGGAGGAACTGCTCCGCCTTGTAGGGGAGCTGGCCCAACGGGCCTGAGGGGTTTCACGCCCACGGACACACACATAAAGTATGTCTTTGTGTACGTGAGACCCCTCCGTCGCTTCGCGCCACCTCCCCTACAAGGCTGAGGAGCTTATTTTGATACACCCTCCTCCTATCCTCTACTGCTACAAGCTTTTCAAACATATTCTCTTTTGGTTTACTGGATTTCTTGTGGAGGCCGTATGATTTTCGGGGTAAAGTTACGGATATTTGTAGAATACAGGAAGGCTTTTACAAATAGTTTTTCACAGGAACAGAAAGATTGCCTGCGTATGCCATTCCATAGGCCTGGTCGGTTTCGGTGCTGGCCGGCAGGCGGTTTGTATTATGAAAAGTGACTTTTGGAACACTGCCCCTTCGGTCGGAATGCTTATCTTTGTAGTTCACAAAAATGTATGGATAGGATGAGATACGGTTGGTTGTGTCTCCTTGTCTGCCTGCTGGCGGGTTGTGAGGTGATAGAATATCATCCTTACGACACGCGCATAGAGGGCGAGACGGGGCTGACGGAAAAGAATATCCGCCTGATTGAGGAGAAGATGAGAGGGAAGCGGGAGTTCCGCTTTGCCATGATCAGCGACACGCAGCGGCGGTATGACGAGACGGAGGAGGTGGTGGAGCTTATCAACCGCAGGGGGGACATAGACTTTGTGTTGCACGGGGGAGACGTGGCCGATTTCGGCGAGACCAAGGAATTTCTTTGGGCGAGGGACTATCTGAACAAGTTGCAGGTGCCCTACGTTTGCCTTTTGGGTAACCACGATTGCCTCGGGACGGGCTTCGACGTTTATCAGAAGGTGTTCGGGGCGGACAATTTCGCGTTCACGGCGGGCAATGTGCGTTTTGTTTGCTTGAACACGAATGCGCTGGAATATGATTACAGCCATCCGGTACCGAATTTCAACTTCATGGAGGATGAGTTGCGTAATTTCCCCGGCGCGGCGGAAAAAACGATTGTGGCCATGCACGTGCCGCCGGGCGACGATGAGTTCAACAACAATGTGGGGCGGGCTTTCGGGCATTATGTGGCAAGCTTTCCTGGTGTGCAGTTTTGTCTTTTCGGTCATGTGCATAATTGGCGGGAAGAGGAATTTTTCGGCGACGGGGTGGTTTATTACGGTTGCACCACGGTGGGCAAACGCGGTTATTATGTCATTACGATAAAAGAGGACGGTTATGAGATTGAGCGTTGTGGTTTTTAGTATGTTCCTGATGTGGTGCTTTCCCTTGGCGGTGGCGGGGCAAGAGATGTCGGGGCAACCGGATTCCGTCCGTACCCGTTATGAGAAGATGATGACCCGGCGCATGGAGATGTGGCAACGCCTCATTCCCGATCATTACAAAATGCAGTTTGCCGGGAGCATCGGGATGGTTTCCGCCGGGACGGGGTGGACTTACGGGAAGAAGCTGCAATGGGAAACCGATCTCATATTGGGATTCCTGCCCAAGTTCGAGAGTGAGCACCACAAGGTGGTTTTCACCGTCAAGCAGTCATATGTGCCTTGGAAGTTGCGCATCAAGGAAAGTCCATGGGTGGTGCAGCCTTTGTCGTGCAGCCTGTTCCTTTCATCGGTCTTGAACGAAAAATTCTGGACACGCGAACCAGACCGCTACCCGAAGGGGTATTACGGCTTTTCCACGCGCATCCGGGCCAACCTCTCATTGGGCCAGCGCATCATGTTCGACATTCCGGATGTGTCCGATTGGTTCGTGCAAGATATTTCTCTTTATTATGAATTGGGAGCTTGCGACACGGATTTTTGCACGTTCTTTGGTGACCGCACCATCAAGTTCAAGGACATATTGAGCCTGGCCATCGGGGTGAAGGTGCATATTTGACGTGCCAGTCTTGTTTTCGGCCTTTTTTTGCGCACATTCTGCAAATAACCGCTGGGGATATGAACCATCCGCCATTCCGTTTCTTTCGAGAATGGCGGATGGGTTTCGGAACTGTTCCTAATCTTGGGGATTTAACACCTGACGAATATACGTTTGTAATCAAATGCCCTGCTTCCCGTCACTTGCCCGTGCGGAGAAAAAACTCCTCCGCCTTGTAGGGGAGGTGGCTCGAAGAGCCGGAGGGGTTTTCCACCCACGTATCATTCCGCAAGGGAAACAAAAGAGCCGTTACGCCCCTCCGCATGGCGAACAGGAGGGGCGTTGCGCTCCGTGGGTGTGAGACCCCCTCCGCCCCTTCGGGGCTCGTCCCCCTGCGAGGCGGGACAGTTCATTTCTGCCGGCTTTGACTGGACATTCAGGGATTGTAGAAACAGAAACTCTGCGCCGCCCAATTGCCTCAATCCATTTTGCCATTAGTGTTATACTGTACACAGTATGATTGAATTGATAGGAGGTGCGGCATTCCTGCCGCACAATCGTAAAATAAGCCACTGGCATACGCGATAGTGCGAGTATGAGGGTGTATCTAAACCAGCGAGAAGCAATTGCTCCGCCTTGTAGGGGAGCTGGCCCAACGGGCCTGAGGGGTTTCACACCCACGGACACACACATAAAGTATGTCTTTGTGGACGTGAGACCCCTCCGTCGCTTCGCGCCACCTCCCCTACAAGGCTGAGGAGTTTATTTTGATACACCCTCATCCTATAAATTGTCATTTAGGAATGCACAATTTTATTCCGCGCCAAGTATAAATCCCCTAAAATGCGAACTGTTTCATTAATATCCGAGTGAAAACAGGAAATGAGTCCGGTGTTTGGAAATGTCCGGATGGCGCGTGGCTTCGGGCTTGGGATGGGCAAGTCCCACGCAAAGGCGCGTGTTAAGGCATTTCCTCGATGTGTGTGAAGACTTGCCAGCTCTTGTCCTGCCTGTACATGTCGCGGCATCCTGCGGGGACAAACAGGCGGCACACGTTCTTGCGGATGCCGTTGAACGCATATTCTGGCACGGATGCAGGTTCTTTCCCGTGGCAATAAATCGCGGTCAGCCCCGCGCAATTGTAGAATGCGTTGTTTCCAATGAGGTAGAGCGACGCGGGGAGGTGCAGTTCTTTCAACATGTAGCAATTGTAGAGGTTTCCGGGCGGAATGGTTTCACATCCCTCTGCGATGTGCAACGTGGAGAAACTCACGGGAAGGTAATAGTCCGGCATGGCGTTGCCCTGCTCTTGCGCCACGACGCGCATTTCCTTGTCGGGGGTAGTCCCGAACAACTCGCAGAATTTGTGGTAGGAAGCGGGAGTGCCGCATCCGGGAAAAGGAAGGGTGAGCGAGGTGAGGCGATGGCAACCCTCGAATAGTTGTTTGCCGATGTTGTGCACGGAAGCGGGAAAGGCGATTGATTCAAGCCTTTCGCAATCTTTGAAAGCTTCGTCTTCGATAGTTGAGACCGATTCGGGGATATGGACGTGCATGAGCGAGGCGCAGTTTTGGAACAACCCCCTGTTGAGGCGGGTAAGTCTTTCAGGAAGTCGTATGCGGGCAAGCTTCGTGCAATCGGAGAAGCAAGAGCTTCCGATTTCTATCGTTTCCCCGGGCTGGAACTTAATGTCGGTGAGGTTGCTGCAATGGGCAAAAGCCGACCGTCCGATTTGAGTGAGGGATGAGGGACAGGTGAGCTCTTGCAGGGAAGTGCAATAAGTGAAGGCATGCTTGTCGATGATTGAAAGTCCTTCTGGCAGCTGGATGGAAGGCAAATTCGAACAATAGGCAAAGCAATGTTGGCCTATCTGGCTCAAGGAATGCGGAAGGCAGGCTTCTTCCAACTGGCTGCAGTAGCGGAAAGACCGTGAGCCGAGGTAAGTGATACCTTCTTCCACGCTGATTTTGCGGATGAGTGGCAGGAACGGTTCCCAAGGGATTTCCTTGGTCCTGACAAAGTCGTAAGTGAAACCCGTGCCTGAAATGTGCAATTCGCCATTTCCAGAAATGAACTTCCATTCAGCTTGTTCGCCGCAACGTCCTTCCGTGTGGTTTTTGGTTGCGTCATCCCGCACCTCCTTTTTGCCCGCCAAGAGATTGGAGATAAGGCGTGTCAGTTTCGTCATGATTTCCATCCTTTTAATTTTATTATCGTTCGTTTTCGTGCAGTGTGGCAGGGGAAAAGCGGGCAGTGACTGCGGGCTGTTCTTGGCGAATCGACCGCGCTGGCTTCCGCCTTTTTTGTTTTATGCCAAAGGCGCAGGGAGATTCCGTGTGCACGACAAGGGCAAGCAAAGCCTGAACGTAGTCACAAGCATATACCCCGCATGTCCTTACTTCGCCTAATCTTGAAAAACTCCCGTGTTCCAACATTGACAAGAATATGCAACAATGCAGTTTCCACAACCACAAAGGGGATGCTTCTCGGCACTTTGGCAAACACCCCGCTGCAAAATTACGCAAATCCTTTGATGGTGGCAACTATCTTGTACGAAAAATAGATTTATTTTTCAGTTTGGTTCAATATTCGGTTTTGTCGGTTGTCTTCGTCCACAGTTCGAAAGCGGCGATGGCTTCTTCCGGGAGTAGCTTTTCCATCGCTTTTTGTCGCTCTTCGCGCGGCAAGGCCAGTTCGTCGTAGATGAACGAGTCGTCGAAACCGATGGCGGCGGCATCCGTCTTGTTGTTTCCGTAATATATTTTGTCGATGTGTGCCCAATAGATGGCACCGAGGCACATGGGGCAGGGCTCACAGGAGGTGTAGATTTCGCATCCGCCCAGGTCGAAAGTGTCCAGCCGTCGGCAGGCTTCGCGGATGGCGCTGACCTCGGCATGCGCCGTGGGGTCGTGGTTGGCGGTCACCCGGTTGGTTCCCGTGGCGATGATTTGGTCGTCCTTCACGATGACGGCGCCGAAGGGGCCTCCGCCGTTTTTGACATTCTCGATGGAAAGCCTGATGGCTTCGCGCATGAATTCGGGATTTGCCATGGTTTGTAGCTTTTTAAGATTGATTGAATGGTTTCGTTTGGGTTAGTCGGATTCCTTTTTTCGTTTTTTCTTGGGGATGAACATGCGGAACATGTCGCGCCAGGAGTCGAAGTCGCGTTTCAGTCCTATGCCGATGCCTTGCGTGGTGATTGACGATTTGGTGAAATAGCGGTCGTTGGTCTTGCTGTAAGCTTTCAGGCTGATGTTCCCGCTGGGCGTAAGCAGCCACTGCACGTCGAAGTCGCCGATGAAGTTGCTCGTGGTGGTGGTGGCGTTGTCGCGGTAGCCGAAGTTGCCGTTGATGAGCAGGCGGTTGTTTAGCAGGCGGCCCGAAAGCAGCCCTTCCACGTCCATGTCGCTCCAACCCACTTCGCCGGTGCTGAGGTTGGTGCCGATGTTCCAGTTGCTGTTGTTGCCGAGGATGTTGGAAAACATTTGGTTGAGTTGGCCGCTCAGGGTGGAGGAGAGCAGCGACTTCATGGCCACGGATGACTGGCTCTGCTCGGTGTTGTTATAGTCGTAGGTGTAGAAACGTCCGATGCCGAGGAGGTAAATCACTTGCATGTTCCTTTCCTCTTCGGTGCTGATGAGGCTGCGCACCATCTGTTTTTCGTCCTCGTTCACGTTGGGAAGGTCGAAGTCGAACCCGATTTGCGGGGCGCGGGCTTTCCCGGTAAGGTTCATCAGACAGTTCACCCGCACGTTGTTTTGGCTGAAAGTGGAACCTGCGCTCAAGTCGTTTAGTGACACGGAAGGCACTGTATAGACGGCTTGCAGGTTGAGGTCGGCTTCGGTGGGGATTCCGCCGAAAATGATGGTGCCGCCCGGATTGAGTGTGAAATCTTTGCGTATGACATCCTGCAAGGAAAGTTTATAGACACCGTGGTCCACAGTGTAGGTGCCATACATCGTGAAATCTCCTTTGTTGTAGTAGTTGGCCCTGATGTTGCCGTGTCCGTTCAAGGCGATGTAGTCTCCGGCTCGCGGGTCCATGAGGATTCTCATGGTGGCGGCGGGGGTCAAGTCCAGTTGGAAACTGATGCGCATGTCCGACTCCGGTTCTACGGGCGTGTCAGTTATCCTCGCCGGTGTGGAGGCGTCTGTGCTGTCCGTGCAGCTTTTGTAGGTGATGAATTGGTTGTCGGTCAGCGTCGTGGGAGAGGATAAGTTGTAGGAAAAGACTGTGCCAGCTTCGGGGCGGGCGGCGATGTGGATGTTCAGATTGCCCGGATGGCCGTTAAGGCCAATCCGTCCTGTGGCGTAGGCGGTGCCGCAAAAAGCCTCGTCGCCAAAATCCTTTATGTCATACCCCAACACGTTATAGGCATCAATGTCGAATTGGTAGTTCAGGTTGGAAAGGTGGGTGTGGCGCAGCTCCCCGTTGACGAGGGCGTAGTGTGCGTCGTAGCCTGGTGCTCCCTGTGGGTCATACACCCTAGTGTCGCGGAAATAGATGTGGTCGGGGCGCAGGATGATGGAGTCGTTGATGAGCCGGTATTCTACGCCCGTGGCATCCACTGTCGTGCTGGCTTCGCTGACAAGCATGTCTCCTTCCAGGTTGATTCCCTTGAATGGGCCGGAGACCCGAGTCCACCCCGAGGCGCGGCCTTGCAGGTTGGTGAAGATGCCTTCCGTATATTTGTTTAGGAAGGCGAGGTCGATGTTTTGGGTGCGGATGAGCAGGTCGATACCTCCCCGGGGCGGGGCACCGATGCGGATGTTGCCCTCCACGTGCGTGGTACTTTGATGGGACGGGTCGGCGATGTGCGCATCCAGGAACACTGCGTTTTCTTCTTTGCTCCATCCGCCGTGTACGGCCATGTCGCCGAGGTAAGCTTTGTTGAATGTGAAGTTTTCCACGCGAAGCCGCGCATCGAACATGGGACTTTTCATCAGGCGTGTGCCGTAGGCTTTTCCTGTGGCTTGTCCTGTGAAGTCCACGGTGTGGAAGTTGATGATGTTGAAAATGTATTCCAGGTTGATGTCTTTCAGGTCGGCTGTCAGCGTGTCTCCGTCTTGCGATGACACGTCGCCGTTGAGAATGAGGTGGCGGTCTGCCTGGTCTATCTTGAATTTGTCAATGTGTATTTTTCCCTGGCCGGCATGTATGTGCGAGGCATGCATGTTCCAGGCAGAGTCGTTGACGATGAATTGTGACGGGTTGAAGCGAATGTCCGTGATGGTATGTTTTTCTTCGTCCAGCGAGAAACTGGTGTGGGCGGAAATGACGCCCCGATATACTTTTTCGGTGTGGTTGGTCCATTCCATGCGGGCGTGGATGTTGTCGCGGGCGGCTTGGGCCAGCAAGTTGAAGTCCACGGGGGCTTTGCCGATTTGTTTTTGAAAATAGATGTTGCAGGCGATGGAGTCTTTCAGCAGTCCCGCCATTACCATGACGCGGGAAAGCTGTTGCCTGTTGTATTCGATGGAAGGTATGGAGGCGTTGAAGTCAAATTCGCCGGTCTGGCTGTTGAGGTATCCGTTGAGACGCGCCGGTTCATGGATTCGCAGGGGAATGCCGAGAATCTTTTCGAATGGTTCGGCGTTATTGACATGCATGGACAGCATGACCTCGTCGGGTGTGTCTCTTTTTGCCTGCGGCATTTTGATGAATGTGGGGAGGTAGCGGTGGAGCAGGCTTCTGCCGTGCGCCACGAGTGTGCCCATTTTGAATGCTCCTGTCATTTCGGCTTGCAGGAAGTCGCTTTGGAACGAGAGTTTGCGCCGTCCGGCTTCTTCTGTGGCCAAAAGTGTCACGGGGCCGGTGGCATATCGTCCGTCGGGAGCGTCCATGGCAAAGTTCCGGATGACCACTGTCCCGTCCAAGTCTTCGATGTCGTTGCCTTGGAAGTCGGCTTCGATGTCGCCTTGGAATGTTGTCCCCTCATATTTCCGGGTCAATGAAAGCGTGTGCGGGGCGAAATGTCCGACGGATATGCGTCCTTTGATGTATGGAGTGCGGGCTTTCAGGCTGAAGGCTCCTTCTGCCGCCAAGGTAATGTGTGGGTCGTTGACGGCGAGTTTGCCGTCGAAGCCTCCATGGCTGTAGGTGGCGTCAAGCGAAATGTCGCGGTAGTCATGGTGGTTGTAGTGGAGTTGGTGGATTTTCCCGTTGACGGAAATCCAGGGTCGGCCGTTCCGCTTGAACCATCCTTGTCCTGAGAGGTCGAATGCGGCTGCTCCCAGCTTGTCTTCTTTGGTTAGCAGTTTCCCTAGTTGGAAATTTCCGCTGTTGATGTCCGTGTCAAAACGGTTGCCTTCTGTCAGTTTGCCGGACAGGGAAAGGGCCCCGATGTTTGTGCGCAGCGAAAAATCAGTGGCAACGCGCTTGTTGGCATAGGAAACGAATCCTTCTCCTTTTACCTGGCCTATGGCTAGTAGCATTTTGCCAAGCCTTTCCCGTGTTTTCCCCTTTAAGTTTTTTGCAATTGTTCGGAGGCTTTCGTTTTCAATCCTTAAATCGCGGATGCGGGTAAGGACGGAAAGCCGTTCCTTGCTTCTCAGGTTGTTGGCTGTCAGCGGGGCCTCGAGGCGGATGCTTTGGTCTTCGGTATGGATGTGCAGACGGCTGGCCTGCACCTTGTCGAGAGTCCCGTTGAACCGGGCTTCCATGCATACGGGATACAGGCTGGCGAACGGTTCCGCTTGCCTGAGCGCGGGAAGCAGTGACGTGAAGTCCTTGGCGGAAAAGGTGCTTTCATCTATGCCGCCTTGAAATTCCACGTCTTGGAACTTGGCTTTTCCAGATGCCTCCTTGATGCGCCGGTAGGTTAGCGTGAGCGGGGATAGCATGAGGCGTGAATGGGGAAGTTCGATGCCGAATCCTTCCACCATGGCTCCCTCGTTCCCGGCCGTGATTCTGAAAGTCATTTGTTTCAATTGGAATCCCGACTGTTCGTCGAACGCGAGTTTCTTCAGTCGCAAGTTCAAGGAGTCTTTTGAATAGTGCTTCAGCGAAAGCGTGGCATTGATGTGGTCTAAGACAATGTGCGAGGGATTGAAGCGTTCGGGCGTGGCTGGCTGGTCTAACTCGTTCCACGTCAGCTTTCCTCTCCTTATCAGTACTGAATTGATGCGAAGGTCGGGACTCGAAGAAGGCTTGTTGCCGCCTGAAAACGCGTCAATGAGAAACTGGAAATTAGGCGACTCGTCTTTTCTTTTTCGGTAGAGGTTGATGTCGAACCCGTAAAATTGGATGCTGGAGATGGATATTTTTCCATGCGCCAGGGCCGACAGGTCGATTTTGGCCGATAGCCGGGAGGCTTTCAGCAGATTTTTGCCATCAAGGTCTTTGACCGTGACGTGGTCCAAGATGATGCGGTTGAAATACCCGACATCCACGCGGCCTACGGAGACTTCCGTGTGGAGGAGGTTTTCCAATGTGTTGGTGACAACAGATGCTACCCCACGTTGCACGGCCGGAATGTGGAGTAGCGCAATCAAAAGCAGGTAACCGCCGATGGCTATGCCTGCGATGAATCTGAATATTTTCCTTATTTTTTTTATGCGTGCATGATTTGTCCGACAAATTTAGTATTTTCTTTTTAGATTTCTTCACTTTGTCATATTTTTAATGTAATTTTGCCACGTTTTTAAAGACAACCAAATTTAATTAATCCTATTATATGGCAAATGTAATTAAATTACGCAAGGGTCTTGACGTGAATCTCAAGGGCCTGGCTGCCAAGGAGGAGTTTCAGGTGAAAAGTCCGGGCGAGTTCGCGTTGATGCCGGATGACTTCACAGGGACGAAACCTAAAGTGGTGGTCAAGGAGGGAGATACGGTCAAGGCGGGGGATGCTTTGTTCGTGGACAAAGTACGTCCGGAAGTGAAATTTGTCTCTCCCGTGAGTGGGAAAGTGACGTTGGTGGAGCGTGGCGACCGCCGCAAGGTGTTGTCGGTGCGCGTGGAAGCTGATGCACAGCAGCAGTATGTGGATTTCGGCAAGGCAAGTTTGGAGCAGATGACGGCGCAGGATGTGAAAGACATGCTTTTGAAGTCCGGGTTGTTCGGATTCTTCAAGCAGCGTCCATACGACGTGGTGCCTGATCCTTCAGTGGCTCCGAAAGCCATATTTGTGTCGGCCTTCAATTCCATGCCGTTGGCAGCGGACTTCGAGTTCGTGTTGAAAGGCCGTGAAGCCGATTTCCAGACGGGGCTTGACGCTTTGGCCAAGATGGCAAAGACATACCTGGGCGTGAGCACGAAGCAGACGGCTTCGGCATTGACTGCGGCTAAGAATGTGACGGTGAACTTCTTCGACGGTCCGGCACCGGCCGGCAACGTGGGAGTGCAGATTAACCATATCGACCCGGTGAACAAGGGGGAGACCGTTTGGACGCTTGGCGCGGAAGAAGTGATTTTCGTGGGTCATTTGTTTAACACGGGCAAGCTTGACTTCACGCGTCTTGTGGCTTTTGCCGGCTCGGAAGTGAAGCAACCCGCTTATTGCCGTATGACCGTGGGGCAAAAATTGTCCACTTTGGTAGAAGGCCGCGTGTCGGAAAGCCGCACCTTGCGCGTCATCAGCGGCAACGTGATGACGGGCGTGAAGACTACGGCCGACGGTTTCTTGGGCGCGCATGCCACGGAGGTGAATGTGATTCCGGAGGGTGACGACGTGCATGAAATGTTCGGTTGGATTATGCCGCGTTTCAGCGACTATTCTTCTAGCCGCGCTTATTGCAGCTGGCTTTTCGGCAAGAAGGCGTATGCGTTGGATGCCCGTGTAAAGGGCGGCGAGCGTCACATGATCATGTCCGGCGAATACGACCGCGTGTTCCCGATGGACATTTTTCCGGAGCAATTGGTGAAAGCCATCATCACGGGCGACATTGACCGCATGGAAGCTTTGGGCATTTACGAAGTGGCTCCCGAGGACTTTGCCCTCTGCGAGTTCGTGGATTCTTCGAAACTCGAAGTGCAGCGCATTGTCCGCGAAGGATTGGACATGCTTCGCAAGGAGATGGCTTAAATATGTTTCATCGCTAAATAGATAATAATAATGAATGCGTTAAGAAAATATCTGGATAAGATAAAGCCTTCTTTTGAGGAAGGGGGCAAGCTTCACGCTTTCCGTTCGGTGTTCGAAGGGTTCGAGTCTTTCCTGTTCGTGCCCAATGCCACGTCGAAGTCGGGAGTGAACGTGCATGATGCGATTGACAGCAAGCGCATCATGATATTTGTGGTTATCGCGTTGATGCCGGCACTTTTGTTCGGCATGTACAACATCGGTTACCAAAACTATGCGGCGGCCGGAGTGGACGGCACGTTTTGGGAAATGTTCGGCTTCGGCTTGCTGGCCGTGTTGCCCAAGATTATTGTTTCCTATATCGTCGGCCTTGGTATCGAGTTCATTGTGGCCCAGTGGAAGCATGAGGAAATTCAGGAAGGCTACTTGGTCACGGGTATGCTTGTGCCGATGATTGTGCCGGTGGACTGTCCGTTGTGGATTATCGCCATCGCTTGTGCTTTTGCCGTGATTTTCGCCAAGGAAATCTTTGGTGGTACAGGCATGAACATCTTCAACGTGGCTTTGATAACCCGCGCGTTCCTCTTCTTTGCCTATCCTACGGCCATGAGTGGCGACGCTTGCTGGGTGGCCAAGGAAAGCATCTGCGGTTTGGGTAACGACCTGCCCGATGCCTTCACGATGGCCACTCCGCTCGGCGAGGTGGCTACGGGTACTGTGCCTGCGTTCTCTTGGGACCAGGTGTGGGGCTTCATTCCGGGTTCCATCGGTGAAACCAGCGTGGTGGCCATCGCCATCGGCGCGGTTATCCTCCTTTGGACGGGCATTGCCAGCTGGCGCACCATGTTGAGCGTCTTTGTCGGCGGTGCGTTGCTGGCTTGGATTTTCAACCAATGGGGTCCCGAAGGCAACGCCGGTGCCATGGTGCCGTGGTACCAGCATTTGGCATTGGGCGGCTTCTGCTTCGGTGCCGTGTTCATGGCTACCGACCCGGTGACTTCCGCCCGCACGGTGCCCGGACAGTTCGTTTACGGCTTCCTCATCGGTGCCATGGCCATCATAATCCGTGTGCTCAATCCGGGCTATCCCGAGGGCATGATGCTGGCCATCTTGTTGATGAACTTGTTCGCCCCGCTGATTGACTATTGTGTAATTCAGAATAATATCGACAAGCGCGCGAAACGTGCGATTAAAAAATAAGGAACTATGGCTACAAAGAAATTCAAATGTAAAGTATGTGGCTACATACATGAGGGGGATGCCGCTCCCGAAAAATGTCCGGTGTGCCAGGCTCCCGCTTCCGAGTTCGAGGAAATCATGGAGGAAGGTGCCGATAAGCCTGCCAAAAAAGGACTGAACACGGACGGCAATACCTATACCATCATATATTCTTGCATCGTGGTGGTCATCGTGGCGTTCTTGTTGGCGTTCGTGTCCAAGGTGCTTGAGCCGCAGTCGATGGCCAATGTGCGCATTGACAAGAAGAGCCAGATTCTGGCTGCGTTGAATCTCCGTGATGTGGAAAAGGCCGATGTGGAGAAAACCTACAGCGAAGTCGTCGTGGCCGACGAAATCATAGACAAGGACGGCAATGTGGTCAAGGACGGGAAGTCCAAAGATCAGGATGGTTTTGTCGTGGAAGACAAGAACATCTCGGACGAATGCCTTCCTTTATATGTCTGCGAAGTAAACGGCGAGACGAAATATGTCATTCCCGTGACGGGTAAAGGTCTGTGGGATGCCATTTGGGGCTATGTAGCCTTGAATGCGGACAAGAATACTGTCTATGGCGTGTATTTCACCCACAAGGGAGAAACCGCCGGCTTGGGTGCTTTGATTACCGAGTATGAAAAGTTCCAAAAGCAGTTTGAAGGCAAGAAACTGATGAATGCCGACGGTTCTGCCGTGGCTCTGAGCGTAGTGAAGAAAGGCAAGACGGTCGTGGGGCTGGACGATGCCAACCGTTGCGACGCGCTGACAGGTGCCACGCTGACTACAAATGGCGTACACGCTATGTTGCAGGAATGCTTGTCCCGTTACATGACATTTTTAACGACTAACGAATAATAAGGAGGCAAGAGATATGAGCAAGTTATTTTCTAAAGAGAACCGGGAAGTATTTACCGCCCCGCTTAATCTCGACAACCCGATTGCCGTGCAGGTGCTGGGTATCTGTTCCGCATTGGCGGTGACTTCGCAGATGCAGCCGGCCATTGTCATGGGACTTTCCGTGGCTGTGATTACGGCATTTTCCAATTTGATTATTTCACTTATCCGCAAGACCATTCCCAACCGCATCCGCATCATTGTGCAGTTGGTCGTGGTGGCTGCGCTGGTGACCATCGTGAGCATGGTGCTTAAGGCTTTCGCCTACGACGTGAGCGTACAGCTTTCTGTCTATGTCGGGCTGATTATCACCAACTGTATCCTGATGGGACGCCTTGAAGCGTTTGCCATGATGAACGGGCCGTGGGAAAGTTTCCTCGACGGTTTGGGCAACGGTTTGGGCTATGCGCTTGTGCTCGTCGTGGTGGGCACGGTGCGCGAGTTCTTGGGCAACGGCTCCTTGCTGGGCTTCCAGGTCATTCCGCAGAGTTTCTACGACATGGGTTACATGAACAACGGCATGATGACGATGCCGGCCATGGCGCTGATTCTTCTGGGTTGCGTGATTTGGGTACACAGGGCCTATAATGAGAAAAAGGAAAAGAAGTAAACGAACCACATCCTAAAACATAGAAAGACAATATGGAACATTTCTTAAGTTTGTTTGTCCGTTCGATTTTTGTGGACAACATGATTTTCGCTTTCTTCTTGGGTATGTGTTCTTACTTGGCCGTATCCAAGAATGTAAAGACGGCCCTCGGGCTGGGTATCGCCGTGACGTTTGTCTTGGTGGTGACCGTTCCCGTGGACTATTTGCTGCAGACCAAAGTGCTTTCCGAGGATGGCATCCTTGGCATTGACCTGACCTATCTCTCGTTCATCCTGTTCATTGCCGTGATTGCCGGCATTACGCAGTTGGTGGAGATGGTGGTGGAGCGTTTCACGCCTTCCCTCTATGCCGCGTTGGGTATCTTCCTCCCGTTGATTGCTGTGAACTGTGCCATCATGGGTGCTTCGCTCTTTATGCAGCAGCGCATCTCCATGGATCCGGCCACCAGCACACAGGCCATCTCCAACGTGTGGGATTCCATCGCCTACGCCTTGGGTTCAGGTATCGGTTGGTTGCTGGCCATCGTCTCGTTGGCTGCCATTCGCGAGAAAATGGCCTATACCGACGTGCCCAAGCCGTTGCAGGGACTGGGCATCACGTTCATCACGGTGGGCCTGATGGCCATGGCATTTATGTGTTTCTCTGGTTTAAGTATTTAAAAGGAAAGGAATAGAACAATGGATATGAATTTTATTTATGCGAGCATTGGCGTATTCCTCGTCACAATCCTTCTTTTGGTCATCATCCTGCTGGTTGCCAAGAAATATTTGTCGCCGAGCGGAAACGTGAACATCACCATCAATGGGGACAAGGTCATCTCTGTGGCTCAGGGAAGCAGCTTGTTGTCCACCTTGTCGGAACAGGGCATTTATCTTTCTTCCGCTTGCGGCGGCAAGGGGTCTTGCGGCCAGTGCAAGTGCCAGGTGGTCGAAGGCGGCGGTGAGATTCTGGATTCTGAAAAGGGACATTTCACCCGTAAGCAGATTAAGGATCATTGGCGTCTGGGTTGCCAGTGCAAGGTGAAGGGTGATTTGGCCATCAAGGTGCCTGAATCCGTCATGGGCGTGAAGGAATACGAATGTACCGTCATCAGCAACAAAAATGTGGCTACGTTCATCAAGGAATTCAAGGTGCAGTTGCCGAAGGGGGCGCACATGGACTTCCTTCCGGGTTCGTATGCACAGATTAAGATTCCTACGTTCACCATCGATTACGACAAGGACATCGACAAGAGTCTCATCGGCGACGAGTACTTGCCCGCTTGGCAGAAGTTCGGTCTCTTCCCGTTGAAGTGCGTCAATACGGAACCGACGGTCCGTGCCTACTCCATGGCCAACTATCCGGCCGAGGGCGACGTGTTCATGTTGACCGTGCGTATCGCCACTCCTCCGTTTAAGCCGGACCGTAGCGGCTTCATGGACGTGAACCCGGGTATCGCTTCGTCTTACATCTTCACCCTCAAGCCGGGCGACAAGGTGGTGATGAGCGGTCCTTACGGAGACTTCCATCCGCATTTCGACAGCAAGAAGGAGATGATTTGGGTCGGCGGTGGTGCCGGTATGGCTCCCTTGCGTGCGCAAATCATGCACATGACCAAGACGTTGAACACGCGCGATCGCGAAATGCACTATTTCTACGGCGCACGTGCCTTGAACGAGGTGTTCTACTTGCAGGACTTCCTGAGCTTGGAGAAGGAGTTCCCCAACTTCCATTTCCACTTGGCTTTGGACCGTCCGGACCCCGCAGCCGATGCCGCAGGCGTGAAGTACACTCCGGGTTTTGTGCATAAGGTGATGTACGACACCTATCTGAAGGACCATGAGGCCCCCGAGGATATCGAGTACTACATGTGCGGTCCCGGCCCGATGTCGAATGCCGTGGTGCAGATGCTCGACGGTCTCGGCGTAGATTCCGAATCCATCATGTACGATAACTTCGGCGGATAGTTCTTTGTCCAAGGAAGAGTTATTGAAAGTAACAAGCCCCCGAGGAGCGCATCCCCGGGGGCTTGTTACTTTTTCACGTTGCACACTTGTGTGCCTGCCACCGCAGGTACCAGAAGCAGATTAACAACGACACGGTGGTGGCCAATGGCGGTGCGAAACCCATCCAGAAGAGAGAGGAAGGGGCGATGTGGCTGAATGCCCACGACAGCGGGACGCGGAACAGGAAGGTGGCAATCAGGCTGTGTACCATGGGAAACCAGGAGTTGCCCTGCCCGCTGAAGTAGGAGTTGATGCAGAACACGAAGCTGACGATGACGCAGTCGATGCTGTAGCCGCGCAGGTAGTCCGCTCCCATGGTCACGACGGCAGGGTCATGGGTGAAGATGGCCGTCAGCGTTTCCGGTAGGAACTGGGAATAGATGCATACGCTGATGCCGAACACCAAGGCCATGCCGATGCCCGAGCGCAGGCAGAGGTTCATGCGGCGGATGAGGCCCGCGCCGTAGTTTTGTGCCGTCATGGCGGCTACCGCAGAAGATATGGCCATGGGCGGCAGCATGGCGAACGTGATGATTTTCTCCACCACGCCGAGCGCGGCCGAGGCTATGACTCCCATTTGGTTGACAATGACGGTGATGAGCAGGAACGACACGTTGATGAGCGCGTCTTGGAGAGCGATGGGGGCACCCAGCTTCACGATGCGTCGGGACAACGGGCCGTCGAGCCGGATGTCACGGCGGGAGAAGGCAAAGTGGAATCCGTGTCGGTGAAGGAACCATAAGGCGGTGGCGAAGCTGATGCCTTGCGAGGCTACGGTGGCGATGGCCGCTCCGGCTGCCCGCAGGTGGAAGCCGCCCACGAGAAGGAAGTCAAGGATGATGTTGATGGCGCAGGCCAGCCCTACGAAGTAGAGCGGCGTGCGTGAGTCGCCTAATCCGCGCAGGATGCCGCAGACCACGTTGTAGCCCATGATGAACGGGATGCCCGCCGAACAGATCAGCAGATAGTGCCGTGTGTCGGCCATGGCTTCCGTGGGGGTGTGCATCAGCTGGGCGATTTGGGTGTGTAACGCCACCATGACGAGCGTGAGCGCGAATCCCACGAGGGCGAAGAGCCAGACGGACGTACCGATGGTGTGTGCCGTCTGCCGGTCGTCCTTCGCTCCTGTGGCGATGGCGATGAGGATGGTGGTGCCCGTGGTCAGGCCCAGGATGATGCCCGTGACGGTCTGCATCACCTGGCTTCCGATGGCCACGCCCGCCACGCTGGCCGCGTCATCGTAGATGCCCACCACAAACAGGTCTGCCCCGCCGTAGAGGGCTTGCAAGAGGTTCGCCAGCAGGAACGGCAGCGCGAACTGCAACAACACTTTGGGTACGCTTCCTTGCGTCAAGTCGAGTTCTTTCATATTCTTATTATATTATGAGTCGCTGCCTGCAACCGGAAATGCCGGACAAGCTGATTGGTTTTACCCAGTCATCTTGTCCGGCATTTCGATTGCCCTCCGATGAGGATTACAAAACGTCTCTTCTTTTGCGGGTGCAAAGATGGGTCAAAAACTCGACGTTTCCAAATATTTCCTCTCCTTTTTGCAGATGTAAGGTCAGAACTGGAAGTAGATGAACGGCTGCATCTCGGCCGTGACGAACTGGTAGAGGACGAACACGGCGGCCACCACGAGGAGGGCCATTAGCGGTAGTGGCGTACGGGCGAACCAGATGCGGTAGCGGCGTTTCCAGTTGTCCGGCAACCAATGGATGACCATGCCCAATAGGAAGAGGCCGAACACCTTGTCGTAGGCCAGGATGATGTCGCCCACGTTGGCGTTCCAGGCCGACCCGATCTGGTTCACCATCTCCGAAGCGATGCGCCATGCCGTCTCGTTGGCCACGGCGGGGTCGAGGTTGGACCCCGAGCGGAAGAACAGGCGGGTGAAACTGATGAACACGAACGTGACCCACACGGCCCAGGCGTGGCCTATCCAGTCCACGCGCCAACGCGCTTTGCTGGTCGTGTAGAGGAACTTGACGAGCGCACTGCCCGCGATGAAGAGCATGAACACGAGGAACAGGTTCCACACCGGAGCGGGATAGAACACAGAGAACACCCACACGAGGCCGAGGAAAAACAGCGCCCAAAGCAATTGGTTGAACGGGCGGAAGTCGCGCCAGAACTTGTAGACGATCATGCCTACGCCGTTCAGGCCACCCCACACCATGAAGTTGCAGCTCGCACCGTGCCACAGTCCGCCGAGCAGCATCGTAATCATCGAGTTCAGGTTAGCCCAGATTTTCCGTCGCCGGTCGGGGTAGCGCAGTCCGGTATAGACTACGGCGGCGGCCAGCAGCAGCACGCCGACGGCGATGTAGGGGTTGCCCGACAGCACCAAGGCGGCCAGCGTGATGGTCAGAATCCAAAAGTATGTGCCAAAGGTCGAGTTGCGGTTGCCGCCCAAGGGGATGTAGAGGTAAGTCTGCAGCCAGCGCGACAGCGAGATGTGCCAGCGTTTCCAAAAGTTGCTGCAGTTGGGCGCCTTGTAGGGCGAGTTGAAGTTGCGTGGCAGGTGGAAACCCATGAGCAGCGAGAGGCCGATGGCGATGTCCGTGTAGCCCGAGAAGTCGGCATACACCTGCAGCGAATAGGCGAAGAGGGCCATCAGGTTCTCGAAGCCGGAGAAGAGCATCGGGTTCTCGAACACGCGGTCGATGAAGTTCACCGCGATGTAGTCGCTCAGGATGATTTTCTTGAGCAGGCCGTTGAGAATCCAGAATACGGCCATGCCGAACTGTAGCCGGCTCAGGCAGTACTTGCGGTAGAGCTGGGGGATGAAGTCGCTGGCTTTCACGATGGGGCCGGCCACGAGCTGGGGGAAGAAGGTGACGTAGAACCCGAAGTCGAAGAAGTTGCGTACGGGTTTCACCAGCCCCTTGTACACGTCCGCCGTGTAGCTGATAATCTGGAACGTGTAGAACGAGATGCCCACCGGCAGGATGATGCGGTCGATGCTGAACACCGGTTCGCCCACGGCCCGGTTGAAGCCTTCGGCCAGGATGTTCGTCACTTGGAAGGAAGTGCCGCAAAGCGTGTTGACCAGGTCGGCGAAGAAGTAGGCATACTTGAAGTAGCACAGGATGGAGAGGTCGATCGTCACGCTCAGGATGAGGAACAGTTTCTTTCCCCACCGCGCCCGGCAGGCGTAGATGAACTGGGCGATGATGAAGTCGCTGAGGGTGACGAAGAGCAGCAGGCCGAAGAACAGCCCGCTCGTCTTGTAGTAGAACAGGACGCTGATGAAGAACAGGTACGTGTTGCGCAGCAGACGCTTGTTGCGGAAGAGCGCGAACACGGCAAAGACGATGGCGAAGAACGCCCAGAACTGGAACTGCGTGAAGAGCAGCGGGCTTTCGGGATCGAAGGAGAACACCGTCTTCAGGTATTCCCACAGTATCGTCAGGTTTTCTTTAATTTCCATTGGTTTCCAAGTAATCTGTAATCAGAGCGTTATAGAGCAGGTCGCCGACGAGGCGGTAGCCTTCGGCGGTGAAGTGTATGCGGTCGGGGCGCATCAGCTTTTTGCCTTTCCATAATGCGGAAGAGCGCGAGCCGCCCATGATGGCATATTGGTCCCACACGGCTCCGCCGTATTCCGACGCCAGTTCTTTCATGGCTTTGGCCACCCGTGCCGTGTTGGGGTTGGTGCGTTTTCCGTAGCGGCGGCCCAGGTTGAGCAGGCAGTCGTTATTGGTTACGAAGAGCAGTGCACAGTGGGGGTTGACCGCCTTGAAAAGGGCGATGAGCCGGCGGTAGTTCGCCTTGAATGCTTCCGGGTCAAACCGGTCGGCCGGCACGTTCGCGTCGTTGATGCCAATGCCGAAGATGGCCAGGTCGGGACGGATGAGCCTGAGGTCTTGTGCCAGATGGGCGCAGCGCAGCCAGGCCGGCACGTCGGCCCCGTTGATGCCCGTGGCGTGGTAGGTGATGCCGTCGCGCCCGTTCTCGGGCAGGATGCCGGTCAGGGTGAAGCGGGTTTCGCCGGGGAGGAGGAAACGGATGTCTGCCGTGTCGCAGGGTGCGGGATATTCGATGAGGTAGCTCCGTGTGGCCGGTTCGTGCCGTGCCCACAGCGTGTCGCCGTCGTGCAGGGCATAGGGCAGGGCGGTGCTGTCGGTGGCATAGCCCAGCAGGCGCAGGCGGGTGAAGAAGAACGGTACGGAATCGCGCAGGTTTAGGGAGAGCGAGAGCGAGGCGTTCCGGTCGCGGGTGCTGACGGCGGCTCCCGCGATGCCGAGCGTGTCCGTGCCGCTTGGCTTGATGCAGCGGGTGCCTTCCCAATGGCCGGTGTGGCCGATGCGGTAATTCTGCGGCGCGTTGGTGCGCAGGATGCGGAACGGGAAGAGCAGCCCGCGTTCCGTCATGACGGAGTCGGCCAGCGAGGCGAAGTCCGTGCGCAACTGGTGGCTCAGGTAACCGGCCTGCACGTGGCTTCCACCGATATGGAGGATGGCGACGTGGCCTCTGCCGGTTTGCAATAGCGTGTCTAGCTTCTCATACAACGAGTCGAATGCCGTCCGGCTGCCGGGAAACTGCAGCACGTTGTCCTCGTATCGGATGAACGGGTAAGTCGTGGGTAGGGGGCGCAGGGCGGTTTTGCGCTCGCCGGGGATGGTTTCCGGCCGCATGAGGCAGGAAGCCAGCAGGATGAATGCCGTCAGGCAGGCGGTTATGTGGATGTATGGTTTCATAGGCTTTCGTTGTCTGTGCTGTTTTCGTGTTCAGGGACGGAATCTTCCTGCGCATGGCGCGTGGCTTGAAGCGAGTCGTGGGGCGGTGTGTGCACGGAATCCCCATCAGGCATGCGAGTGGGGGAGACGGCGGTGTCAACGTCCGTGGTGTCGATGACCAGTTCCGTGCTGTCTGCGCTCAGCTTCAGTCGGTCCTTGCCTGTGCGGAAGCGATAGAATTTATGATAGAACTCTAGGGTTTCGTAGAGCATGTTGCCCACGTGTCGCGCGCCTTTCGGGGTGAAATGCACATAGTCCGGGCCGGCCAAGTGGCTGTCCACCCATTTCATCATGGAGTTCCGTCCGCCCATGGCGGCGTACAGGTCCCAATAGGCAATGCCGCTTTCGTCCGCAGCCTGTTTCAGGGCTTCCACGACGCGGGGCAGCAGCGGATAGGTCTGCATCTTTCCTTCGACGGAGGTGGACATGTCCGACGGGCCGATGAAGAGGAAACGGGTGTCGGCGGGGACGAGTTTTTTCAGGTATTCGATTTGCCTTTTCAGGGAACGGGCGTATGCGGCGATGCCCTCCTCGTCTTTCAGGTAGGGCACGGAGTTGCCACCGTATTGCAGGATGACGAGCCGCACGTTTTTTTCCTTGAAGAACGGGGCGAGCGTGGTTGCGCCGATGCTGGTGAAGATGGTGCCCGAGCAGCCTCGCATGGGGATGTTGTCCACCGAGACTCCCCCTGCGCCGTCAAGCAGGATGCCATAGATGTCGGCTTGCCCGCCGACCGTCAGGGTGACTGTGGTGCGGGCACCGCCGAGGCGGGCGGTGTAGAAATACAGCCGTTCGCCTGCGGGACTTTCTTCGAGCGACAAGGTGTCTCCGCCCATTGTGGCAAAGGCTTCCACCGGCCAGCTTGCCAGCAGGGTGAGCCGGCTGAAGCGCGAGGCGCAGGGATAGGTGTCGCGCATGCGGGTGGTGAAGCGGAAGGTGGCAGTGCCGTCCACGGTGGCCGTTTGCCCCATGGGGCCGTAGCCGTTCCCGTCAAGCCTCATTTCTTTCGGGCCATAGACGAGGTGGCGCGCCAAGTCTTCGGGCATGGCCGTCTGTGAGAGCGTGTATGTCCCGATGGTTTGCACGGCGGGCACCAGCCCCACGCCGCTGCCGCCGAACTTTCCTTGGAACGCTTCGCGGAGCACGGACGTGATACGGTCGCCTTCCAACTGCGAGTCGCCGTAGTGCATGATGCGCATCGGGCGTTCCTTGGCTGTTTCGAGGGCGTCGAAGAACGGGTCGAAATAAGCCACGCTGTCGCCCGGCATGTAAATCCGTGCGGGGTTGGTCTGGCAATAGGTGAGGAACTCGCTTTCTTTTTCCGCCTTGAGTGCGTCCATGCGCAGTTGCATCAGCTCTTCCGTGGTGAGGGTGTCTTCGGGGATGGTGTCTGTGGGGATTTCTTCTTCCTTGGCCTGGAGCACTTCCGCGAGGGTGGGGAAGCGCAGTTGCATTCCGCCTATGGCGACTCCTTCTTGCGGGAAAAAGTAGGCCACGAGGGCCAGTAACCCGATGACGGAGAAGATAAAGCAAACGATGTGTCCGATTTTCATCTCGTTATCTTTTGTGTTTGTGACAAAACGGGTGCAAAGATACTTATTATCGCTGGAATAATCGAACAAAATCAGCTGATTAACGCAATAGAAATGGGATTTAGGCCGTCGCAGATGGTATGCAAATACCTCCACCGAATGATAAAGTTGGACTGAATTTTCTTTTCTTCCTATTCAGGTTTCTGATTGAGTGCTTGAATGGATTCTGAAAATTCAGTAACAATCTCGGAAAGATAAGGGTTGTCGTTCCTTAAAATAATAGTGGCATAATTCACTATTCCTTCATCATCTACAACGGAGGAGGACATTGTGGTAAACAGCGATTTCTGGTTGTAGGTAGAGAACCAATACTCAAACAAACGACTCCTCATACCCTGTTTATTGTCACCCGTTTCACAGATATATAATAAGGTGGCATTGTTACGATTAAAAAATTCATCGACTATGGCAACAATCGTATCTCTCACCTTTCTATCACGCATAGACTTACGATTGTTTAGATTGGCTATAATCAATTGGTAGGTTTCTTTGGAAAGTAACGTGTCTTCTTCAATGAATCCGACAGAATAATGCACTCTCCCATCTGTGAAGAAATGAAAGAATCCATCTTGGCATTGCGCACGATAGGATAAGCGGCAACTTTATTGATAAGCTCTAATGAAAGGGTATTCATCATAAAGCAAAAAAGTTCTCGGCTTCTTTGCCAGTGTGTTCCTTGTAAATCTCCTTCATTGACTTCTCCAGTTGCTTGAGACATTCACGTTTTTTATTCTTGGCAACCTGAAACTTAGCAAGAGCTTCTTTGTGGGTAATTTTTGTTTTCTCCATAATGGTTTAATCTTTCCGCAAAGATACTCATTATCGCTGGAATAATCGAACAAAATCAGCTGATTAACGATTTTATTGGTTGCTTCTCTATCATTGCTTTTGTGCAATAAAGTATATAGTAGCGATTTCGGCGCAGTCGAAATTCAGTGGGGATTTAATAAACTTTGCGGGGAACGTGTCACGACCCAAAGTCAGAATGTCATGAAATGCCTGTAAAAATAGACAAATTGCGCTATTTTTGGCGATTTTCGTGACGCGACTTTTGCGCAATCCGGCCCAAATAGCAGATTTTCGCGCGATTTTTTTGCACAAAACGGGGCTTCTGTGCAAGATTTTGTCAGAGGAATTTACTTTTCGGACGGTCTGACGGGAAATTTCGGGGCCGGAAAGCGAAATTCCAAGCCCCGGAATTCTTTTTTCGGGGCTTGGAATTTCTTTTTCGGGGCTCGTATGAAAAAATCCCGGTACAGAAACGTTTTCGTGGCGGCTCCGAAGCCGTTTTTCTTTCCCGTTGGAACTTTTTCCCGGACACGTTCCCCGTGTCATTTTGTCGGCGGAATCCCCTGGCGGGCTTTCCCGCCGGTCGGACTTCTGCGCCGGGAGTGTCCCGTGTTCCGTCAAAAGGGCAGGTTTGGAGGGGATTCCGCGACATTTTGATTTCCGCATGGCGCGTGTGGCTGCATTCTTTCCGCGCTGTCCCGGCCCGGCGGCCGAATACGCGAATCTCAGAAGGCGAAAATGAGCAAATTGTCAACGCGCACCCGAAAGTTCTCATTCTGTCAATGGAAGGATGTGCGCATGTTCGGAAATCCGCACCCCAATTGCGCCGGATTACAATCCGTCGCAGCATATCAGCGGGATAGGAGGTGCAGCATTCTTGCTGCATATACTCGCACTATTGCGTATGCCAGTGGCCTATCTTGCGATTGTGCGGCAGGAATGCCGCACCTCCTATCAATTCCTATTGAATGCACAAAATCATGCTGCGCGTAGTATAAATCTAATCGGGCTTCTTTATTTCATTGAAAAGTGAAAGATGCGGCCGGGCAGTGCCGTGTGGCCACATCTTTCGGGGAAAGTATATATTAACGTTTTTGTGTCTTTTTGATTTACAGGCCGGTGCATTCCAGCATCCGGTCGAGGGCTTCGGGGATTTCCGTGCGGGTCCATTCTTCGCTGAACTCCACACCGTCCCATCGGAAGGTCGTGGTGAACGTGTCATCCCCGTCCCATTGCAGGCGGTGGTCACCTCCGTTCTCGCGAAGATGGTTTTCATCCACATACTCAAAAGTACCGCCATTACCGCTGAATTGGTAAAGGGGATTTCCTTCCATATCTGTCATGGCTTGTACGAGTACGGTAAAATAGTGGTCTTTCCCAAAGAATTTGTATTGGAGAGGATTTTGCGGGACTTTCTCTCCCGTGTTCCGGTCTATGTAAGCACTCATTTTCCATGCGCCTTTCAACTGGTCTTTCCGTTCGTGGCATTCTTTGTAGGCTTGCATGATCCGTTGGGACTTACCGGTGGGCGTATGGCGTACCCATTGTTCTGTTTTCCATAATCCGGGGATATTGGAGACCCCGTTGGGGTCATACCATGAGAGGTTGAACGAGGCGGAATCCACTCTTTGCACGGGGCATTCCAAACCTTGCTCGACGGCCACGCTGTCTGAGGACATACGGAAAGAACCCAATTTGCCAGAGAAGAAGGTGGGGCCGTCGGGTGCTTTTCTGCCCGTCACGGCTACAGTAAGGACATTTTCTTTTCCGACAAATTTGTAGTGCGGGACGATGTCCGTCGTACGGGTGGTCCGGAAGGCGGAGTCCCCGATGCACAGCATGGTCCAGCAGCCTTGCAGGTCGAAGCTTTCGGCCTTGTGCGGCTTTTCCTTCAAGTCCGTGCAACTGTAGATGCAGAGGCATAGGGCGAGGCTTCCCGCCAAGGTGATCCTCGCGAAACCGTTTTGCACCGTTTTGTTCATGAAGATGATCCGGGCCTTGAGGGTGGAGTGATTGTAGTTCGAGCGGACGGGTATCCATTCCCGGTGTTCCTTGCACGTCAGCACCAGGTGTATCTGGTATTGTTCGCGGTCTGCCCCTTGGTCCAGCACGTCGCGGTCGGCTTCCATCTCCAGCTGTTCGCGCATGGCCCGGTAGAACAGATAAGCGAAGGGGTTGAACCAGTTGAGGGCCGTCAGGCATTGCAGGGCTAGCAGCTTGTAGAAGTGTCCCCGCCGGATGTGGCTCGCCTCGTGGCTCAGGATGAATGCGGCCTTTTCTTCGTCGGTGTCAGCCGGAATGAATATGGACTTCGCAAAGGAAAAAGGCATCTCATAATCCGTGTGGTAAAGCGTGGCTCCCTCGTGTTGTCCAGCCTTTACGGCGTAGCGGCGGATGTGGAGCAGGCTGGCCAGTTGGCCGGCGAGATAAAGCAGGTATAGGATCCCGCCGACTATGTACCATGGAAGAAACCTTCCGCCCCATTGCGCCCAGAAAGTCCCGGTTGGTTCATGGGAGCTTGCGACACCGGAAGAGGGCCGGGGGACATCCAAGGCTTGTTTGAAGCGGTCTCGGGGGAAAGCCGGGAATCCCGGAGTGGTAGAGGGAATGGCGTGGGATACGGCTTGGCGGGCAACTTCGGTGGAAGGAGAAGCGGCCGGCTTCTCCGTGACGAAGGTCAGGCGCAGGAACAGACTGGCGGTCATGAGCATCATTCCCGCCGCGATGAATCCTTGTGCCGGCCGGCTTTTGCATTTCATGCGCACCAGCAGCATGTAGCACAAATAGGCCGCGCCGCCCGTGAGCAGGGCGGCCAACGGGAAGAAGCCCGGTGTCAGTTGCACGTGTGTCAGTACAGGGAGCGGCATGTCGGGCTTGGGCTATGATTTGTTTTTCTTGATGAGCCGAATGAGCTTGTCGGCTTCCTCGTCCGTCAGTTTCTCTTTTTCGGCGAAGAAACTGACGAGCGACACGAGCGAGCCGCCGAAATAGGTGTCCTTCACGTTGTTCATGAAGTACCGCGTGTATTCGTCCCGGCTGATGAGCGGGGTAAAGCGGAGCGTCTTGTTCACCATGTCCGAGTCCACGAAGCCTTTCTTCTTCATGATTTTCAGGAAGGTGGCCAACGTGGTGTAGGCCGGTTTGGGATAGGGGATGGCATTCAGGATTTCGCTGATGAAGCCGCTTTGTCCCGGCATGTTCCACAGCACGTCCATAATCTGGTATTCCGCTTTGGTCAGAGGTTTGTTCTTTTCCATCGTCCGTAAGTTTAGCCAATGCAAAGATACAGCTAAAAATATAGTAGGAAAACCGCACGGCGCAAAATAAGACACAATTATGTTTTATTAACTAATAGGGCGGTTGCTTTGTGCTGTCCAGCTATGCTTTGTGCTGTTGAGTATCAATCTGCGAACGGAAAACATTTGGTGGATATTGACGAAACGGCGGAAAACATTTGGTGGATATTGACATTTTGACGTATGAAATTTGGTGGAATAGTTCGTAAAGCGTATATTCGCACATAAAATGGAAGGAAATGGAAGATAATATGGTTTATTTCAAACGGAAGATTTACAGTACAATGCTCAAATGGAAGTCTGGGCGCAACGGTGATACCGCATTGCTGATACAAGGAGCCAGACGCATCGGGAAATCTACCATTGCAGAGGAATTCGCACGTCATGAGTATAAGTCATATATATTGATTGATTTCTCGAAGGTGTCAAAGGAGGTAAGTGATTTGTTCAATGATATTTCAGATTTGAATTACCTGTTTATCAGGCTACAGTTCATTTATCAGGTACAACTGTATGAAAGGGAGTCGGTGATTATATTTGACGAAGTCCAACTCCAGCCGCTTGCGAGACAGGCCATCAAACATTTGGTGAAAGACCATCGATATGATTATATAGAGACGGGTTCTTTGATATCAGTCCGTTCAATGAGCCGCAATATCCTTGTCCCGAGCGAGGAAACAAAAGTAGATATGTATCCGATGGACTATGAAGAATTCAGGTGGGCACTTGGAGATACTGCAACTATTTCGTTGTTGCGGGCTGCATTTGAGAGGAAAATGCCTTTGGGCGATGCCGTTCATCGTAAACTCATGAGGGATTTCCGCTTGTATATGCTTGTAGGGGGGATGCCGCAGGCTGTTTCAGCGTATATCAGGACAAACAATTTTACGGACGTTGACCAAGCAAAGCGGGACATAATTGCTCTTTATGAAGAGGATTTCGGGAAGATTGACGATTCAGGAAGGGCCAAGGCATTATACGATGCCATTCCCGCACAGCTCAGTAGAAACGCGATGCGTTATCAAGTGAGTAAGGCTATTTCGGATGAAAGAGCTGAAAGGATTGTGAATATCGTGAAAGAGATGGAGGATTCCATGACGGTTAATGTGGTGTATCATTCTGATGACCCGAATGCAGGATTGGCTTTGACAAAGAATGAAGAGTACTTCAAAATGTATGCGTCTGATACGGGCTTGTTCGTCACGCTGGCGTTCAAGGATGCCGATATTACCGAGAATGTGATTTATGACAAGCTGCTGAATGATAAGCTTAGTACCAACATGGGATATGTCTATGAAAATGTCATAGCCCAAATGCTGAGAGCTACGGGCAAGAACCTGTTCTATCATACCATCCCATATGCCGAAGGGAAGAAGTATTACGAGATAGATTTTGTCATTCCGGACAAGCACAAGATTTCTCCCATAGAAGTAAAGTCGTCGGGATACAAGACTCATAAGTCTTTGGACGAATTTTGTTCCAAATTCTCAGACCGGATAATGAACAAGTATCTGATTTATAACAAGGATTATAGGCGAGAGAATGGAGTGGAGTATATCCCGGTGTATATGACGATGTTTTTGTGAGATATGACTTTTCAGACAAGTTGGTCGCAAGGGCTGGGAAGTTAAGCCTGTTAAGCTTTTCCCAGCCCTTGGGAAGAATGAAAAACAGTGGGGTTAATAGTTCAGGATGCCGCAACCTTCGACCACCTTGCGGATGACTTCCGGCATCTCCACGCGTACGTACGTGAGGGTCTGTCCGGCATGGTTCTTGTAGCTGAAGATGTCTTTGTTGAGCCATTCCAGCTTGTAGACCGTTTGGCCTTCTATGACCGTGGTGTCATTGACATAGGCAAAGTCTCCGGCTGTGCCGCTGAACGTGTAGAAGAGGTTGACCTGTTCGTACGGCTTGAGGTCCACGGTGAAGAAGCGGTCTTTGCCGAAAAAGGTGTAGATTTCGGAGGAACGGCTAGGCGTGAGTTGCTTCCACACGCCTTTCAGCTTGTCTTTCCGCTTCCGGCATTGCTTGTAGGCTGCGACGGTGCGTTTCACTTCTTCCGGAACGGCGCAGCGTTCCCAGCGTTCCGTTTTCCATAGGGAGGAATTGTATGGGGATATCCTGTAAGTGTCTTTCCACGTGTCGTCGATGTGGTTGGCATCCACCCATTGGCGCGGGCGCACTTGCCCGCCTTCCCGCACGGTGGTTTCCGAGAACGGGTCGTAGTCGCCCGTGGCGCCTCCGATGACAGTAGTGCCGTCCGCGTTCTTCCAGTTGACGGTGAGGGTCAGCGAGGCTTTCTTGCCGAAGAACTTGTAGTGCGGGACGAAGGGAGCCGTCTGATGGTGCTGATAGGCCGAGTCGCCGATGAAGAGCATCGTCCAGCAGCCCCGGCTGTCGTAGTCCTTTTGCTTCTTCACATTTGCCGGGGCGGCGGCAGTGCGTGGCGCGGCTTTCGGCGGTGTTGGGGCGGTGGTGGGTTGCGCGGCATCCGCCGTGGCTTTGGCGAGGGTTTCCGGCATTACTTCGTGACCTGTCGGGATGGAGGCAGGTGTCTCTTTCAAGGTTTCTGCCGTGCCTTTTCCCGGTTTCTCCATGGCCTGCGTGGCAATGGTGCCGACGAGGGCGACAATGCAGAGACAGGCTGCGCCGACGCGCAGGCGGCTCTTGGAGTTTTGAATGTGTCTGTTCATAAACAAGATCCTTTCTTTTAGAGATGAATAATTATAATTTGATCGGGCCCAGATCCATTCTTTGTGTGCCGTGCAGGCCAGCACGAGGCTGATTTGGTATTGTTTGCGGTCGAAGCCGTTGTCGAGCACGTCGCGGTCCACTTCCATTTCCTGCTGTTCTTTTATGGCTCGGAACAGCAGGTAGGCGAAGGGGTTGAACCAGTTGGCGATGGCGAGGCACTGCAGGAAGAGCAGCTTGTGGAAGTGCCGGTGCCAAATGTGGCATTTCTCGTGGGCCAGCACGAAGTCCCGCTGTCCGTCTTCCATGCCGCCGGGCAGGAAGATGTTGTAGCTGTAGGAGAAGGGGGCGTTACAGGGGCTTTGGTAAACGCGGATGCAGCCTCTGTGGCCTTGGAGCGTGGATTTCCGCCGGATGCGGTGCAGTTGTCCGATTTGTGCTGCCATGTAGAGGAGCAGCAGGGCGATACCTGCGGCGTAGATGGCCGGCAGGTTCGACAGCGCGTAGTCCCATGCGGCGGCGAGGGCTTCCTGTGTCTTTTCGGTCGGGCGGAGACGGTTTCCGGCCGGTGGGGCCGGAGAGGGCTGCGCCGGTGGTGTGACGGAGAGGGATTGCGGGGACTCCACGGGGCGTTCCGTAGCCGGGCGGATGTCCGTGGCGGGAGAGGGAGGTGTGCCGGTCGCGGGTTCTGTCCATACTGTCAGGCGGAGGAACAGCGCGGCGGTCATGAGGCACATCCCGAAGGTCAGGAACGCCTGTGCCATCCGGCTTTGGCATCTCATGTGGATAAAGAGCCGGTAGAGGACGTAGAGGGCCGCGCCGGTCAGCAGCGAGGCGAGCGGGTAGAAGCCCGGGGCGAGTTGCAGGTTGTCGAGGAATGTTTGGTTCATGGTATCGGGGGATAAGTTAATGTTTGCCTTTTTGGATGATGTCGATAATCTGGTCTATTTCTTCCTGCCCCAGGTTCTCTTCCTTGGCGAAGAAGCTGACGAACGACAGGAGCGACCCGCCGAAGAAGGTGTTCTTCACGTCTTTCATGAAGGAACGGGTGTATTCTTCGCGTTTCATAACGGCGGAGTAGCGCAGCATCTTACCTACGCTTTCCGACTGCACGAAGCCTTTTTCCTTCAGAATCTTCAGGAAGGTGGCCAGCGTGGTGTAGGCCGGTTTGGGGTCGGGGTAGCCTTTTAGGATGTCGCCCGTGAATCCGCTTTGTTCGGGAAGGCTCCACAGGATGTCCATCACCTGGAACTCCGCTTTAGTCAGTTGCTTGTTCTTTTCCATCTTGCAATAAGTTTTACTACCGCAAATATACTACTAAAGTCATAAAATACAAACTAAGAAAGTAGAATACAATTGTAATTAGTAATATTTAACTTGTTGGCATCCCCTATTTGGGCAATCCCAATGCGCGGTTTCTTTTTTATAGTAATTTAAATCGGATGGTTTCCAAGGGACCGCTAAAGCCCGTCCTCTCCGACAACTGCGACAAGCCCCAAAGAAGCACCTGCTTTGCATCAGAATATTTCCATAATAAAGTCCCGCGCCACTGGTGAAAGCAGCGCGGGACTTTATTATGTAGTCAAAATGGATTTCAAAAAGTCCTTTTTGCTAAGTTCTATCCTTGTGTATTTCTCTTTTCTTGTCTTGATAGTTGAAATACACATAGCCTGCAATGGCAATAACGATTACCAACACAGATGTTATTATTGCTCCCATATTCATTCCTCCTTATCTTTAACCATTGACAATCCTACGAACAAGGTTACCAACACTGCAACCACAATTAAAGCATAAACATACCAAGCCCATTCTTCTATTCCATTAAATATCGACGACAACAAAATAGCGGTCGTCATATACTTGGCTATGTCCATCAGCCATTTTCCTAATTCCTTTCTCATACTCGCAAAGGTACGAAAAACATCATCATACAAACACATATATACACACAACAACCTTAAACAAGGTTAAAACGGATAATAAAGACATGTAAAATCCGTGTGATTCCTTTTTTATAGTAATTTAAATCGGATGGTTCCCAAGATGTGGCGTGGGCGAAGCTGTGAGGTTTGGGTATAGACGTCCAGCCCGTTGTAGTTCACGCGAGTGTACTGCTTTTGGTTGAAAAGGTTGTTGGCTTGCAGCTCCAGATCGACGCGCTTCAGTTTGTATTTAGCAGACACGTCGCCAAACCAGGCATGGCGGTTTGTGGCCGTCAGGTTGTTGTAGTTGTCTTCGACAGAGGCGTTGAGGGTGATTTGTCGGGTGACGTAGAAATTGAGTGAGAGGCGTTGGGTAGCGGTGCGCACCGTCTGCGCCATGTTCTGATGGTCGCCGTCTGTCGCCGACACATTCCGAGCATAGCCACTGGTCAGCACGACGTTGAACCACGGCAGGGGCGTGATGGTGCCGCCTGCGCCGATGCTGACGGTACGCGAGTGGAAAGGATAGAGTTCCTTGGATATGAGTCGTTCGCTTTGACTGTAACCATACCCTGCGAAAGCGCGGACTGTGGTCTGCATCCAATCGAAACCCTTGCTGCCGTCAAAACCAATGTTGTCACGGCAGAGTCTCCCGCGATGATATTGCGGATTTCATTCATGCGGTTTTCGGTCATCCTGTGGTTGCGGTGCCAGGTGTAGAGCCGTCCTTGTCGCTGTATCACCAAGGTGGTGTCGTCCGGAAAGGTCAGCGGTCGCCGGAAGCCGTCCTCGAAATACAGAAATTCATGGTTGCCTTTGTAGATGATGTCGAAATCCCCCTTTCCGGTGGGGATGATGACGATGCCGGAAGGCGTGGAGAGCAGCTGGCAGTCGTAATACGTGGTGTCGCGCCCGAAGATGCGGCAATGTGTCATGCCTTCCATGGGAAAGTGTTGCTGATGAATCCCGTCGGGGAAAGAAATCTTGGAGAGTGTCCACACGCCCGGTAGGCCGTACAATTCCGGTCGGGGCGTATGGTCGCGGCAACCCGTCAATCCTATCAGGAGAACGGCTATCCCTGTCAAGAGGATTCTTCCGTGTATTTGTCTGCCGTTTTTCATGTTGTGACCTCCCCTTTAGGCACTTCTACTCGCCGCTGGAGGCAGGAATTGGCGAGTTCTCCCCTTCCTCGAGCAAGCTCTTGGCCGTTTCGTCGCCCAATTCAGCGGCTTTGCGCAGGCTGGCCTGCCCTTCCTCGCGTTGTTTCACGGCCAGTTGGCAGATACCCATGAGCCGGTAGGCTTCGGCATAGCCGGGGTCGAGTTCCGTGGCGCGGCGGGCGGCCTTGATGGCCTCTTCTGGTTCGCCGATGCGGTAGAGCACCACGGCACGTTCGGCGTGGTAGAGCGGTTCGTCGGGAGCCATGCGGATGGCGCGGTCAATATCATCCATGGCCTGCTGGAACATGCGGCACTGCATTTCGGCCTGTTCTCGCTGGTAGTAGAAGTGGGCGTTTACCTGGTCGCTCATGAGATGGCCATATTCGTTGAGGTCGAGCACAGCCTCGCGATAGCGTTTCAGGGAGAGCAGGGTGCCCGCACGTTCCAGCAAAGCCGGTGCGGCATCTTTCATGTAGGGCTTGGTGAAGCAGGCCACGGCACTGTCTTGCAGCGCGAGCACCTGCAGCGTGTCGGCACCTGCCATGCGTTTACACTGGGCGGCATAGCGGAAGATGTCGGCCGAGCGCATGTTGGTTTCCTTGAGAGAGAGGAACTTCTCGCAGGCTTGTTCGTAGTCTTTGAGCGCATAGAGGACGTTGGCTTCCTGTTGCACGTAGAGCGGGAGCGGGTTCAGCGCGTAGGCTTCGCGTACAAAGGCAAGGGATTTTTGGAAATCCCAGTCCTTGTAAGGCTGGTAGCCCGGACGGAGGTTCAGCTCGTAGAGCAGTTTGCTGAGCGTGTAATAGGTTTCGTCTTTCTTCTCCGCCACGTCGAGGGCTTTTTCCAGGTCGCCTTCGGCTGCGGCGTAATTTCCGTGGGCCATATAGAAGTCTGCCCTTTGGGTGTAAGCGTCACTGCTTTCGGGAAACAGGGCGGCGTATTCGTCAAGGTACCGCCCGTAGGTGGAAGAATCGCACCGCGCTGCCATCATGAAGAGGAAGGTGCGCGCGTCGCTTTCCTCGGTGGGGAGGGCTTTGCGGATGCCGATGGCGTTCAGGTCGTCGTTGCCTGCGGAAAGTCCGTCGGTAGCCAACGAGTTGCCGTAGGCCACGCTGATGGCATACGATGTGGCTTCCGCGCTTTCAGCCTTGCGTTGTATCATGCCCAGCACTTCGCCTTCTTCGTCCATGACAGGGCTGTTCAGGTATTTTCCATCGATTTGCCGCCCCAAGGTGTAGTAGCCATATTCTTCTTCAAATTTTTGAATGTCGAATAGCGTGTCGTTCAGGCAGGTCTGGTCTTCCTTCGTGGGGTAGGGGAGCACGTAAACGTGCTCTTTTTTTGCGCCCAAACGGCCGGAGATGTTGAGAGCCGGGGTTTTCTTTTCCGTCTTCACGCGGAATTTCACGATGTCATAGAGCGAACTGGCACCGAGGATGGCATCCACTTCGTATTCTTTGCCGTCCGCGCAGACCACTTTGGCTTTTTGGGCGCGTTTGAACAGTTCGAAGTCGGCCAGGGCCGTGCCGTCTTCTCCGATGAAAAAGCCGCTGCCCGATTGCAGCATTTGGCCTTGTCCATCCAAGGTCATGATGGTGATTTGCGCCTTGGCGGCCTTTTTGAACCATTTGGGATTTTGTGCGTGGAGGCAGCCTGTGGCAAGCAGGGCGGCCAGTATGAAGATTGTCTTTTTCATTTGTGTTGTGGGTTAAGTAATGCTTTGGCATTGTCGATGGCCGCTTCGGTCAGGGTGGCCCCGCTGAGCATGTGGGCGATTTCCTCCACGCGGCCTTGTCCGTCGAGGCGGACGATGTGGCTGGCCGTGCCCTCCGGGCGGTCTTCCTTATATACTTTATAATGTGTGGTGCCGAGGGCTGCGATTTGGGGCAGGTGGGTGATGCTGATGACCTGGCGGTTCCTGGCTCCCATTTCCTGCATGATGCGGGCCATCTTTTCCGCGATGCTGCCGGACACGCCCGTGTCTATCTCGTCGAAGATGATGGTGGGGAGCTTGACGGCACCCGAAATCATGGCTTTCAGCGACAGCATGACACGGGCGATTTCGCCACCCGAGGCCACTTGGGCGATGGGCTGTAGCTGCCCGTTCCGGTTGGCACTGAACAGGAAGTTGATTTTGTCCGCTCCCGTCTCGTCCGGTTCCTCTTTCGGGGACAGCTCAACCTTGAACTGCACGTTGGGAATGCCCATTGGGATGAGCCTTTCCCGCATCTGTATCTCGGTTTGCGCGGCGGATTTCCTGCGCAAGGCCGTGAGCCGGGCAGCTTGTGCGCACATGGTTTCGCGGGCCTTGTCCCTTTCGGCCTGCAGGGCCTGCAGGTGTGCGTCGCTGTGGGCTATGGAGTCCAGTTTCCTGCGGCAATCGTCCGCGATGGAGAGAAGCTCGTCCACCGTGTCCACGCGATGTTTTTGTTCCAGGTCGTAAATGGTGTTGAGCCGTTCGGTGACATAGTCCAGCCGTTCGGGGTTGAATTCGGTTTGTTCCGCGCGTCCTGAGATTTCCCCCGCCAGGTCTTTCAGTTCGATGTAGCACGACTCCATGCGCGTGGCCAGCTCGTTGCCGTCGGGATAAGCCTTGGCGAGGCCCTCCAGCAGGTGGCGGGCTTCTTTCAGTGCGTCGAGGATGCCGTTCCTGTCGTTGTCGAGCATCTGCCCGGTTTGGTAGAGCACCTGTTTGATTTCCTCGGCGTGGGAGAGCAGTTCCTGTTCCTTTTCCAGCTCTTCCTGTTCGCCGCTTTTCAAGGCCGCGTTGTCCAGCTGTTCCAATTGGAAGGCGAGATAGTCCTCTTCTTCGCGGGCTTTTTCGGCTTCCTGTTGTGCTTGCCTGAGTGTTTTCTCTGCCGCTTTGTAGGTCGAATAACATTCCTTGTAGCGTTGGAGCTCTTCTTTGTCGTGGGCGAGGATGTCGATGACTTTGAGTTGGAAGTTCTCCTTGTTCAGCAACAAGTTCTGGTGCTGCGAATGCACGTCGATGAGCATTTCGCCCAGTTCCTTGAGTTGGGCGACGGAAGCCGGCGTGTCGTTGATGAAGGCACGGCTTTTGCCCGCCGCCGTGATTTCACGACGGACGATGCATTCCTTTCCGTCGAACTCCAGGTCGTTCCGTGTGAAGAAGTCCTCCATCCCGTAGGCACTGAGGTCGAAGGTGGCTTCAATGACACATTTCGGTGCGCCGTTCTTGATGGCCTTGCTGTCGGCGCGCTGTCCGAGCAGCAGGCCGATGGCACCGAGGATGATGGATTTTCCCGCGCCGGTCTCGCCGGTGATGACGGAAAAGCCCGGTTCGAAGCGGATGTCCAACGTGTCTATGAGGGCATAGTTTTGTATGAATAGCGATTTCAGCATGTTCCTATTTCCTGAGTTTTTCCCAATAATTGCTTTGCGAGGCGTTGATGGCAAACACGATGTCATAGACTTTTCCGCGCTCTTCCGCCGTGCCCCGGCCGCTATAGATGTTGACCAGTTCGTCGCGCTTGATGTCCGTGAAGATGACGGGCAACTGGCTGAGGGTCTTTTGGTCGCGGGCTTGTTTGAGCATTTCGATGGATTCGGTGATGGCCAGCCGTGCCGTGTCGGTGTTTTCCGCCATGCGGTCCAATCCGAGCCGATGGTATTTGTATTCCAGTTGCCGGAGCGGTTCCATGGCGCCGTCCAGATAGTCGTTGATGAGGGCGAAGCGGTTGCGGTTGTCATCGAAGGCTTTCCAGCCCGCGTAGCCCAGGTTCTGCGAGTTGTTGGCCACGTCCATGGCCATTTGCAACACGTCCGTGCCGCCGAGAGGAGCCATGGTGTCCATGTCCAGCCCGATGATGAGATAGGCGTAATAGGCGATGACAGCCGTCAGGTTGTTATCGACTTGTTCCGGGCGGAACTCCAATTGGTCGAATTGCTGGAATGTGAAGTTGAAGTCCTCGTCCTGGAAATTGAACACCGTGGTCGTGTAGTTGGAATTATACACCGGACGGCTGCTTTGCACCTGTATGGTGCCGGTGAAGGAGTTGTCCGTGTCGCTGTAGGTTTTCAGCGTGATGCTGAACGTGCAGTTGATGCGTTCCTTTTCCTCGTATTGCATGTCGGTCCACTGCCGTTCATTGATGAAGGCCGTCAGCGAGTTTTGCAGGGCTTCGAACACGGCTTCCGTCGTGTTCGAAATCTGCTGGCGGTTGATGGTCACCTTGGCGTTAAGCTCTTGGGCGTGTGCCGGGATTGTGACACATGCCGCCATTGCGACAAAAGCGATAAGGTGTCGGGTGATGTGGCTGAAGGTCTTGCGCATGTTGTTTCTTGCTTTTAGAATAGGGATGAGAGCTTGTCGATGATGTCCTCGGCCACTTTCTTTTTGTCTTTCAAAGGATAGGCGAAAGTGTCGGTCGGCGTGAGGATGGTCACCTTGTTGGTGTCGTGGCGGAAGCCCGCCCCTTCATCATTCAGGGAGTTGAGCACGATGAAGTCCAGGTTTTTCCGCGCCATTTTCTCGCGGGCATGCGACAGCTCGTCGTGGGTTTCCAAGGCGAAGCCCACGAGTTTCTGCCCTTCGTGTTTCATTTCACCGAGAGCCTGCGCGATGTCGCGGGTCGGTTTCAGCCGGAGGAGGAGCCCGTCGCCTTCCCGTTTGATTTTTTGGTCGGCTATATGTTCAGGAGTGAAGTCCGCCACGGCGGCACAAAGTATGGCCGCGTCCGTCTGCGGGAAACGTGCGGTGGCCTCGCGGTGCATGTCCGCAGCCGATTCCACGTCAATCTTCCGGATGGCGGGATGGTGGCATTGCAAGGCCGTGGGGCCGCAGACGAGGGTGACTTCCGCGCCCCGTCCCGCACATGCTTCGGCCAGTGCGAAGCCCATCTTGCCCGAAGAGTAGTTGCCGATGAAGCGCACGGGGTCTATTTTCTCGTATGTCGGGCCGGCGGTAATCAGTATCTTTTTCCCTTGAAGGTCTTGCCTTTGGGCGAAATGCCGTTCCAGCACACGGATGATGTTTTCCGGTTCTTCCATGCGTCCCTTGCCCTCCAGGTGGCTGGCCAGTTCACCGCTTGTCGGTTCGATGATGTGGTTGCCGAAACTGCGGAGTTGTCGCAGGTTTTGCTGTGTGGCGGGGTGGGCGAACATGTCGAGGTCCATGGCCGGGGCGACAAACACAGGGGCTTTCATGGACAGGTAGGTGGTGATGAGCATGTTGTCGGCGATGCCGTGCGCCATCTTGCCGATGGTGGAGGCCGTGGCCGGGGCTACGACCATGGCATCGGCCCATAGTCCGAGGGCTACGTGGCTGTGCCAACTGCCGTCCCGTTGGGAGAAAAATTCACTGATGACGGGTTTGCTGGTCAGGGCGGAAAGCGTGATGGGCGTGATGAACTCCTTTCCGGCAGGGGTAATGACGACCTGCACTTCGGCCCCCCGCTTGATGAGGCCGCGGATGAGGTAGCAAGCTTTGTAGGCCGCGATGCTGCCCGTGATGCCTAATACGATTTTTTTCCCTTTGAGTGTGTCCATGCCGCGTGTCATTTGTTCATCTCCAACCGGATTTGGGTCAGGATTTGTTTGGTGTTGCGGGCAAAGTCGCCTTGCAGGATCCAGCTGTAATAGCCCGGGTCGGTGCGGAGCACATCGGTGACTTTCTTTCCCTTGTATTTCCCGAAATTGAAAACGATTTCGTGCTGTTCGTTGTAAATCATGCGCCCGGCGAAGTCCACGTTGTCCGTCATGCGTGAGAATTCGGACAGGAAGGCCACATCGTTTTGCAGGTCTTCGGGGTAGTGGTCCAGCTGCGCCATGAGCACTTCGTAAGTGGCGCGGGTGTCGGCCAATGCGGAGTGGGCGTTTTCGAGGTCTTTCCCGCAGTAGAACTTGTAGGCGGCACTCAGTGTGCGGCGTTCCAACTTGTGATAGATGTTTTGCACGTCGATGAACTTCCGCTTCCGCAGGTCGATGTCAATGCCTGCTCTCAGAAATTCTTCGACGAGCATGGGCACGTCGAAGCGGTTTGAGTTGAAACCGGCGAAGTCGCAACCTTTGATGGTGTTGGCCAGTTCCTGCGCGATTTGTTTGAACGTGGGACAGTCGGCCACGTCCTTGTCATAAATGCCGTGGATGGCCGACGAACTCTCCGGAATGTGCATTTCCGGGTTGATGCGCATGCTCTTCGACTCCTCGTTGCCGTTGGGATGCACTTTGATGTAGCACAGTTCCACAATGCGGTCCGTGGTGATGTTGATGCCCGTGGTCTCCAGGTCGAAGAACACGATGGGATTTTTCAGGTTCAGTTTCATACACGCGGCGGGTTAGTCGTTAAGCATCATGGGCATCAGCAGCATCAGCAAGTCTTCGTTCTCTTCTTGTTCGGCAGGAACGATGACACCTGCGCGGCTCGGGTCGGCCAGTTCGATGACCACGTTTTCACTGTTGATGTTGTTCAGTATGTCAATCAGGTAAGTGCCTTTGAACCCGATGTTCATCGGCATGCCTGCATATTCGCATGCGACATGTTCCTCGGCAGAGGTGGAAAAGTCAATGTCTTGGCCGGAAACAGTCAGGTCATTGTTCTCCAGGTGCAGTTTGATGAGGGCGATGCTTTGGTTGGCGAAGACAAGCACCCGCTTCAGCGCACTCAGCAGTGCAATCCGGTCCACGGTGATGCGGAACGGGTTATTGTTCGGGATGACGGAATTGTAATTGGGGAATCTTCCTTCAATGAGCCGGCAAGAGAGTTGGGAAGAGGCCAACTTTGCCACAGCATTGCGGTTGCTGAATTTGAGCGTGACGGTGTCGGATTCCTTAGGCAGGAGGTTCCTTAGCAGCAAGGCCGGTTTCTTGGGCAGGATGAACGAGGCCGGTTGCGGATTTTGGATGTCGAATCTTTTGTCGCGCACGAGTTTGCTGCCATCGGTAGTGACGAAAGTCAGGCTGTCTGGTTGGAGGTCGAAATAAATGCCGTTCATGACCGGGCGCAATTCATCTTCAGCTGCGGCGAAAAGGGTATGATTGATGCCGTCGAGCAGGGTGGCGGACGGAATGTCAATGGTTGTCATCTCCTCTTCCTCCACGCCCATTTCGGGATATTCCTCCGCATTTTGTCCCATGATGTTGAAATGGCCGTTTTGGTAAGTGACGGAGATTTCCATGTTGTCGGGATTGATTTCAAATGCCAAAGGTTGGTCGGCGATTTCCTTCATCGAATCTTGGATGGTTTTGGCATTGATGCAGAAGCGTATAACCCCGTCGCTCTCCACGAGTCCCATCCAGGTCACCAGTGTGGTTTCGCTGTCTGAGGCCGTGATGGTCAACGTGTTGTCATGGATGTCAAACAAGAAGCAGTCGAGAGCCGGTAGTGTGTTTTTGGAGTTTATGACGCGCCCTATGGTTTGTAGCCGACTAAAGAGTTCGGCACTGGAAACAATAAATTTCATGTTGTCGCTTTTTTATGATTCTAACCACAAAATTACGGATTTAAGAGGAACGGAACAAAAAAAATAATTTAAAAATCAATGGCAACCGGAAAATAAGTTGTAATTTCGCGGCACTTATTTATTCATCAACAGATAAAAGCAACAATATGGAAATTACCGGAAAAATCATTGCGGTGTTGCCCGAAAGGGGGGGCATTTCGCAGCGCACCGGATCGGAATGGAAAGTGCAGGAATATGTGTTGGAAACGCAGGAACAGTATCCCCGGAAAATGTGTTTCGATGTGTTCGGGGCGGATAAGATAGCCCAGTTTGCGATTCAAATCGGCGACCAGCTCACGGTGTCCTTTGATATTGACGCGCGCGAATACCAGGGACGTTGGTACAACAGTATCCGTGCTTGGAAGGTGGAGCGTGTCGCCGACCCCGCAGCGGCGCAACAGCCGCAGCCTGCGCCATTTCCACCGGCAGGGAATGCGGCGCCCGTGGATTTCTCGCAAGGTGATTCCAAGGACGACCTGCCGTTCTGATGGAGGCAGGCTCATCGTTATAAAGACTTTGCCGGGCAAACGCCCGGCAAAGTCTTTTAATGAACGGCCGCAATTGGTCATTATGGGACAGTCTGCATTTTTTGATTTATAGCCGAACAAAAATGGTTTGCGAAAAATCTTCCTGCATGTCAAGGAAGGAAAAGCGGTTCGTCCGGGCAGGGTGTGATGGAGGACTCCCCCGCCTCACGCCCACGTGAACACCCCGGGCGCATCCACGGACAACATAAATGGTTTGGGAAAAAGGGGAAAAGTCACTTATGTGCATGGGAAACCCCTCCGGCCCTTCGGGCCACCTCCCCTACGAGGCGGAGGTGTTTTCCTTCGGGCGGATAAGCGATGGGAAACCGTGCATTTGACCACAAACGAATATTCTTCATTTGTTAAACCTCCAAGGCAAGGAACAGTTCCCGGTTTAGCTGGATGTTATGTGGGCTTGTGGGGGGTGAATCCATCTGTGCCTGAAAGAAAAGCGGGCGGATTCGGAATGGTTTCCGGAGCCGCCCGCTTGGGGTAAGTAGTTGATGTTTTAGGGTTATTCTGTGGTATATCCGCCGCCCAACGCTTGGTACAGTTCAATGACAGCCTGTATTTGGTCGAAGCGGTTGCTGATTTGCGACATCTGTGCGGTCAGCAACGTCTGTTGTGCGGTCAACACCTGCAAGTAGTTGGTGGAAGAGTTCATCATCAACGCCTGGGTGCTCTTTACGGCTGTTTCCAATGCGGCTACTTGTTTGGCATACAAGCTGCTCTTTTCATCAGATGCTTGGATTTTGGTGAGCGCGGCGTTCACTTCCGTGCCGGCATCCAGCAAAGTTTGCTGGAACGTCAGTTTGGCCTGTTCCTGTTGGGCTTTGGAAATCTTATACTGCGCCCGCAACTTCCCGTTCTGGAACAAAGGCTGGGTGAGTGACCCGATGGCGCTCCAAATCCACTTGCCCGGATTGACCACCGTTCCCAAATCGTTTGTCCATCCGATGGTGCCGCTCAGGTTGATGCCGGGATAGAATGCCGCACGGGATTCGTTGGTGGCATAGTAAGCGGCGGCCAACTGCGTTTCTGCTTGTTTCACGTCCGGGCGGTTAGCCAAGGCGGCAGCCGGAACGCCGGCGGAGAGATTGGACGGTACCGTCCATCCGTCCATCGTGCCGATGTCGTACTTTTGCGGCGCATCGCCCAGCAAGGCACAGAATTCATTTTCCAAATCACTGATTTGTTGTTTCAGGTCGGTGATTTGTGTGCAGATGCTGTAGTAGTTGGCTTCAGTCTGCGACACGGCGGCCATGTTGCTCTGCCCGGCTTCCATCAAGGCGCGGGTGGTCTTCACGTTTTCCTTCCACAGTTTTTCCGTTTCCATGCTGATGGCCAGTTGGTCGCCCAGCATGGCCAACGAATAGTAGTAGTTGGCGATGGCGGCAATCAGCTGCGACTGCACGGCCTGGCGGAAAGCTTCGCTGTTGGCCAGTTGTGCCTTGGCACGTTTCTTTGCGTTATGCAGGCTGCCGAAGAGGTCCAACTGCCAGGAAGCCGTCGCGGGGATGGTGTAGGTTTGCGTGGCTTTACCCCAATCCACACCTGCCAGCGTACCTTGCGGAGCCAGTGCCAAGCTGGGGATATAAGCCCATTTGGCGGCTTTCAACGTGGCTTCGGCTTGTTCGATTTGCAATTGTGCGCTGAGCATATCCGTGTTTTGCGATAGCCCCTTTTCGATGAGGACTTGCAGTTTCGGGTCGGTGAACACCTCTTGCCATCCGAGGGAGGCCATGCCCAGCGAGTCGCCCCCTTGGACATTCTCACTGCGGTACAGGTTATCCATTTGGATGTCCGCCGGGCGCTCGTAGCTCTTGTATAGGCCGCAGCTGCTCAGCAGGGCAGCCGCGGTCATGGTCATGATTATCTTTTTCATTTCTTATCTTTTTCTTTGTTAAATGCACTCTTTTCCAGCATGTTCCTTTCGTGCTCGGCGCGGATCTGCGGATCCATCTCCTCGTGCATGGCCGGACGAATCTTCTCTTGCAGGTACTGGAGGATGATGAAGAACACCGGCGTGATGAAGAGCAGGGCGAGCGTTCCAATGGTGATACCACCTACGACACCCGTACCCAACGAACTGTTACCGTTGGCACCGGCACCCGTGGCGAACATCAGCGGGAGCATACCGAAAATCATCGTCAACACCGTCATCATGATAGGACGGAAACGGGCTTGTGCGGCCGTGTAAGCGGCTTCCACGATGCCCATGCCGCGGCGGCGGCGTTCCGAGGCGAACTCGGTAATCAGGATGGCCGTCTTGGCCAGCAAACCAATCAACATGATCACACCCGTCTGCAGGTAGATGTTGTTCTCCAATCCGAATATCTTGGCGAAAAGGAACGAACCCATCAATCCGCAGGGTACGGAAAGGATGACGGCCCAAGGCACAAGGAAGCTTTCGTACAAGCAGGACAGAATCAAGTAGATCAGCACGACGCAGAGCACGTAGATGAACACCGTGTCGTTGGAACCTGCCGTCTCGCGTTCCTCACGCGAGATGCTGCCGTATTCGTAGCTGTAGCGGCTGGGCATCGTCTGTTCGAACACTTCTTCGATGGCCTGCATGGTCTGGCCGGATGAATAACCCGGCGCCGGGTTCACGTTGCAGTTGATGGCATCGAACAAGTTGAAGCGGTTGGTGACCTCTGGCCCCATGCCTTTCTTCACCGTCAGGAACTGGCTGATGGGTGCCATCTTGCCGTTGACGCGGACAAAGATGTTGTTCAGGGCTTCTTCGTCCAAACGGTACTGCGGGTCGGCCTGGATCATCACGCGGTAAACTTTCGAGAACAGGTTGAAGTTCGAGGCATAGATACCACCGCAGTAACCGCCCAACACGGTCAACACTTCAGACGGGGAGATGCCCGCGCGCTTACACTTGGCTGCATCCACGTCAATCTGATATTGCGGGAAGCTCGGGTTGAAGGTGGTGATGGCCATGGCCACTTCCGGGCGTTGGTTCAGCGCGGCCAGGAACTTCTGCGCATTGGCGAAGAACATGTCCAAGTCGCCGCCCACGCGGTCTTGCAGGTGCAGGTCGATGCTGTTACCCATACCGTAACCCGGAATCATACCCGGCTGGAAGGTAAAGGCCTGCGCTTCTTTCACGCTCTGGAGCATGAAGTTCAGTTTGTTCTGTACGGAGTTCGCGTCTTGGCCCTCGCCTTTGCGCTCGCTCCAGTCCTTCAGACGGATGATGAACGAACCGTAGGACGTACCCTGTCCGGCGATGAAACCGTAACCGGAAATCTTGGAGTAGTGCTCGATTTCGGGAATCTGCTTGAGGATGCCCTCGATTTTCTTCATCGTCTTGTCCGTGGTGGCCAGGCTGCTGCCCGGTGCCATGCTCACGTTCATCATCATGGTGCCCTGGTCTTCCTGCGGCACAAGGCTCGTCTTGGTGGTCTTCATGAAGTAAACCAGCAGGACGCAGGAAACGACCACCGTGCCCCATGCCAACCAACGGTGGTTGATGAACGTCATCACACCTTTCTTATATTTGGCCAGCAGTGCGGTATAAGACGCATTATAAGCGTTGCGCACGATGGTGTTGATGTTGTACTTGCCTTTGTTGCCGCTGGCCGGACGCATCCACATGGCGCACAAGGCCGGGCAGAGCGTCAGGGCGTTCAGACAGGAGATACCCACGGCCACGGCCATCGTGACGCCGAACTGCGTGTAGAAGATACCGGCGGTGCCGCCCATGAAGGTCACGGGGATGAACACGGCCATGAACACGAACGTACAGGAGATAACGGCCATCGTCACGTCCGAAAGGGCATCTTTCGTGGCCAGGTAAGGCGACTTGTAGCCGGCATCGAACTTCGCCTGCACGGCCTCGACCACGATGATGGCGTCATCCACCACCGTACCGATGACCAGCACGAGCGAGAATAGCGTCAGGATGTTGATGCTGAACCCGGCTATCTGCATGGCTGCGAACGTACCCACGAGGGACACGATGATGGAGATGGACGGGATGATCGTACTCTTGAAGTCCTGCAAGAAGAAGTACACCACGAGAACCACCAAGATGATGGCGATGATCAAGGTTTTGACCACCTCATGGATGGAGGCGAACAAGAAGTCGTTGGAACTCATCATGGTCATGAATTCCGTGCCTTCCGGCAGGTCTTCGGACAAGTCGGCCAACAATTCTGAGATGCGGGCGTTTACTTCCGTGGCGTTGGAACCGGCCACCTGGAACACCATGAACGTACAGCTCGGATGGCCGTCCACGTTACTGTCGAATGCGTAGGACTGCGTTCCCAGTTCCACGCGGGCCACGTCTTTCACGCGCAACACGTTGCCGTCCTCTTGGGAACGGAGCACGATGTTCTCAAATTGCGAGATGTCGGTCAGACGACCTTTGTACTTCATCGTGAACTGGAATGTGTTCGGCGAGTTTTCACCCAGCGAACCGGTCGGCGATTCCAAGTTCTGTTCGCCCAATGCATTGGAGATGTCAGATGGAACCAAACCGTATTGTGCCATCACGTCGGGCTTCAGCCAGATACGCAAGCTGTAGGTGTCACCCATGGCCATCACGTCGCCCACGCCTTCGACACGCTTGATTTGCGGCACGACGTTGATGTCAAGGTAGTTGGCCAGGAAAATCTTGTCGTAGCGGTCGTTCGGGCTATAAAGCGAACCGATCTGCAAGAAACTCGTCTGACGCTTGTTCGTGGTCACACCGATTCGCGTCACCTCGGCCGGCAACAAACCTTGTGCGCGGCTCACGCGGTTCTGCACGTTCACGGCCGCCATGTCGGGGTCGGTGCCTTGGGTGAAATATACCTGGATGCTGGCCGAACCAGAGTTGGTGGCAGTAGATTCCATGTAGGTCATGTTCTCCACACCGTTGATGTTTTCCTCCAACGGCTGCACCACGCTCTTCATCACGGCATCCGCGCTGGCACCCGTATAGGTGGCCGACACGTGCACGGTCGGGGGGGCAATGTCAGGGTACTGCTCGACCGGCAGGGTGCCCAGTGAAATAAATCCTACGATAAGGATGAGGATGGAGATGGACAAGGCCATCACCGGGCGTTTGATAAATATGTTACCTTTCATTGTTTCGTTCTAAATTGGTTGTCCTTTTATTTGCCTTGCTTTTCTGCGCCTTGTTGGGCGGCTGCGCTTGCGTTTGCGTTGATCGGCGTACCTTCACGGAGGAGGCCTGCGCCTTCGGCCACGATGACGTCACCCACGTTCAGCCCGTCCGTCACGATGTATTCCGTGCCGTTGTTTTGCGGAGCCACTTGGATGTTCACGCTCTGTGCCTTCCCGTCCACCACCTTGTAGGCCAATACCTTGTCTTGCAATTCGAATGTGGCGGCCTGCGGGATGACAATCACGTTATTATAATATACGGGCATGACGACGTTGCCGTTGGAACCCGTGTGCAACAGGTGCGAGGTGTTGGGGAAGGCGGCGCGGAGCTGCGAGGAACCGGTGTTGGTATCCAATACGCCGCTGATGGATTCCACTACGCCGGAATCGGGAAGCATGGTGCCATCGTTCAGCATCAGCTGCACTTTCGGCATCTTTTTGATGGCTTCTTCCAGCGAACCGTATTGGCGGACAAGGCTTAGCACGTCATTCTCGGGCATGGAGAAATAGACATACATTTCGCTGTTGTCTGATACGGTGGTCAATGGTTCCGGAATGGCACTGCTCACCAATGCTCCCTGGCGGTAAGGCAGTTCGCCGACCACGCCGTTCGACGGGCTTTTCACTACCGTATAGGAAAGGTTGTTGGCAGCGTTCACCACTTGGGCTTCCATCTGTGCCACGGCGGCTTTCGCGCTCATCAGGTTGTTCTTGGCGGTCTGCAGGTCGAAGTCCGAAACCACTTTCTGGTCGAACAGGCGTTGCGTACTTTTATATTGCAGGTCGGCCGTGGCTTCGGCAGCTTTGGCAGCTTCCAAGTTGGCCTTGGCCGTGTTCAGTGCGGCCTGGTAGGGCACTTGGTCGATGATGAACAGCGTTTGTCCTTTCGTCACCCGGTCGCCTTCTTTGACACACAGTTTCTGGAGTGTGCCGCTCACTTGCGGATAAATGTCCACGTCCTGGCGGCCTTTGATGCTCGCACTGTAGCGGGATTGGAGTTCTCTGGATTCGGTTTGTACGGTCATGGTCTTGTACGACCCCGTGCTCATTGCTTGTTGCTGTTTGTTGCAACCAGTCAAGGCAACCATACAGCAGAAAGCTGTCGTTGCCACAGTCTTAATACCTTTATTCATAACTACTCAATAAAAAATATATTCTCAAAATCCGGTGCGAAATTACACAAATGGAATGAGTTTGCAGGTGTTAAAAGCACCTTTGTTTTGTTCATTTTGGGAACATAGCTTGCATTTTAGGAATATTCTACTTAAATTTGGTTTCTGTTAACAAAAGATTTCTTTCGCATGGACGAAAAGTTAAGTTCGTTGCTCATTCAGGAGTGTTTTTATTTGCGGACATCTTTGGACTGGTTGGCCGAAATGGAGGTCAGGCAGGATAAATGCCTGGTGATGGCCGGGGAGAAGGGAAGGGGCACTTTGCTTGTGGGGGAGGAAGAATATGTGGTGGACAAGGGGGTCGTGTTGTTCCTGCGTCCGGAATTGCCGGTAAGGAAACTTCGCGCTTCGGAGGATTTCGCCGTTTCCTTGATTGCTTTTCCCCCATTTATGATGCGGGAGTGCGGGCAGCGGCTGGAGCCTCGTTTCATGTTGTTGCTTTTCACGAAAGTGGTGTGGACGGTGGACGCGAGGAAAAGGAAGTTGTTCCATAATTTCTGCGAACTGTTTCGTTTCGCCACGGCGGGTTACGGCAGTGGCTATACCCGCGAATTGGCCACGAGCCTGGTGTGTAGCCTGATTTACGGTTTCTATGAACTGGTTGATGCGGCGCAGTTCGGCGAAGTGCCGGTGGAGTCGTCGCGGGCGCGGGAACTGTTCCGCAGGTTCATGGAATTGCTCCACGAGCATCTCATGCGCGAGCACGAGGTGCAGTTTTATGCCGGGGAACTTTGTATCTCGGCCAAGTACCTCACACAGATTACGAAAGGAATCTTGGGGCATACGCCAAAGCAAATCATTGACGAAACGCTTTTGCAGGAAGCCATGAGGTTGTTGGACAGGAACGATTCAAGCATACAGGAAATCAGCGTCAGCCTCGGTTTTCCCGACCAGTCTTATTTCGGGCGTTTTTTCAAGCGTTTGAAGCAAATGTCTCCTCAGCAATACCGCTTGCGGTCAAAACGTTGAGAAGTTTGCAAGACGGTTTTGGCGAAGCTGTTCCCAATTTTGTGAATCTCAAACAGGCGAAAATGCATCGCTTTCCATCGCTTATCCGTCCGGAGGAGTTTTAGTGGCGTGAAGCAATGCGTTTGGCCACAAACGAATATTTGTCAGTTGTTACCCCCCCAGGTTTAAAAACTGTGCCCTCGTCCGCCTGCGAGACGGGACAGTTTTGTCATTCCGCATGGCGAACAAAACGGCCATTATGGCTGCCGTTGACTCCCAAAAGCCCCTGCGGACATGTCCGCAGGGGCTTTTGGGAGTCATGCAAAATGTTTTTTGGCTCAAGAGTTCATGCTCATCAGGAACTCTTCGTTGTTCTTGGTCGGTTCGATGCGGTTTCTCAAATCCGTCATGGCTTCCACCGGATTCATGTCGGCCAGGAATTTGCGCAACACCCACATGCGGTCTTGTGTCTGCTTGTCGTGTAGCAGGTCGTCGCGTCGTGTGCTGGAAGCCATGATGTTGACGGCCGGGAATATGCGCTTGTTGCTCAGTGTGCGGTCGAGTTGGAGTTCCATGTTGCCCGTGCCCTTGAATTCCTCGAAGATGACTTCGTCCATCTTACTGCCCGTGTCGATGAGCGCGGTGGCGATGATGGTGAGCGAGCCGCCGTTTTCGATGTTGCGCGCGGCACCGAAGAAGCGTTTGGGCTTGTGGAGCGCGTTGGCGTCCACGCCGCCCGACAGCACTTTCCCGCTGGCCGGCGACACGGTGTTGTAGGCACGTGCCAGTCGCGTGATGGAGTCGAGGAAGATGACCACGTCGTGTCCGCATTCCACCATCCGTTTGGCTTTTTCGAGCACGATGCCTGCGATTTTCACATGCCGTTCGGCTGGTTCGTCAAACGTGGAGGCGATTACTTCGGCGTTCACTGTGCGGGCCATGTCGGTCACTTCTTCCGGACGTTCGTCGATGAGCAGCATGATGAGGTAGGCCTCCGGGTGGTTGGCGGCGATGGCGTTGGCGATGTCCTTCATCAGGATGGTCTTACCCGTCTTGGGCTGTGCCACGAGAAGGGCGCGCTGGCCTTTTCCGATGGGGGCGAAGAGATCCACGATGCGGGTGGACAGGCTGTCGTTGATGCCGTTGCAGAGTTTGAATTTTTCATTGGGGAAAAGCGGGGTCAAGTGTTCGAACGGGACGCGGTCGCGCACATCGCTGGGAAGGCATCCGTTGATTTTCGTCACGCGGATAAGCGGGAAATATTTTTCACCCATTTTGGGCGGGCGCACGGGACCTTCCACCACGTCGCCTGTTTTGAGGCCGAACAATTTGATTTGTGAGGCACTTACGTAGATGTCATCAGGCGACGACAGGTAATTGTAGTCGCTGGAGCGTAGGAATCCGTATCCGTCGGGCATGATTTCCAACACGCCTTCTCCCGTCAGGATGTCACCGAAGTCGTAATTGGCTTCCGGCTCGTTTTTCAGTGTATCTTCTCTTTCGAAATGGCGTTCTGTCCCAAAAACAGGTGGCTCGTTGTATCCGTTGGCCGTGATGTCCGGCTGCGGGTTGGAGTAGGTCATGTAGTCGTCGGCGGCCGATTCGGCGGGGAGCACGGGGAGATCCGTGAGGATGACAAAATCGTTGCCGTCGTTGGCGAAGAATTTTTCTTCTTCTGTTTTCGTGGTTTTATCGTTGTCGGGCTTTGCGTCAGGTTCAGTTTCAGATTCCTGAATGGCTTCTTCGGGTTGTTGCTGTGTGTCTTGCAGGATGTCCAGTGGCACATCGGTGAAGTCCAGCTCTTGTTGCTGTTGTGGTTCTTCGGCTTGTTCTGCTTGGGCATTTTGTCCGGCTGGCATTTCTTCGCCAGTCGTTTCTGTCACGTTCTCGGCTTCGGCCGCTTTTTCGGCTTTGGGTTTCCGTCCTCTTTTCTTGGGGAGTTTTGCCGTAACTTGTTCTTCTTGGCTTTCGGCGGCGGGGACGGATTCGGTCATGGAGTCTTCGGCAGTAGCGGTTTCACTGTCTGCCTGGGCTTCGCTCGTGTTCTTTTTTTTCAGGTCAAAGTTTTCCCCATTGCCTTGCGAGGCGCTATAGACGCGGTCTGGCTCTTTTTTTGCAATCCGCGTCCGTTTGCGCGGTGTTTTTGTCGTGGTGGCCTTTTGTGAGGCAGAAAGGATGGATTCCTCGTCAATGATTTGGTAAATCAGTCCCATTTTGTCGTCTTCGGGTGCGGAGATGCCCAATTCTTTTGCGATGCCTGCCAGTTCTTCCTGCGACATGGCTTCTAATTCACTTTTTTTATGCATAGATGTGTTGTATTGTTGTGCCATTATTGTACAGTATGGATTACTGTAGAATAAGGACTGTATTTCGTAATTTGGATTTGTTGTTCCGGTAAAGGTGGGAGAACCGCATGTCTTGGCTTCCCTTAGTTTTGACGGTGCAAAATTAACAAATAAATTTCGAATGGATGCAAACTTCACTCTTTTTTTTGCAGAAAATGAAAAAGTCGTCTCCTTTTGTGTTTCCTCTTGCCAATCTCGCAATTAATGGCTATATTCGCGCCAATTTGCATGATGAGATATGGCAGCAGTGAATCCTTATTTGCAGGTGGAGGGGTTGACCAAGCGCATTGGCGAGCGGGTGCTCTTCAGGCAGATTTCTTTTGGAATCGCCGAGGGGCAACATGTGGGGCTGATTGCCAAGAACGGTACGGGGAAATCCACCTTATTGAATATATTGAGCGGGAAAGAAGGTTACGACGAGGGGAGCATCGTTTATCGCCGCGACTTGAAAGTGGGCTATTTGGAACAGACACCTGTCTATCCGGCTGGCTTGACGGTCATTGAGGCGTGTTTCAGCCACGGCAATGCGGTGACGAACCTGATCCGAGAATATGAAACTTGTATGGCCACGCCGGGGAATCCGCGATTGGACGAGATTTTCGACCGCATGGAGCGTGAAAAGGCATGGAACTACGAAAGCCGTGCAAAGCAGATACTTTCGCAGTTGAAGATTGACGCTTTCGACCAACAAGTTTCCACTTTGTCCGGCGGGCAGCTCAAGAGGGTGGCTTTGGCCAACGTGCTGATAACCGAGCCGGACTTGCTGATTTTGGACGAACCGACCAACCATTTGGATTTGGAAATGATTGAATGGTTGGAGGAGTACCTGAAACGTTCCAAGCTGAGCCTGTTGATGGTGACGCACGACCGTTATTTCCTGGACCGTGTGTGTTCCGTCATTTTGGAGCTGGATGACGAAACGCTTTACACGTATAAGGGGAATTACAGTTACTACTTGCAGAAACGCCAAGAGCGCATCGATGTGGCAAACGCGGAAATCGCACGGGCCAACAACCTCTACCGCACGGAGCTGGACTGGATGCGCCGCATGCCTTGTGCGCGGGGGCATAAGGCACGCTACCGCGAGGAGTCTTTCTACGAGCTGGAGAAGGTGGCCAAGCGTAAAGTTGTGGAACAGCAGGTGTCGCTCGAAGTGAAGTCATCCTATATCGGCAGCAAGATTTTCGAGGCCGACTACATCTGCAAGAGCTATGGCCCGGACAAGGTGATTCTGAAAGATTTCTTCTATACATTCTCGCGTTACGAAAAGATGGGCATCGTGGGGAACAACGGGACGGGGAAGTCCACCTTCATTAAAATCCTGTTGGGGCTGGAGAAGCCCGACAGCGGGAAGGTCGTGGTGGGCGAGACGGTGAGGTTCGGTTACTATTCCCAGGAAGGCATGGCCTTCAACGAACAGATGAAGGTCATCGACGTGGTGCGCGACATCGCGGAATACATCGACCTGGGTGGCGGGCGGCATCTGTCGGCCATGCAGTTCTTGCAGCATTTTATGTTTTCGCCCAAAGATCAGCAGAACTATGTCTATAAGCTGAGCGGCGGCGAGCGGCGCAGGCTCTATCTATGTACGGTGTTGATGCGGAATCCGAACTTCCTCGTGCTGGACGAGCCGACCAACGACCTCGACATCGTGACGCTCCAGGTGCTGGAAGAATACCTTAGGAATTTCAAGGGCTGTGTAATTGTAGTGAGCCACGACCGCTACTTCATGGACAAGGTGGTGGACCACCTGCTGGTGTTCCAAGGGCAGGGCGACGTGCGCGACTTTCCGGGGAACTACACACAGTACCGCGAATGGAAGGAGGAGAAGCTCCGTTTCGAGCGTGAGCGGCAAAAAGCTCGCGAGGCGAAAGCCCCGGCTTCCGCGCCGGCTGCGACCCGGCCTCAGCGTGAGCACAGCGGCAAGCGGAAGCTGACCTTCAAGGAGAGGCGCGAGATGGAAGCCCTGGAGGCCGACATCGCCGCCTTGGAGGCCGAAAAGAAGGCCATCGAGGAAGCTCTGTGCAGCGGGACGCTCGGCGTGGACGAGCTGACGGAGAAGTCCAAACGCCTGCCCCGGCTCAACGACGAACTGGACGAGAAGTCCATGCGCTGGCTTGAGCTGAGCGAAATCGAGGGCTAAGGCCTTCCTTGCGCCCCGTCCCTTGCCGGCGGCATGGCATTAAAAAAAGACACAAAAACTTGTCCCTTACGGGAACTTTGTTTACCTTTACGCCGTCCGAGCTTCGCGAGAGGAGCAGGGCGGACACACTTTGCGAGAAACGAAAGGGCGTTTAGCGAACTTATCCCCTATTGGAATTTGGACAATTCCTCGGTCATGGGATAATGAGCATAAACGCCCGCGTCCATGGTAAATTCACTCAGGCAGCGAATCATACCATGAGGCGCGGGCTTTGCTTATTATTTTTGACCGGGCAGTCCAGAGCCTCAATAGGAATAATTGGCCAAGAACCCGCGCCTCTACTTTTTTTTATTTACGCCGCCGGAGGGTTCAGGCGGCATAAAGCGTAATCTAACATGACACACAGATGTTTCAAAACGTGGTGGGCAATCCTGACGGGCTTGTTCGCTTGCGTCGTGGGCGCGCAAGCCTACGACTTCGAGAAAGATGGTATCTACTACAATGTCACGTCGCTGGATGATTTAACTGTAGAAGTGACGTATGAAGGAGAAGAGAAAAAGACAACCTTTTATAAGAATGATTTAGTTATCCCCGATTATGTAGAGTTTAATGGGAAAGCTTTTGAGGTCAAAGGTATTGGGGAGTATGCTTTTTGGGGAGCCTCTTCATCTTCTATTGAACTCCCTAATACAATTAATACTATTGGTAGCAGTGCTTTTGCTTATAGTTCTATTAAGAGAATTCAAATTCCGAACAGTGTAATTAATATGGGACTAAGTGTGTTTAGTAATTGTTATGAGCTGATACATATCACATTGTCTAATAACATGGAAAGTGTGCCCAAAGGGACTTTTGTAAAATGTTATAGTTTAAGCAACATAACAATTCCTGAAAATACGAAGGTAATAGAATTGGATGCATTTACAGATTGTACTTCGTTGACTTCTATTAAGTTTCCAAAAACCTTAGAGGAAATATCGCGTGCTTTTCAAGGTTGTAAAAGTCTGAAATCTTTGACGATTCCTGCAAATGTACATGTAATAACTTCTACTGCTTTTAAAAATTGTGAAAGTCTGTCGGAAGTAATATGGGAAACGGATAAGATAAAAGAAATTCAAAATTGGTTATTTGAAAATTGCAAAAGCCTTACTTCAATGGTAATTCCAGAAAATGTGGAATCTATAAATTCAGAAAGTTTTTTGAATTGTTCTGGACTGGAATCTATCCAATTACCAATGTCAATAAAGAGCATATCTGAATCTGCATTTTCAGGTTGTGAAAAATTGATTTCTGTTACGGTCAATTCTCCTGCCCCTCCAACGATTGAATATGAAACGTTTGTTTTAAAAACTTATCTGAATGGCACATTGTATGTCCCCAAGGGCTGCAAAGCATTGTATGAGAGTGCCGAGTATTGGAAAAACTTCTCGAACATTGTCGAGACCGACTACGTGCCGACCACCTTCTGCCCGCTCACGGCCAAGGTTTCCGGCTACGGCAGCATCAGTTTCGAGGGGCAGACCCTCAGCAACGGGACGGCCACTTGGCAAGCTCCGGCTCACAGCACTGCCACCATCTTCATTCAGCCTGATTACGGCTATAGGGCCACGGCGACTATTACGCAGGCCGACGGCAGCGAGACCACGCTGGAAGCCACGGACGTGCTGGAAGTGGAAGTGGGCGCGGAGGCACTCACTGTGGAAGTTTCGTTTGAAAGAATCACGGTCTACCTCACTATCCAGCAAGCCGAGAGCGGCTGCGTGAAAGTGGGCGGCGGATATGGCGAGGCACGCACGGTGAGCATCACCCCCTACGAGGGATGGCGCATCCACTCCGTCACGCTCGATGGCATGGACTACACCGCCAGCTTGGATGCCGACAACCGCTTCACCACGCCGGGACTTTTGGAAAATGCTTTCCTGAACGTGGCCTTCGAGCAGGACGGTAGCCGCGTGCGCGGCCTGCAGGCTGACCACGCGAAAGTCTATGCGCAGGACGGGCGGCTCGTCATAGAACAGGCCGGAGCCGGCACCGTCGTGCGCGTCTACGACGAGGGTGGGCAGCTCGTGCGGTCGCTCACGGCGGATGGCGGGCGCATGACCGTCGCTTTGCCCCGCGGCCACGTCTATCTGGTGCGCACCGCGCAGAAGACCGTCAAGATCGGGTTGTAGCCCTTCCGTATTTCTTTTTGAAGGCAGGAAAAAGGCGGGCATGCCCCTTTTTCCTGCCTTTTCTGGTTCGCCCAGCATGAACATTCTCTAATCGGTGCAAGTCCGTAACACGCCCGATAGCGGGAAGTGTATAGCCAAGAGCAAGGGTGTCCAATGTGAGTTGGAATCTGAAGGAAGCTGGCGGCAAACATCTGGCCTGACGTACAGGAACTTGATATAAGGCTGGTGGGCATGGATAAGACTACCAGACAAGTCAAAGTCCGATAGCTATACGGAAATGCCCTAAGTAAATCAAGCAGGTATAAGATGGAAAGAGAATGTCCTTAACTGGGGAGGTCTCATGGACGTGCGGAGGATGAAGTTCCGAATCACGGAGTAAAGCTTGCCATGAGAAGTCAGCCGAGGCCATAGTACCCGATATTTTTTTTTTCTACTCAACTCGGGGAAGGGCTGAACCATTAGTCAATTGAGCAGTAAATGAAAGTCACTCCATGAAGGGAAGAATGCAGAAAATACCGACGTCAATCGGTAGCCGCCCTCAAAAGGATAGCACGGAATGCGAAAGCTATGAGGGGGTGCAGACCTTCATGGACATGAATGAAAACAACCTCAAGGAAATGCAATTTGAACGTGGAAACCTATTGGAGTTCATCCTCTCGCCGTCGAACCTTAACCTTGCCTACCTGCAAGTTAAGCGCAATCACGGCAGCTGTGGAGTAGACGGACTGTCGACCGAGGAATTGGGCGGCTATCTGAAAGAACACAGAGATGAACTCGTGGAATCCTTGAAATCGGGCAGATACAGCCCGAATCCCGTCCTCCGTGTAGAAATCCCGAAGGATAATGGCAAGAAACGTCCGCTTGGTATCCCGACGGTGGTGGACAGGTTAATCCAACAAGCCATCAGCCAGATACTGACTCCCATCTATGAACGCCAGTTCAGCGACAACAGCTTTGGCTTCCGCCCTCACCGAAGCTGCCACAAGGCATTAAGGCGGGCTCAGGAATATATCACCCAAGGCTATAAATACTGCGTGTGCCTTGACCTTGAACGCTTCTTCGACACGGTAAACCACGCCATGTTGATAAGGATATTGTCCCGCACCATACGTGACGGACGTGTGATATCGCTTATCCACAAGTACCTTACGGCAGGCGTCATGGTCAGACGCAGCTATGAGGAAAGTGTGGAAGGTGTTCCCCAAGGCGGTCCGTTAAGCCCTCTGTTGGCAAA
>CALUFQ010000005.1 GCA_944319925.1 uncultured Paraprevotella sp.
AGCCCCGAAATAAAAATTCCGAGCCCCGAAAAAAGAATTCCGGGGCTCGGAATTTCGCGTTCCGGCCCCGAAATTTCTCGCCGGACTGCTCCAAAAAGTGAATGACTTTGACAAAAACTTGCACAGAAACCCCGTTTTGTGCAAAAAAAATCGCGCAAAAATCTGCTATTTGGGCCGGATTGCGCAAAAGTCGCGTCATGAAAATCATCTAAAACGGCACAATTTGTCTATTTTCACAGGTATTTCATGACATTCTGTCTTTTGGATATAGCGGAAAATTAGTGGGGATTTGATAGAATCAGCGGGGGAGGCGACATAACGGGGCAAAAACCGTTCTTACAGTTCGCACAGCACTTGCCAGCCCCATATTGGCGGCATTCTTCGCCCCGCCCGCAGCAATCTCCCGAATTTCGCAAGGTTTTTCCGGCGATTTGTCGTAACTTTGTGTCCGTGCAAATTCGATGTACATGAACGATTCCATCCAAATCAAGGGCGCGCGGGTGAACAACCTGAAGAACATCGACCTGGACATCCCGCGCAACAAGCTGATTGTCATCACCGGACTGTCGGGTTCCGGAAAGTCTTCATTGGCTTTCGACACGTTGTATGCCGAAGGGCAGCGACGCTACGTGGAAAGCCTCTCGGCCTATGCGCGCCAGTTTCTCGGGCGCATGAGCAAGCCGGAGTGCGACTACATCAAAGGCATCCCGCCCGCCATCGCCATCGAACAGAAGGTGAGCAGCCGCAACCCGCGCTCCACGGTCGGCACATCCACCGAAATCTATGAATACCTGCGCCTGCTCTATGCGCGCATCGGGCGCACGTTCTCGCCCGTCAGCGGACAGGAGGTGAAAAAACACACCACGGAAGACGTGATACGGTGCATGCAATCCTATTCAAAGGGCACACGCTTCACGGTGCTCGCCCCCCTGCAGGTGCGGGAAGGCAGAAGCCTGCTGGAACAACTGGACAGCGACTTCAAACAAGGATTCTCGCGCATCGAAGTGGACGGCGAAATCATGCGCATCGAAGACTTCATGCAGGAACTGACGCAGGATTCCGCCGCCGGAGCACAAAAAAAGATTTACCTGCTCATCGACCGCATGGCCTGCGACGATGCCAAGGACAGCATCTCGCGGCTGACGGATTCTGCCGAAACGGCCTTTTACGAAGGCAACGGGGAATGCCTGCTGCGTTTCTACCCGTCGGGCATCCTGCACACGTTCTCCACCCGCTTCGAAGCCGACGGCATGACTTTCGAAGAACCCACGGACAACCTTTTCTCGTTTAACTCCCCCATCGGGGCTTGCCCCGAATGCGAAGGCTTCGGGCGTGTCATCGGCATCGACGAGCATCTGGTGGTGCCCAACTCTGCACTCAGCGTCTATGACGGGGCCGTCGTCTGCTGGAGGGGCGAAAAGATGGGCGAATGGAAAAACGAATTCTGCCGCCGGGCAACCCGCCACAACTTCCCTATCTTCGAACCTTACTACCAGCTGACGCGCGAACAAAAAGACCTGCTGTGGCACGGCGAACCGCAGAAAGATTCCGACCTCAACGAAGTGTGCATCGACAGTTTCTTCAGGATGCTGGAAGAGAACCAATACAAAATCCAATACCGTGTGATGCTGGCCCGCTACCGGGGCAAGACCCTCTGCCCCCGATGCCACGGCACACGCCTGCGCCCGGAAGCCGGATACGTGAAAATCGGAGGACGGTCCATCTCGGACCTCGTGGACCTGCCCGTCACGGAACTGAAGAATTTCTTCGACAACCTCTCCCTCACCCCGCATGAGACGGAAATCGCCACACGCCTGCTTGCTGAAATCAACAACCGCATCCGGTTCCTCATCGACGTGGGGCTGGGCTACCTCACCCTGAACCGGCTGAGCAACACGCTCTCGGGCGGCGAAAGCCAACGCATCAACCTGGCCACCTCGCTGGGCAGCAGCCTCGTCGGCTCGCTCTACATCCTGGACGAACCGAGCATCGGCCTGCACAGTCGGGACACAGACAAACTCATCCGTGTGCTCCGCCAGCTGCAGCAACTGGGCAACACGGTGATTGTCGTGGAGCACGACGAGGAAATCATCCGCGCGGCGGACTACATCATCGACATCGGCCCCAAGGCCGGACGGCTGGGAGGAGAAGTGGTGTTCCAAGGCGACCTGCAACAGATGCTGGCCGAAAAGCCGCAGGACACGCGGAGCTACACCGTGAAATACCTCACCGGACAGGAGACCATCCCCCTGCCGGAAAGCCCGCGCCCGTGGAACAACTACATCGAAGTGAAGGGGGCACGGGCCAACAACCTGCGCGGCATCGACGTGCGTTTCCCGCTCAACGTCATGACAGTGGTCACCGGCGTGAGCGGTTCGGGCAAATCCACCCTCGTGCGCGACATTTTCTACCTGGCCATGAAACGCCAGTTTGACGAAGTGGCCGACCGTCCCGGGGAGTTTCTCGGACTGGCCGGCGACCTGACGATGGTGAAAAACATCGAGTTCGTGGACCAGAACCCCATCGGGAAGTCCTCGCGCAGCAACCCCGTGACCTATGTGAAAGCCTACGATGAGATACGCAAGCTCTTCGCCGACCAGCCCCAGGCCAAACAGATGGGCTTCACCGCCGGTTACTTTTCGTTCAACACCGAAGGAGGACGCTGCGAAGAATGCAAGGGCGAAGGCACCGTCACCGTGGAAATGCAGTTCATGGCCGACCTGGTGCTCGAATGCGAGTCGTGCCACGGGAAGCGTTTCAAAAACGACCTGCTGGAAGTGAAGTTCGAAGGGCAAAGCATCTACGACGTGCTGAACATGACCGTGAACCAGGCCATAGAGTTCTTCGACGCACACGGACAGAACAAGATTTCCAAGAAACTCAAGCCGCTGCAGGACGTGGGTCTAGGCTACATCAAGCTGGGACAGTCCTCCAACACGCTCTCAGGTGGGGAGAACCAGCGCGTGAAACTGGCCTACTACCTCGGCATGGAAAAGGCCGACCCCACCATCTTCATCTTCGACGAACCCACGACCGGCCTGCACTTCCACGACATCAAACGGCTGCTGGCCGCCTTTGACGCGCTCATCCTGCGCGGGCACACGCTCGTCATCATAGAGCACAACATGGATGTCATAAAATGTGCAGACCACATCATCGACCTTGGTCCGGAAGGCGGGCACGAAGGCGGCAATGTAGTCGTGTGCGGTACCCCGCGTGAAGTGGCCGCCTGCCCGAAGAGTCACACCGGGCGGTATCTCAAAGAAAAGTTGGGAATGTCATAAATCCCTCAAAACCATAGAAATCGCCTTCACCTCCAAGCAGAAGATGCACGATGCCGCCAATGCGGTGGAGCTGAGCATCGACCGCAGCACCGTGAAGGCTTCCCACGGGCGACGGCACTACCACCGAACCGGACGAAGGCGAAACGGAAAATCCGTTGGGCTAAGGCGGGAATTAGGTGCAACCGGCCCGCGTACCCGCAGGGTGGCTGCATCGATAGGTCGCGCAATGCTATGGACAAATGGAGGGACGGTGAAATCGATATGGATGCCGGACAATGAACGGAGGCTTGCGGCCTCAGGTGGCACGAAAGCATTACCCTTTAATAAGACGGGCTGCATTTCGGCACGAAAATAAACAAGTTTATTTTATCCTGTACTTGATTTACACTATCTTTGCCATCGGAACAAAGTATTAGCTTATGAATAAGAAGAATGTGATAAAAGAAAAGGCAAACATCTTCCAGCGCATGTTGGAGGACAAACGCGCCATTCGCCGTTGCATTCAGAAAGGCGAAGACTTGAAAAAACTGGCTAAACAACGTGGAATCAAATTCGCTACACCCTTATAAGATTGCGGAAGAAGCGGATTTGACCAACTCTTTTACGACAGGCATCACCTACCATGCCTATTTCCTTGATTATTCTTGTTACCATCCGGATTTTGCCAACGTCTATACGTTCAATATCGAGCCGGAGCAAGACACTCCCCATCCCATAGACAAACGCATCGCGCTGACAGTTATCCATATCTTGCGGCAGTTCTTCAGCCGGAACGAGAATGCCATGATTATGATATGCGACAATCTTGACGGGAAAGAGCAGAAACGTGAAATGTTGTTCTCCCGTTGGTTCATGCAATACAACGAGGAAGCATACGGAAATACGATGCTTCGTCAGCTACGGATGATTACGTGCTGTATGAATCTTTGTTCATGCATCGGGACAACCCAAATGCCCGACAGCTTGTCAATGCTTTTTATAATTTGGTGAAGAACAATCTTTATCCATTGGAATAACCTCCTCCGCCCCGGCAGAGGCAGGCACTTGCGTTCCGTGGTGAAGATACGGATAGAGCGGAACGGAATGAAGGACATCGAGATAGCCGAAAGCCTGTTGTCCTCCAAAGACAACGCCATGATAGTGGCAGCCATTGAACGGCACTGGGAGTTCCTGAACGAACAAAAAACGTCGTAGTGCCGTTATGGATGCATTTACACGCCTGCTTGAAAACATCAATTTGGACTGTCGCAGTCTTGGTGGCATGAGGCGTCCCAACGGCCGGTTGACCAACCTTCAGGTGTTCCAGATTTTGGTGCTGCTCCTTTTCTTTGCCGTTAAAGGCTTCTCCCATTATAAGGGTTCTGCCTTGAGCCGCATGTTTGGTGGAAAGAAAGACATGCTTTACTCCTATATGTCGCAAGACAACATCAATTGGCGAAACGTGATCTACCGCATCACCAACTGGCTTGTCGCGAAAGTGGTTGTGCGTGACGACCGCAAGAAAAGCAGGTTACCCCGTATTTTAGCCAGCTTGTCCGCTTGATACGCCTTGGTATCAGGTTTCTGTTCGTCAGGCCACGAATTCGTTATTGCTTCTTCTCTCCCGAGCCTCACCACTCGAAACTTGCAAGTCGCTATGGGGTTTGTCGGCAACTACGCCCCGGGTGGACTTTCACCACAGATGGATGACATACCCGTCATACCCCAAAAAGGGCGCAAGCAGCCCCCCCGGCAAGTTCCGAACGCTGGCGGCGTTCAAGCCTCAACGCCAAGCACGGAAAGATAACTTTGCAAAGATGATATTTCGGCCTCGATAACAAGCCGCTGGAACGGTACGGGATCGATGTGGGAAGCTTCCAACGCGGCGTAATAGGCGCGGCGCGTGTCGTTGTCGCCTTTGAAGTTTACGATAGTGTAACCGTTGCGGAGCAAATACAAGTTCATCAAAAGCCGCGATGTGCGCCCGTTGCCGTCAATAAACGGATGGATGCGCACCAACACTTCGTGCAGGAACGCGGCCACCAAAACGGAGTGTGTGCCTTGTGCTTCCAGTTCGCCAAAGTGCAGCATGAAATCTTCCATCTGCTTGCTCAACAAATACGGTTGGGGCGGCGTGTGGGTGCTTCCGCTTATCCTCACAGGCACGGAGCGGTAACGCCCTGCATTCTCGCGGTTGATACCGTGCAACACCAAGGCGTGTATTTGCTTTATTGTGTGTTCGTTTATCTCAACGTCGCTTTTTGCAAAGTCGCGTATGTAGTCTATGGCTTCCGCGTGATTGATGGCTTCCAGGTGTTCACGCATTGACTTGCCCGAAATTGTCACCCCCTCGTTAACGACAAGTTCCGTTTCCTGCAAAGTAAGGGTGTTGCCCTCTATGCGGTTGCTTTCGTATGTGTACTCGATGTTGTAGGCTTCCTCAATCTTTTTAAGGGCTTCAACAGGCAGGGGGCGCAGGCTCGAAAGTTTGGCTTTGAGCGCGTCGCATTCCTGCAAAAGTGCTGTTATTTCCGTGTTCATACGTTTTCGGTCTTTAGGGTTATGGACTTGCCGCAGTGGGGGCAATGTATCACCCCTTCTTTCGGGGCGGCGAACAGGTCAGACACCGACACACCCAAGGCCGAGGCAATTTTTTCGAGCAGTGGCAACGATGTGTTGCCGTTTGATGCGCGGCTTAACGTCACTTCGGTAACGCCTATCTTTTCCGCAAGTTCCTTTTGTGTGGTGTTGCACATTTGGCAAACCTCTTTAATTCGTAGTTTCATAAACTTTTCGCGTTAATTGTCTCCTGTACTGCAAAGGTAGCAACAAACAACGCATAACGATAAGGTTAAATGTTAAACTTTCGTTTAAAGATAATTTCGGAACTGTTCCTAATCTTGGGGATTTAACAACTGACGAATATTCATTTGTAATCAAGTGCCCTGCTTCCCGTCACTTGCCCGTGCGGAGAAAAACTCCTCCGCCTTGCAGGGGAGGTGGCTCGAAGAGCCGGAGGGGTTTCCCGCCCACGTATCATTCCGCGAGGGAAACAAAAGGGTCGTAACGACCCTCCGCATGGCGAACAAAACGGTCATTATGACCGCCGCGAGGGAAACAAAAGGGTCGTTACGCCCCCCCGCATGGCGAACAAAACGGCCATTATGGCCGCCGCGAGGGAAACAAAAGGGTCGTTACGCCCCCCGCATGGCGAACAAAACGGCCATTATGGCCGCCGCGAGGGAAACAAAAGGGCATTATGGCCGCCGCACGGCGAACAGAAAGGGCGTTACGCCCCCGTGGGTGCGAGACCCCCTCCGCCCCTCCGGGGCTCGTCCCCCTGCAAGGCGGGACAGTTCATTCCTTCCGGCTTTGACTGCCGACATTCAGAAGTTTGTAAAAGCAAGAACTCTGTATTACTCAATTCGTTTTTCTAGATGGTGTTAAATCCCCAAGAATGCGGGCTGTTCCCAAATTTATTTCCCCGCCTTCCCCGCAACCATCTCACACACAAAAGCCGGGGACATCGTGACATGTCCCCGGCTTTTGCAACAATATCTTTTCAAGATTCCCCTTTTATTGGGCTGGCTGCGATGCTGGCGCACTTGTTGCATTCTGTGCAGGAGCACTTGCCTGTCCGGCAGGGGCATTCTGCTGTGTGGGCTGGCTGGTGCCAAATCCCGGCAGGTTATTGGAGTTTACAGCTTTCTGTTCCGTGGCCGCTTTCATCATGGCCGATTCTTCGGTCACCAATTGGGGAATGAAATACACTGAAAGCACACTCAGCACGACCATGCCCGCAGCCAATCCCCATGTGATTTTCTCCACTAAGTCGGTTGTCTTGCGCACCCCCATAATCTGGTTTGAAGCCGAAAAGCTAGAAGCCAACCCGCCTCCTTTGGATTCCTGGATAAGCACAATGAAACACATCAAAATCGCAAGCACAACGATAAGGATAACCAATACTGTGTACATCTTCTACAAGTTTTTATTTTTATTATTTATAATCAATTTCTCCAAAAAACGTATTTGGTCTGCAAAGTAACGGTTTTTTTTTGGATATTTCAAACTTAATCGCCGGATTATTTCCATTGCCTTCATATATCGGCCTTGTTTTATATAGATTTTGGCCAAAGTCTCGGTAAAATAGTCTTCTTCACCGTCTTCCCCGCCATCGGTTGTCAAATCCGGCGACTGCAAATCCTCGTCCGGCACGTCCGCCAAGACGATGCGCTTGTCACCCTGTCCGATGAAATCGTCAATCAATTCCTGATGCTGCATCTTGGGCACAGAAGTAATGGTCTCCGGAGCCTCCTCGCTCTGCAGCAGGTATGCCATGTAATCCGTGGAGGCATCTACCGGCTTTGGCCTGCCAGTCTTTTTCTCCTCGGGAAGGTTGGCCAGGAAATTGTCTATCAGCGAATAAGTGCGGTCTTTCCCCTCGCCGGCCACCGGCTGGTATTTCTTCACCGGTTCCAAGCGGTAGTTCACCCCTTCAATCAAAAGGAAAAGCGCACGGCGGTCGGGCAGGAAAAAAGCCGCACGGCGCAGTTCCCCGTCAAAGGCCGCATCATGCAACTGATAGAGATTCCGCAAATAAAGCAAACGGGCCGGCTGGAAAAAAGGATAATCCTCCACCATCTTGCGCAAGTGCTCTAACGAACTCTCGTCCAATGTTTCAGGATGCTTGATATAATCGGCTAAATTCAACTCCATATCTGTTCCAAAAATGCGAAACGGTCACCAATTTGCCACCGTGGCATTGAATATCTGGTCCACTATGTCCTCCACCATCTGTGTGACCAACTCTTCCTGCACTGCGGTCAGCTGTTGCGAAGAATCGTATTGCGTGGTGGCACTGAACCGTTGCTCGAAATCCTCATCATGATTGGCATTGTTCACGAAACGGACATTCACCGTCATCTTCAGCTGTGTCTGCGCCGAATAGCCGTCTGCCGACACGGCCTTATTGAATTGGCTGTATTCCACAATCTCGCCCGACAACTGCAGGTCACCGTTACGATTTACCTGCGTCAGCTTGGTCTGCCGCGCATAGACATCCGTCAACTCGTTGTTGAATATAGCCTGCATCGGTGCCCACACGTATGCCGAACGGATGGGAAACTGTGAAATCTGAATCGTTTTCGTCTTCGTATAATCAATGGACGCGCCATTGAACTTATAAGAAATGGTGCAGGCCGTCAGCAAGAAAGCCACACAAAGCCCCCCTGCCCACGCCCATTTACTCATCATCTTCCTTATCCAACCCATATTCTTTGATTTTACGATAAAGTGTACGTTCCGATATGTGCAGGTCGGCTGCGGCTTTCCGCCTCCGCCCCTTGTTCCTCTCCAAAGCTTTCACAATCATCTGCCGCTCCACGTCGTTCAACGAAACCGCTTCTTCCACGTACTCCTCCGGCGTCTGGAATTCCTCATCACCTTTACCCTCCGGACGGTAGTAGGCCACCGGACGTTCGGCCGGAACCTGGGGGGCTTGCACCACGGGCATTTCACTTCCCGCCTGTTGGGCATGCACCAATTTCTTCAGTTCCGTGACATCGTTGCGCAAATCGAAGAGAATCTTATAAAGCAACTCGCGCTCGTTCTCAAAGCTGTGCGTCTCATTGCGTTTGACCGCCAAAGGTACAATGTCGTGGGAAATGGGGTCGTCGGGAATATACTCGGCCAAAATTTCCGGCGTGATTGTCCGGTCTGGCGACAAAATAGAAATCTGCTCCGTCACGTTCTTCAACTGCCGCACATTGCCCGGCCATGGGTATTTCTTCAACTTCTCTTGTGCTGCTTCCGTCAGTTCCACCGGCTCAGGCATATTATATTTCTCCGCCGTGTCCATGGCAAACTTCTTGAACAGGAGCACCACGTCGCTGCCCCGCTCGCGCAGGGCGGGCATCTTGATGGGAATCGTGTTCAGCCGATAAAACAAATCCTCGCGGAAGCGGCCGTCACGGATGGCCTGCGCCATGTTGACGTTCGTGGCCGCCACGATGCGCACGTCGGTCTTACGCACGTCGCTCGACCCCACACGGATGTATTCCCCCGTCTCCAACACACGCAACAACCGCGCCTGGGTGGCCAAAGGAAGCTCGCCCACTTCGTCCAAAAACAACGTGCCTCCGTTTGCCGCACCGAAATATCCTTCACGCTCCCCGACAGCGCCGGTGAACGCCCCCTTTTCATGGCCGAACAACTCGGAGTCAATCGTGCCCTCGGGAATGGAGCCACAGTTCACGGCAAAGTATTTTTTCGTCTTCCGCAAACTGTTGTCGTGAATGATGCGCGGAATAATCTCCTTGCCCACCCCGCTTTCTCCGGTAATCAGCACGGACAAGTCGGTCTTTGCCACTTGCAAGGCAATATCCACGGCGTGGTTCAATCCTTCCGAATTGCCCACGATGCCATATCTCCTTTTCTGTGCCTGAACGTCGGATGTGTTCATATCTTCCTCCTACCAAAATTCGATTGTGGACAAAATTACATAAAAAATCCATGGCACAGGCATAACCTGCAATAAATTTAAGAAAATATACGCCCCCACTTACCGCGCGACATCCACCGGCTTATTACCCACCTTGATCAATAACAAACCGATTGCCGTCCATATCAATTCGCGCAAACGGACAATCAAGCTGGTATAAACCCCGTAGGCACCGGCCAGGGAAAGCCCGCCAACCGCCAAGGCAAACCCACCCTCGCGCGCACCAATCCCCATCGGGATAAAAAAGAACAAATTGGCAAACAAAGACGTGAACGCCTGAATCAGCACACAGTTCCAAAAAGACACGTGGTCGGTCAGAATCAACAGGATGAATTGGATTTCAAGACAACCTGCCACGCGCACCCCAAACTCAATGAGCAACGACAGATAAAACGTGGACTTGCGCTGGGCATGCAAGGCCGCTATCTGGCAATCCACCTTCCGGATGGCCTCTTCTTTCGCGTCAATGAAACGATGCAGGCGCGATTTCAGACCGGGGATATGGGCAAAAAAACGCAACGCCTTCATCGCCAACCCATTCTTATAACCTTTCAGGAAGAAATAAATGCCGACTCCACAAAACGCCGCGCAAATCGCCAAAAAGACAACCATCCCCGCCGACATGCCACGTCCATACAGCAGCAAATAGAGCAGGATGGAGAACGACCAGAAACAGAAATGGGAAAAAATATGCATCATGGCATACAAAATCACGCTCGACGTGGCCTTAGCCGCTCCCACATACGGTGTCAGTTCCATGATGCGGTAAGGTTCCCCGCCCAGCAGCCCCACCGGCGTGACATAATTCAGCGCGTAACCGCTGATCGTGTATTTATAAATCCGCGCAAAAGGCACCTTGGGTGCCTCGCCGTCGTTGATGATGGTAGCCCACGACCATGCATTGGCCAAATACAGAAAGACCCACAACACGATAACGGCGGGAAACCAATAGCCCGCCCGCCGGACATTATCCCACATCTCCACGTAGGAAATGTCCGACGTGCAAAGCATAATGACAATGGCCACCACGCCGACGGCCAAAAAAAGGTTTCGGTAAAGCGGCCTCATTACTTGTCTTCCGAAGCGTTCAGTTTCAGTTTGTCACTGTCGTCACGGCGTTCATGGTATTGTTTACGCAACGGATTGGCATGCGCTTCTTCATAACGCTGCCGGTTGCGGAACACGTCCAAGGCCGTATAGATGGCCTGGCGCATGGAAGCCTCGTCGGCTTTCCCCTTCCCGGCGATGTCGTATGCCGTGCCATGGTCAGGCGAAGTGCGCACGATGGGCAGACCCGCCGTGAAGTTCACGCCTTCGGCCATGGACAAAGCCTTGAACGGGGCAAGTCCTTGGTCATGATACATGGCCAACACCCCGTCGAAATATTCGTAAGCACGATTACCGAAAAATCCGTCTGCCGGATAAGGGCCGATGCAAATGATGCCTTCTTTCGACATTTCCTCTATCGCCGGGGCAATGATGTCCTGTTCCTCCATGCCCAACAGCCCACCGTCGCCCGCATGGGGATTCAGTGCCAAGACGGCAATCCGCGGCTTCTCCACGTTAAAATCCTTGCGCAACGCTTCATGGAAAATACGTATTTTGCGCATTACCACCTCCTTGGTTATGGCCTGCGCCACCTCACGGATAGGCAAATGGGTGGTCACCAATGCAACACGTAACACATCGTTCATCAGAATCATCAACGCTTCGCGCCCGTCGCCCACACGTTCCTGGATATACTCCGTGTGGCCGGGAAAATGGAAGCCGTCGCACTGGATGGCCGCCTTGTTGATCGGTGCCGTCACCAGCACGTCAAACAAACCTTCCCGATAGTCGGCCATGGCCCGCTCCAACGCTTTCAATGCCGCCTGCCCGCTTTCGGCCGTCGCCTGCCCGAAATCGATTTTCACTTCTTCGGACAGACAATCCACAAGATTCAACTTGCCATCCACCACCTCGTCCGCTTTCTGAATCGTCACGAAGTTCGTGGTCAGTTCCAACGCCTTGCGGTGATAAGTGGCCACCTTGGGCGACCCATATATAATAGGTGTACACAATTCCAGCATCGCCGGTTCGCTGAATATTTTCAGGATGACCTCATATCCCACCCCGTTGACATCCCCGTGGGTTATCCCCACCACTATCTTACCGTTTTTCATTTTCGTATCTGTTTATTTGTTCTTTTTCGCGGCCACCACATCCACCTCCGGAATGTCGGCCTTCAATTCACGTTCTTGTTCACCTGGCAGGCAAAGCGTGTACAACGAGCCTTCCAGGCGGCGTATCAACCCGCGCTTGGCCCCATCGGGCGCATAGACAAAGCCCTCCACGACCACCACGCGGTTGTGCAAGGTGTCCACACGCGAATGGCTCACGAACGGGCCGCCCATCGCGTCATGCTCCACATACCACAGCCCGCGGGTTTCCATCGCGTACTGCCCCTTCACCACAATCGGCTTCACCATCGTGAAAGCCGTATCCGTTGTCATGTACATGCCCGGCCTCTCGCCCGGGATGTTGGCCTTCATCACAGAGTCGCGTTTACCCAACACATACTGTTTGTTAAACGTTTGCGGACCTTCGTAGGGATAAGCATACATACACAGGTTCAGCCTCCCATTGGAAGACGCCCAAAAGAAATCCTGCCCCTTTTTGCTGCTGTTGATTTCGGATGGTGCCCACACCTGGCAGTCGAACAATTCTTTTGCAAGTTCCTCCACCACGGTGGAATGCTTCTCTTCCAATTCGTTAATCAGCCGGTTCATTTCCACCTTCACAAAAAAATCCACGATATTTTCCGTGTTTCGTGTCACGAAACGAGCAAAATCGGCCTCGTTCGGGCTCTGGATGGTCAGCACCACTTGAGGATGGGAATACACATCGCGGGAGAACTTCATCTTCGACTGGGTATATTGCGTGGAGTCGATGTCCACCTTGATGATGTTCCTGAAGATGTTCGACACTTTGCTGAAAAGTTCCGTGTCCATCTGTGAAATGCGGAAAGAAGCCTCCGGCTGGGGAAGCCCAGGAATATCGGTATCCAACACCTTATGCAAGGCGCGGCCTGCCGGACGCTCCCAAAAATCGTCCTCCGCAATGACCAACACTTCATAAGGGCTTCCGCTGGATGCCGGTTTAATCACATTCTCGCATGAAGTCCACAACGCCGACAAGACGAACAACGCCATGCACGTCAAAAAAAGCCTATACTTCTTCATTGCCTTATCTCCTTTCCTTGTTTCTAATTTTTAATGTCCACACCCTGTTGTTTGGCCGTGCTCAACAAGCCACAAGCCGCAAAAATGTCCTGTCCACGCGACGCACGGATGGTCGTGAAAATCCCGTGGGCGGTCAGGTAATCGCGGAAGCGCACCATCCCTTCTTCCGGTGTTCCCGCCAACGCCACACCCGGCACGGCATGAAAACGAATCAGGTTGACCCGGCAATCCAATCCCCGCAAGAGGCGCAAAAGTTCCTTGGCATGCACCATGCTGTCGTTCACCCCGTCAAACATCGTGTATTCGAACGAAAGCCTGCGCTGGTGTGAAAAATCATACCTGCGCAACAAGGCGACAACCTCCTCGATGCCATAGCCGTTCTCGGCCGGCATCAGCCTTGCCCGTTGTTCCGGAAAAGGATTGTGCAGGCTGACAGCGAGATGGCATTCACTCTCGTCCAGGAATCGCTTCAGCCCATTGCGCACTCCGACCGTGGACACCGTAATCCGTCGCGGGCTCCAGGCATATCCGCTGCTGTCCGTGAGAATCTCTGTGGCCCGCAAGACTTGTTCCAGATTGTCCAACGGTTCACCCTGCCCCATGAAAACCACATTGGTCAGGCTGTCCCGCTCGGGAAGGGAATAAAGCTGGTTCAAGATGTCCGCAGCCGCAAGGTTTCCCTGGAATCCCTGTTTGCCCGTCATGCAGAAACGGCATCCCATCCTGCACCCCACCTGCGACGACACGCAAAGTGTCGCCCGCTCGCCATCGGGAATATAGACGGTTTCCACGTACTTTCCATCCCGTGTGCGGAAAAGATATTTCACCGTGCCGTCCGACGAACGCTGCTCCTCCACGGGCGAGGCACATCCGACGACATAACGCTCACCGAGCCGTTGGCGGTTTTGTACAGAAAGATTTGTCATCTCGTCTATGGAGGACACTTTCTTCTTGTACAACCAATCCGCCATCTGCCGTGCCGCAAAAGGAGGCATCCCGACCAGGCTGGCCACCTCTTTCAATTCGGGCAACGTCATGCCCAACAACGGAATCTTGTTCTCTCCGCCCATCTTCACTTCCTTAATTTTGCACACAAAGTTAAGGAAAAAAGAGAAAACTTTCCACTATATTGGACTTCTATTCGTATATTTGCAGCTAATATTGCATAAAAAAGATGAAGTCATCCCTATATCCCCCACGAATAGACTGTTTCCTGCCATACGGAACAGAAACACAACTTTCGCAACTCGTCGAACAAATCAAGGGCAGCGGGGTCGTCCGTCGTTTTCATGTCATCTGCACAAAAGGCTTCAAGGGCTTGTTGCCGGACGGATGCCTCCCGCTAACGGCGGAAAACTTGTCCGGGACGGCTGTGTTCGAGGAAATTGCGAAACGGTGCGAAGCGGAATACTGCCTTCTTTACCAGAAAACACTGCCGTTGGAACTGGGATTCCACGCCTTGGAACGATGGTTGCGCGTGGCCGACGACACACAGGCCGCCATGATATACGCCGACCATTACACCGTAAAAGACGGGCAACGGCAACCCAAGCCGCTCATCGACTACCAGCCCGGAAGCCTGCGGGACGACTTCGACTTCGGCCCACTGGTACTGATACGCACCGACGCGCTGAAAGCATACACCTCGCAAGGCGGCATGCCGGACTACCAGTTTGCCGGATGGTATGACCTGCGTCTCTACCTCAGCCGCCACGGGGAACTGTTCCATCTGAACGAATACCTCTACACGGAAACAGAGACCGACCTGCGCAAAAGTGGGGAAAAGAATTTCGACTACGTAAATCCCAAAAACCGCGCCGTGCAAATCGAAATGGAACAAGCCTGCACGGCACACCTGAAACAAATCGGCGCCTATCTTGCCCCGGACGAATTTGACGAAGTGGATTTCCAAGCCGGGCAGTTTGCCCACGAGGCTTCGGTCGTCATCCCCGTACGCAACCGGGCGCGCACCATCGAAGATGCCATGCGCAGCGTGTTGTCGCAAGAAACCACTTTCGACTTCAACCTGATAGTCGTGGACAACCACTCCACGGACGGCACCACGGAAATCATAGACAGGTTCAAGGACGACCCGCGCGTAGTGCATCTCATTCCCCAGCGCGACGACCTTGGCATCGGAGGCTGCTGGAACATGGCCGTGCACCATCCCGAGTGCGGTAAATTCGCCGTCCAGCTAGACTCGGACGACCTTTACAGCTCGCCCCGCACCCTGCAGCAAGTCATCGACACGTTCTACCGGGAAAAAGCCGCCATGGTCATCGGTGCCTACCGCATGACGGACTTCACCCTGCAAACCCTGCCGCCCGGCCTCATCGACCACCGGGAATGGACTCCCGACAATGGACGGAACAACGCCTTGCGCATCAACGGGCTAGGTGCCCCGCGGGCTTTCTTCACCCCCGTCCTGCGGCGGCTGCAAATCCCCAACACCAGCTATGGAGAGGACTACGCGCTCGGCCTTTGTTTCTCGCGTTACTACCGCATCGGCCGGATTTATGACGAGGTCTATCTTTGCCGACGCTGGGAAGGCAATTCCGATGCCGCACTGAACGTGCAACAAGTCAACGCCAACAACCTCTACAAAGACCGCCTCCGCTCTATCGAATTGGATGCCCGCCGACGGCTCAACACTCTTTGGGCGCACCATTTGGAGGAAAAGGAGATGCACACATTCTTCCAAAAACAAATGGAAACGTGGGACGAAGCACGGCAACACTATGCCGACCTGGACAAAGTGGAAAACAAACCGCTTCCTGCCGGGGACTACAACCTGACGGCGCAATTCAATCCGGCGCGTATCCGTTCCACGGAAGCCGACATCACAGCCAAAGCCGTGGCAAACCGCCCTTGCTTCCTCTGCGACCTGCACCGTCCGGAAACACAGCTGTCTTTGCCCATAGAAGGGCACTATCAGTTGCTGGTCAACCCCTATCCTATCCTCCCGGAACATTTCACGATTCCAACCCGCCGGCACACGCCGCAAACCATACTCCCGCACTTCAACGCCCTGCGCGACATGGCATGGAACGTCCCGGACATGCTGTTCTTCTACAACGGCCCCCTCTGCGGCGCATCGGCCCCCGACCATGCCCACTTCCAAGCCGGCACCCGGGGTGTGCTGCCCATTGAAAGAGATTGGAAAAGCTATGAAATAGGCATGGAAAAGCTCTATCCGCGACAGCCGGAAGAAGAAGAGGCCATGGAAGACCTGATGGCACAAAACGCCAACTGCGGGCTTTACCTGCTCAAAAGCTACGTGTGCCCGGTATTTGTCATCCGTACCCGCCCGTCGGAAAAGCCATGCATCCTTTTCGACAAGCTATACCACGCCCTTCCATGCCACCAAGGAGAAAGCGAACCACGCATGAACATTATCTGCTGGCGGCAAAACTGGAATGCCGGACGCGAGGACGAAATCGTCACGCTGGTCTTTCCGCGCAAGAAACATCGCCCCGACTGCTATTTCCAAAAGGAAAATGCAAGGATGCTCGTCAGCCCGGGTGCCCTGGACATGGGCGGATTGCTCATCACTCCACGCGAAGAAGACTTCCGGAAAATCACTGCCGGACAAGCCGTTGAAATCCTTCGGGAAGTAAGCATGGACGAAACGGAACTGGCTCCCGTCATCGCCTGTTTCGCCCATCCCCCCAAAAAGGAAAACACAATCCTCGCCGCCACGGCTTCCGCCTTTCCGCAAGAGGACGGCAAGGAGCCGGAGGTGAACGTGGGCATCATGAGCCGCAAGCTCATCCGGTTTTCCCTGAACGCCGCATATACGGCCAAAGGCTTGTCCGCCCAAGGGAAACAAACGGTAGAATACAGCGAAGGCGGCATCTTGTGGAACGGCAACCTTTATCGGGAACTGACATTCACGCCGCAAGGCAAAGCAGCTTCATTCTCGCTCGAAGACGTGACCATCGGCATCAAATTCCACTGGGAACGCCAAGAAACACAAACCTTCAGCGGCATCCTGAAACTGGTCGTGGAAGAAGAGAAAATCACGGCCATCAACGTGCTGCCGGTCGAAGACTATCTCGTGAGCGTCATTTCCAGTGAAATGAGCGCATCTTCCTCACCCGAGTTCCTGAAAGCCGCAGCCGTCATCAGCCGTAGCTGGCTCTACGCACAAATCGAAAAACGCAGGAAACAAGACGGGCATGAACGCGGATTTTTCTCATTCAACAAAAGCGAAGGTGAACAAATCCGGTGGTACGACCGCGAAGACCACACCCTGTTCGACGTCTGCGCCGACGACCATTGCCAACGCTACCAAGGCATCACGCGGGCCTGCAACAACGCCGTCCGGGAAGCCGTCGAAGCCACACGCGGACAAATTCTCATGTATGGCGAAGAAATCTGCGACGCGCGCTTCTCGAAATGTTGCGGAGGGGCAACCGAAGAGTTTGAATATTGCTGGGAAGACAAACACCTGCCCTACCTGACCAGCATCCGGGACGAAGCACCGGGAAAAGGAAAGACGCGCCCCCAGATGCCGGATTTGAGCCGTGAAGAAGAAGCAAGGAAATGGATCCTGGGCAATCCGCCCTCTTTCTGCCATACGGCGGACAAGGAAATCCTGCGCCAAGTGCTGAACGACTACGACCAGGAAACCGCCGACTTCTACCGCTGGCAGGTGGAATACACGCAAGAGGAACTGGCAAGCCTCATCGCGGAGAACCTGAAAACAGACTTCGGGGACATCCTCGACCTTGTCCCGGTGGAAAGAGGCCACGGGGGGCACATCAGCAAGCTACGAATCGTAGGCTCAAGGCACACGCTCGTCGTAGGCAAGGAATTGGAAATACGCCGCATACTGAGCCATACCCACCTGTTCAGCTCGGCTTTCGTCGTGGAAAAGAAAGAACTGTCCGAAAACATCCCCGGACGGTTCGTCCTCCACGGTGCCGGATGGGGACACGGGGTCGGACTGTGCCAAATCGGTGCAGCCGTCATGGGCGCGAAAGGCTACCGGTATGACGAGATCCTGAAACATTACTACGACGGCATCCGCCTCCACAAAGCATACCGATAAGCCATGGGACACTATCACGACACGACAGCACAGGCTGCCACGCACAGCCGGAATCCATGGAAATGGATTCCCACACTCTACTTTGCCGAAGCACTTCCCTACGTGGCAGTCATGACCATCTCCACCGTGATGTATGAACGGCTCGGACTTTCCAACGCGGAAATAGCCTTCTACACGAGCTGGCTCTACCTGCCTTGGGCCATCAAGCCGCTGTGGAGTCCGTTCATCGACCTGTTCAAAAGCAAGCGGTGGTGGATTTTAGTAATGGAAACCCTCGTCGCCATCGCCATCGCGGGCGTGGCGTTCTTCACCCCCACCCCGCACTTCCTGTGGTTCACGCTGGCTTTCTTCTGGCTGATGGCTTTCAGCAGTGCCACACACGACATCGCCGCCGACGGCTTCTACATGCTGGCCCTCGACCCGCACGAACAAACCCTCTACGTGGGCATCCGCAGCACGTTCTACCGCATCGCCACCATTGCCGGGGGCGGCCTGTTCATCATGCTGGCCGGCACGCTGGAAACGTTCACGCGCCGCATCGCCTTCTCCTGGAGCATCACATTCTACCTGTTGGCGGCTTTCTTCGTGCTCGTCACGGCCTACCACGTGTTCTTCCTTCCGCGTCCCGGATGCGACCGGACAAACCTGGTCCGCTCGGCCAAAGAGTTGCTGAAAGATTTCACGCTCACTTTCGTCTCCTTCGTTCAAAAACCACAGGCTTTCACGGCCATACTTTTCATGCTGTTCTACCGCCTGCCCGAAGCGTTGCTCATCAAAATTGCCAACCTGTTCATGATTAAACCGGTCAGCGAAGGCGGCCTGGGGCTTTCCACGCAGGAAGTGGGCTTCGTGCAGGGCACCGTGGGCGTGCTCGGCCTGACGCTGGGAGGCATCATAGGCGGCATCGCCGCCTCGCGCGGCGGGTTGAAAAAATGGTTATGGCCAATGGTGTGGAGCATCACCATCCCCGACCTTGTCTATGTTTACCTGAGCTATTTTCAAACACAAGACTTCCTGCTCATCAACATCCTCGTCTTCATAGAGCAGTTCGGCTACGGGTTCGGCTTCACGGCCTACATGCTCTACCTTATATATTATTCGCAGGGAGAACAGCAAACGTCCCACTACGCCATCTGCACCGCCTTCATGGCCTTGTCCATGATGTTGCCGGGGCTGGTGGCGGGAGAAATCCAGGAAGCCGTGGGCTATTTCGACTTCTTCCTCATCGTCATGCTGTGTTGCGCCGCCACGGTAGGCGTAGCCGCCCTCCTGAAGATTGACCCCGAATTTGGCAAAAAGACACCCCATGGACACGCATAAGGATTTCATCGTGGCCGATGCCGGCTCCACAAAAACCACCTGGTTCCGGATTTTCCCCGACGGACGGCGGGCATTCACCGTCACGCAGGGTATCAATCCCGTCTTGCAAGACGATGCGGCCATTCGCGGCATCATCGAAAAAGAAGCCTTTCCGCGACAGATTTTCGACAATGCGGAAAACTCACACATTTATTATTACGGCGCGGGGTGCATTCCGTCCCAATGCCGGCGGATGGAAACCCTGCTTGCCGGAGTGTGCCGTAGCAGCCACGTCGAAGTGCGCTCCGACCTGTGGGGTGCCGCGCGTGCCTTGTGCGGGCACGAAGCCGGCATCGCCTGCATCCTCGGCACAGGCGCGAACTCATGCAAATATGACGGGCGCGACATCGTCCGACACGTTTCCCCGTTAGGCTACATATTAGGGGACGAAGGAAGCGGGGCGGCACTGGGCAAACGCCTGGTAGCCGACATCTTGAAAAAACTGCTCCCTGAAGATTTGTGCCACGAATTTGCATCAGCCTATGGATGGGACGAAACCGACATCATCCGAAAAGTCTATCGCGAACCCGGCGCAAACCGCTTCCTGGCCTCCCTCACCCCATTCCTGAAAGCACACGCCGCACACCCGGCCATCCACGCGTTGCTTCTGGAATGTTTCGATACCTTTTTTGCCCGGAACGTGATGTCATACGCGCCGGGCACATTACCGGTGCATTTCACGGGAAGCATCGCTTTCCATTTCCAAGACGAACTCAAGGAAGCGGCCCGACACCGCCATCTGTGTGTAGGGAAAATCATCAAAGACCCGATGGAAGGCATGCTGAAATACCATTCGGCCTCCCCCAAAAACGAGCCTGAATAAAACTTTTTAAGATACATCCAGCATTTTTTTCAAAAACATGTTGTAAAGCATAAATAAAGCCTTGCAGGTATGCCAAAATGGGGCTACCTTTGCATCGTTATCCTGAAAACAATCTTTTTACCTTAAACAAAACTAATACCTAAAAAACTAAAGAATGCGGGTCGCTGTGAAGCGGCCCGCATTTCTTTATGCCCCCCGAAAGTCTAGAACAGCCCGCATTCTTGGGGATTTAACACCATCTGGAAAAACGAATTGAGGGAATTGAATGATACAGAGCTCCTGCTTTTACAAACTTCTGAATGTCGGCAGTCAAAGCCCGCCGGAAAGAACTGTCCCGCCTCGCAGGGGGACGAGCCCCGAAAGGCCAGAGGGGTTTCCCGCCCACGCTGCATTCCGCATGGCGTACAGAACGGCCATTATGGCCGCCGCATGGCGCACAGAAGAGACGTTACGCCCCACGCAGAATTATTAAATCCCCATTAAATTTCTACTGCCCCCGAAATATGCAAGAATTGGAATGTGGACATAAAAAAAGGGCTCCGCTGAGCCCAACCTTTGTTAACCTTAAATCTAATACTATGAAAAACACGATGCAAAGGTACGACTTTTCGGGAATTTTGCAATAGAAGAAAGAACATTCAGGTCTTGTTTTAAGTCTTTTTAATGAAATGGACACTGATATTTAGAAACTGTTCAAAATCTGTTTGGCATGAGTTCGGAAGTTGCTTCCGAAAGTGCTTTTCACTTTTTACGAAAAAGCAAGGGACGACCCGACACCCCGAAACGGAAAGTTCAATCGAGCCAAAGCAAACGGGCTTGTCATGCCGGGCACGAGAGATTCTTGTAAATAATCGGCAAACCACCACCTAGGCACAGACAAAAACACACCAGCGAGGAAAAATTCTTGCAGACTTTCACCCCCTTTAAACAGTCACTAAATATATTTTCATTTTCATCAATTTGTCTTTTTCAAATACAACGGCAAAATAAAAATGCGACCTGTTGAAAAATTAATTTATGTAAACCTTTTTGTTTTTGGGGATTTTGCTTAACTTTGCAGCCGGATGCTTATCTTGTGGAAAGATACGCACAAAACACATTCTATCCAACCTTTCCAAAAGGGTGTGAGACATGTGCAATAACATAACTGTAAAAACAAAAACAACGATTTTGGACACGTCAGCTGCACAAGTTGGCGACGCCGTAGGCCTGTCCGGACCGAACCACCCTGCCCGACACTGGTACATTGCCATTGTCAACAACAATACAGAAAAAGTATGTGGCGAACGCCTAAGGAAGCTCTTCGACGAATACGCCCGGAAAGAAGGCCGGAGGCTTCAGGCGTATGTCCCCATTCAAAGAGAAATGCGCGTGTGGCGCAATGGCCGACGCTCGGAGATCGACCGTGTCATCCTGCCCACGTACGTCTTTGTCTATTGCACGGAATTGGAACGCCGCAAAGAAATAGCCTATATCCCCTACATCAAACGTTTCTTCATAAATCCGGCCGGCGCGCCTGTCAACGGGCACCGTCCTATCGCCACTATCCCCGACGATCAAATGGCCTGCCTGATGCGCATGGTCAATGATGCCGACTCCCCGGTTACAATCGGCCTGCCCCCTCTCCGCCTCGGCGAACGGGTCCGCGTCAACGGCGGCAAACTCATCGGGCTTGAAGGCAATGTGTTTCGCGAAGAGGACGGCAACACCAACCTCGTCATCACAATAGACATCCTTGGATGCGCCATGGTGAAAATCGCGCGCGACCTACTAGATCCTATAAAATGTATGAACCAGTGAAGGGTAACACACAAAAAAACAGCCGCATAGCAAGCTGCCGGCAACAATGCCAATAGCAAACCTGGAAATCCGACAGACAAGATGCTACCGCTCGACAAAGGCGGTGCAAAATTTGCATTCCTGACAACCTTTTTGTAGCTTTGCCTACGATTACAAAACGATTGCCAAATACTCGAGATTGACATTGGAAGAAACAAACAAATTGTAAACGGGAATCATGCGGACATTCATACAATCTGTCGCCGGAGGCACTTTCATTAAAGGCGAATATATGACATTTGTGGTTCGAAAAGACCACGCAGAATATATCTTCAAACTGAGAAACAGCCTTTATGGCATCATTAACTTTCTCATCAACGGAGAAGACGAAGTCATCCTTTTGGCAGACTGGGGATTTTTCTTCCGGCGGGTAACCAATCACGCCGACAGCGAACAACTGATGCGGATGTTGGAAAAGCATTGCCCCAAAGTGGTAAAACTGTTTTCCGATGAATTCGATAATTCCGACTATTCCGTGGTGACGCTCACCAGCGGCGACAATAACGTCATGGGAATCCGGAAGAAGATACCCGCCAACTGCGCACGACCTTTGATTGAAATCATGGGCGAACATTCCATCGTGGAAGAAGCCGGCAAACTGTTGAATTATAGCCTGGACATCTACAGGGAAATACAAGACCATTGTCCGTTCCCCGGATGGAAACGCGGACTGAAAGAAGTATATATAGTCAAATAAAATATCCCCCTTCGTGGTGAGGCTATATTGCTTACGTGACGAGGACGGTAACAGTTATCTGGCGAAGCACAGAAGCGAAAGTAGTCGGAAAATCGCCCAAAGCGCACACGAAAATGAAAGCATCAAGCTAGGAATACACGAAAAACGACATATTGACAACAATGATAGCTTCGGTACAATACAATGACTTGCGGGGAACGGCTGCCGCCGATGTCGCGGACGAATACATGAACTCCCTCCAGAAATACCTCATGGACACTTTCAGCGAATATGACCCCGAAAGATACTATTGCCGCGGATGTACGATTTGGTTTGACAACAGGTACACGTCCATCAAATTTCTGTGTTTGGACAGGATTAAAGAAAAGTTCGTGGCATTTCGCCCCCAAAAGGCCTATTCGCCAGAGGAAATCATAAGCCTGTTCAAACGCCTTGAAGTAGTTATGGGCATAGATGTCAGCGAAATCGAGATTGACGAGGATGAAACCATCGAACTGAAATGAACGAGCAAAAATTCCCACCCTTGGCCATTGACACGATTGCCCACATCTTTGCCAGCAAGGATGCGGAAAGTCCATTGTATTTCAAAGGGCCGCAACTCGTAAATCTATTCAACGGATTGGGATTTCTCGACCATTACAGTTTTGTGGACGGCAAGGGAATCAGGACGTTGGACTATGGCGACGGCTTGTCCAGATATGCTTATGCGTTAAGGAGATTGGAAAAACTGAACGAATCCTTCAAAGTGCCGTCCGCAATCCAAGCCTTTGTCAATGCCTCGCAACAGCCCATGGAAGCCATAAGGGCATTTCAAGACAAGTTGGAAGCATGGGGGATTCAAGTGTGCGCCAAAAACGGGCAGGTGTCAGAATCCCAAGACAAGGAAGAAGCCCTTCCCTATCTCCCCGATGTCTTGATAGACAACAGGAGGACTACGCCCCAAGACCAGCCAGAAGGAACGGAAACTAACAAGGACAAAACGGACGAACAAAGCACCTTGGAAACAGAAATTCTGGGGGAAATCCCGCCCGACCGTCCTGTGGTCTTCATCAGTTACTCTTGGGATTCCGACTCTCACAAAGAATGGGTGGCGAGATTGGCCGAAAACATTGCCCAAAAGGGCATTCATGTGCTTTTAGACCAATATGTCGGCGACGGGACCATGCTGCCGGTTTTTATGGAACTCGGCATCGAACGGGCAGACCGTGTGATTATTATCGGCACGGAAGAGTATAAGAAAAAAGCACTCGACCCCAACAGGGGTGTGGCATTTGAAGGTTGCATCATTCGAACCGCCTTGTTTCAAAACATAGGAACGAGAAAATTCATCACCTGCTTGAAGAAAGGCAGCTTCAAGACCTCCTTCCCTCTGCTGGTCAGCAACCTGAAAGGCCATGACTTCCGGAAAGAAGATGACTACGAAAACGAGCTGGACAGTCTTTGCCGGGACATATGGAAAAAGCCACTAAAGGCACGTCCGCCATTAGGCCCCATTCCCGATTACGTACATGAGGAATAAAAAAAGCTTATTCACAAGTAAACATGCAATTTGTCGCAGGAAGAAGCCTGATGGCATGAAAATACCGACAATGCCCGAAGCACGGTGCTTGGCAAACACGAAGCCCTATTGCCACGACTTCAGTGAAGCATTAGGCAAGGGGTATTTTCCCATAATTGAATAAAGAGCACTTCATTGATACCCATAAAGTGACACATGCCAGCTCTGCATACGCTGCCATCGTACCATTTGTAAGCCTCAAGGGTATTTAATCTTCAAGAAGTTCTTTGCAGGAATAACAACAGGCAGGCGCAACAATGGAAAACCTATGCCCTCAACCATCGGCATAAGGGCAAACAAACTATAAATACCAACCGGAACTCAATCCTATTTTAGATGTTCCACCTGAAAAACAGAGGGGGGTGCGTCAGTTTTGGGTGCTTACTTTTTGTTTCCACAAGAATTAAAAATAGCACCCCAATTATAGGAAGTAAGAAAATAATTTCTTATTTTTGCCACTGTAGTAAATTGAATGCCAAATGTTTCATACCCCATAAACATGAAAAAGGAAAAAATAATCAATGATGGCACCCCGCTTAATTACATTTACCGAGAAGGCCGCGGGCATGTCAGCACATTAACAGAAAATATAGGCGAACGAGCTGTGCGTCAACTCGAAGCAATGGGTTACATTGAAAATGCTTTTAATGAAGAGGGAGATACTTGGCAAATTACAGAACGCGCAAAACAACGGGCCAAAAACATTTACCGTTCTTCCACTCCATGGGAAAAATTTAAAGATTGGTTTTATGTGTATATCTGCAGGATAAATTTCAGTTTGTGAACAAATGGAATTTTACTACGCTCTTTGGATTCCGACACTAAAAAGAGGAAACGGCAAGCCGCAAATCCTAAATAAGAATCCCGGTGAAAAGAAGTTGCAAGACTTACCTTCTGAAAAAGCCCTTATCATAAAAGGGGAAATCTTCCCGGATTCTTATGATATTACACTCAAATACAGGCATGGCAAAGAGCAAGAGTTTAAAGAGCTATTTTTTCAAAAGCAAACATTAACGCATGAAGGCTTTTTAATCTACAAGTTAGAACTTGATGAGGAAAGAATCCAAAATGACTATGTATGTAAACGGCTTTCGCATGAAATGCATAAAGCATTTTACCACTACATCAAAGGGTTCTTTCATAAACACGTATTCCATGCAGACAAAGAAGATTCTTTACTCCCTGCTTTCTTCTCTACAGAAGAAATACAATGGGAGCAATCAACCACAAAGAAACTTATCCTGCAGCCGATCGTGACAAACTATGCTCTCAAATTCTCAGGCTATCTTGAAGAATGGGAACATGATTTAAGCCAAGCTCTTGCGGAAATATCCCAAAACAAGAATATCACTAAAAATATAGGCTTGCTCCGCAACATCATACAAACAAGTCACAACATATTCGGCGAAGCACAATATTGCGAATTCTTGTTGCAACATTTTCCAACCGAAATAAGTTCGAAAGACAAGAAAGAAATTAGGGAAACGGTATGCTCGTTAAAGTCTTTACATGAAGACATCACATTTTGGCATAATCTATATGCATCTAAAATCAGTTTTATAGATGGCAGAAATGGAGTAAAGTTAGGGGTATGGGGTATCATTTTCGGTGTTGCGTCCATCGGTCTAACATTATATTTAGAATATAATTCACCAGATGCCATCAAACTGAAAACAAGCACAATCCAACATGTAGATTCTTTGCATCAAAACATACAATTCCAACTGAACAGCCATACACAATCCTTACGAATGCAGAATGATTCAATATGGATAATATTGCAGGACGTAAACAAGAAAATGCAGCAACCTGCAATCCAACCACAGAATCAAACAAACAACAAACAGATTCGATAAGATGTAAGAAATGGCAGCGTCCAAAACTGACGTATTGCGAATCTTAGGTTCAGTGAGTACCTTCGCGCTGTAACATTAAAACTAGGAAAAGATGTACTGCAGTGAAGATTTTGAGCGGATTTTCACCTTTATACCAAAGTTTCGTGAACTTTATAAACTTAAGGATGAAAGGATAGCGAGATTGCAGAATGAGATTGATGCAATGGAGAAAGAGGAAAGAGACTCTTCTGCGAAATAATCGTAGGCGATTTTGATTCATGGGAACTTATGCCCTCGACCATCGGCATAAGTGCAAACAAACTATAAATATCAACTGAATTTTAATCTAAATTTAGACGTTTCGCCTGAAAAACAGGGGATACGTCAGTTTTGGACACTTACGATATTCAGCAAAATAGCTAACGTATATTTTTCAAAATGCAATATTTTTGACTTTACAAAATCCACAGACAAGCCTTCGTTAGCTCAATTTGGAGATAAACCAAAAAGACAGGCGCAACTACGGAAAACTTATGCCTTCAACCTGCGGCATAAAAGCAAACAAATTGGAAAATCGGTTAATTTTTATCAGGAATTCCACCTGTAAAGCAGGAAGAATGTCAGAATTGGACACTTACGTACTACCTATAAAACAGGGGGGGATGTCGGAATTGGACGTTCAAAACCACAATATCATGACTCTGATGGTTTCATGGGCAGGCTTGGACTGCAAACCTAAAAGGAAAGCCATTGCCTCAATTTATTTTGCCGCCGACAGCCGCTATACTTGGAGTTCGGGAAAGACAAATGACTTTGGTCAAAAGGTTTTCGGCTGCATAAGCTCTCCTGAAATATTCGCTTTGTGCGGTGATGTATGTTTCCCAAAAATGATAATACGAAAAAGCGTCGGACAGATTGACGGCAACCGCTTTTTCGAAGAGATGGAAACGGCTGACGGCAAGGCCCGGAAGATAGAGGGCTTGATTGGGAAAGAATTAGCGGTTTATGACAAGAAACTGATTGTGCAAGATTTCCATGTGTTTTTCGGGACCAGAGTAAAAGGAAACTTCCATGTCTTCAGGTATGATTACAGCAAAACGAAGAATCAATTGTGTATGTCCGAAGTGCCGCTTCCTACAGAGCATTCCGACATCGTACTATGTGAAGGGACAGGAAAAGAAGACTTCCGGAATCATTGGCAATATTACAATGAAAAGAACATAAACCATCGGACCAGTCGGGCTGTCTATCAATGCATGTACGAAACATTATCAACGACAGAAGAAAATACAGTGGGACGGATTCCGCAACTGGCAGGTTTATACCGGGAAGGCAACTGCCGTTTCTTTGGCATCGTAAACGATGGGAAGCGGTATTATTTCGGTGCCGATGGAATCAAGGAAGTTTCTGATAAAGAAATAGGCGGTTTGCCCCAAGTGGAATGGCGCAACCACTGTTTTGAAATAACCGACCCTTACACGATGGAATTAAAGGAAGGCGCGCAAGCTCAACCTTTTGATAAAGAAGCAACTCCCTTTCTCTCCACAAAGAAAAGAAATTGTTAGAATGGGGAGGTCGAGGTGACTGGCGGACGGAACACTCCGCCATTAGGGTTCAAAAGTGGTGTAATAGTAGCACGTATGCCTTTCGAGCATGAGGCGCTGGGGCGGAACCAGCCTTTTATTCTGACATTATATTCAAAAAGCATCTACAAGAACTTATATTACTCTCATTGTGACAAACTCTTCAGCAAATAACAAGCGTATAGCCAAGAACACACTGTTGCTATACTTCCGAATGCTTTTTATGATGGCGGTCAGCCTCTACACTTCACGTGTAGTACTGAACGCTTTGGGCATTGACGATTATGGCATTTATAACGTGGTAGGTGGGGTAGTGGCTATGTTCTCCATGCTGTCAGGGTCGCTCTCCGCTGCAATAAGTCGCTTTATAACGTTTGAATTAGGCAAGGGCGACCAAGAAAGGCTTAATAAGATATTTTCTGCATCTGTGACAATACAGTTCTTGATATCCTTGGCAATAGTCATTTTGGTTGAAATGATAGGCGTGTGGTTTCTTAACGCAAAGATGTCAATTGCCGAGAACCGATTATTTGCCGCTAATTGGGTATTACAACTGTCAGTTATCACTTTTGTCATCAACTTAATAAGCGTTCCGTACAATGCGGTTATAATAGCGCATGAAAAGATGTCCGCATTTGCTTATATCAGCATATTGGAGGCACTTGGAAAACTTGCAGTTGCGTTTCTTATTATCATATCTCCGTTTGATAAACTCATCTTCTATGCGTTCCTGATGTGCGTAATATCCATAGCGATACGCTTGGCATACGGATTCTATTGCAAGAAGAATTTTGATGAATGTACATATTACTTTCAGTGGGACAAAGGATTGCTGGGACAAATGTTCAAGTTCGCAGGATGGAATTTCTTCGGTGCAGGATCTCAGTTATTGATGACTCAAGGAGTTAATATACTGATGAACTTATTCTTTGGGGTCGCGATTAATGCAGCCAGAGGGGTGGCAAACCAAGTGGATCATGCCGTACAGCAATTCGTCAACAATTTCACAACGGCCGTCAATCCACAAATAACAAAATCATATGCAGCTAACGATTTGACATATATGCACAAATTAGTGTGCATCGGTTCAAAATATTCCTTTTTCCTTACTTGGTTTTTTGCCCTTCCATTATTGTTGGAGGCTGACATTGTACTACATATTTGGTTGAAGACCGTCCCTGAATATGCGCCTGTATTCTTGCGGCTGACATTGCTCATATCTTTGATTTCGGTAGTATCTAACACGTTGGTGACTTCAATGCTGGCTACAGGAAACATAAAACGCTACCAAATAATCATAGGCGGCTTGGGAATGTGCGTGTTCCCTTTAGCGTATGTGGCATTCCGGTTTGGGTTGCCTGTTGAGTCTGCGTACTTTATACATTTGGCGGTTTTTGTTGTCCAGCTAATTTTCAGGTTATTCTTGTTAAGGGGGATGATAAAACTCAAGATTAAATATTTTTGGGACAATGCGTTATCAAAAGATTTACAGGTAGGCTTCCTTTCATCTGTTCTTCCCCTGTCCGTCTTCTTTTTAATGCCTGATTCATTTCTTAGACTTACAATAATAATCATAGCCAGTATATTGTCGAATGTGGTAATGATGTATATTGTTGGTATGTCAAAAAACGAACGCGGAGTGGTCAATTCATATATTATAAAATTAAAGAATAAATTCTGATGCAAATTCCTCCTATCATTTTCGGCACATTTCAATATGGAAGCTTGGACGAACTTTACCCAATGGTTCGTTCCGCTTATGAAAATGGCATAGCCGGCTTTGACACTTCTCCGAGTTATAATACAGAAGAATTTTTAGGCTCGGCTTTAAGCAAACTTTGCAGTTCTGCCGGCATTCAACGCGACCGTTTATTGATACAAGACAAGGTCGATGGATGGCAAATGGAAGAATCCAAAGGGAGAATCGCAAATTATGTCAAGCATAGTATTGCCAAGTTACAAAGTAAATACATAGATGTGTTGTTCATACATTGGCCTTTTCCTGAATATCTTGCTGAAACATGGCAAGCTTTTGCCGAGTTGAAAAAAGCAGGCTGGGTAAAAAAAATAGGTTTGAGCAATGTGAGGCACCGGCATGTTGAGAATCTATTAAAAGAAACAGGCGTTATGCCGGATGTTATCCAAATAGAGCGTCATCCATTGCGCATCTGTAAAGAAGATGTGGAATACTTTAAAAAGAAGGGATTTATTGTGGAAGCATATTCTCCTGTTTGTCGTATGGACGAAAGGCTGGTTGAATCCGAAGTGTTGAATAAGATTGCACATAAATATAACAAAACAATAGGTCAGGTGATATTACGTTGGCACATTGACACAGGAGTTGTACCCGTCTTTATGACCAAGAAAGAGAGCAGGGTCGCCGAGAATGTGAATATTTTTGATTTCTCCCTGCCAATTGAAGAAGTGGAAAAAATTTCAAGCTTGGATATCAATTATAAAATCTTTGTCGAATCGGTTTGTTGTCCTGGAATATGAAAAGAAGTCGTTTAATTGCAATAGCTTTGATGACATTTTCCATATTCTCTTTTGGCTTAGAATGGAATGTTTTGGGTAGCATTTTGGTCATACTACTCCTTGCCGTAATTCTTAACGGGTTGTTGCGAAAGCATATTAGTAAAGCGAATGCGTCTATCATCAATTTCATGAATGACAATCAAAGGAATTTTGATGCAATAGTGATTGGACAACCTATAGCACCGTGCAATCAAAGACGGGTAACCGGCAAAAGGATATTGTATCTTACACATAAAGGAAGGACGATATTTGCATCCTACCTGTTTCTTATACACCAATATAGTTACTTGCGTGAAGACGGGAATGGCATAATATATATCGTATCGTCCACAAGGGACAAACGAATGTATGCCCGTCTTGTGGATGTGTATAGTTTTCATCCTGTGATAAAAAGCCGTTTAAAGGTAGGTTGGTCACTAAATTACCCCATTCTGTCTTGGACAAGGAAATTTGGTACAAGGCATTACTTTATTGATGGAAAGGATATACCTGTCCGAAGCAGAATTGAGCAGTTCTGCAGAGAGAGAAAAATAAAAGTCGAATTTATAAACCAATAGTCATGAATTTTCACTATACATCAGAAAGGAACGTACAAATAGTTTTGGCTTTATTAAAAGCCAATGGCATCAAAAAGGTGATAGCATCCCCTGGTGCAACAAACGAATCCATTGTTGCAAGTATGCAATATGATCCATATTTTGAAATGTATTCATGTGTTGATGAACGTTCAGCAGCTTATATGGCTTGTGGGATGGCGGCAGAATCGGGTGAAGTTCTTGTGCTAAGCTGCACTGGAGCGACATCGTCACGCAACTACATGCCAGGATTAACGGAAGCTTATTATCGGCATCTGCCCATTTTGGTAATAACATCCTCAATGGAAACAAACAGGATAGGGCATCTATATCCTCAATGTACAAATCGGAGTACCCCGCCAGTTGATACAGTTATCTCAAGCTACTGCATAGAAACCATTAAAGACAGTTCTGACGAATGGGATTGTATTGTCAAAGCAAACAATGCCATTTCAGATTTGAAGCATAATGGAGGAGGCCCCGTACATCTTAATCTTATAACGCGGGGTTGCAATGATTATTCGACAAAAGAATTACCGGCCGTCCAGACAATCCGGAGAGTCAAGCATGGCGATGCGTTTCCTTTATTAAAAGGAAAGAAAATTCTATTGTTTGTGGGAAGCCACCTCAAATGGGAGGAGAAAACTACCCAACTTGTAGATGACTTCTGCAAGAAGTTTGGTAGTGTCGTCCTATGCGATCAAACGAGTAACTACCATGGTGGATATAGGGTGCTTTCCGCCTTGGCTGCATCTCAAGAACACCCGGTAGGTGACAATCTTTTCAATTGTGACATCCTTATACATATGGGCGATATCAGTGGTGATTACTATACCATGAATGCGATCCGGGCAAAGGAGGTTTGGAGAATAGACGAGGACGGAAAGATTAAAGACAAATTCAAAAAACTAACCCATGTTTTTGTCATGGCCGAGAAAGATTTTTTCTCTTACTATCATAATTGTGACACTTCTGATGCACCATTAAACCCACTGTCATTTTTCCGGAGTCATCTTGAACGCCTTGTACAATCCATGCCCGATTTGCCATTTTCCAACATATGGATTGCTTCAAAGTTGAGCAAAGAGCTTCCACATGGCGCAATTTTGCATTTGGGTATCCTCAACACTTTAAGGTCATGGAATTTCTTCGAAACCGACAAAAGCATTGATGTTTATTGCAATGTGGGCGGTTTCGGTATAGATGGCACCATATCTACAATGATTGGGGCATCATTAGTAAATCCCGCTAAGCTCTATTATGCCATACTGGGAGATTTGGCTTTCTTTTATGACATTAATGTAATCGGTAATCGTCATATTGGGAATAATGTGAGGATTCTCCTCATAAACAACGGCCGTGGTGTGGAATTTCATACTTATAGACACTCAGCAGCTAAATTTGGGGATGATACGGACCAATATATTTCCGCAGCTTGGCACAATGGAAATCAATCGCAAACCTTGGTCAGGTCGATTGCGGAGTCATTGGGATTTGAGTATCTGGCAGCATCTGATAAAGAAGAGTTTGAAAGAACGTATGTAAAGTTCGTAAGCCCTGCAATTGGTAAACGTATCATTTTTGAGGTGTTCACACAAAAGGCAGATGATGCAGATGTGTTAAGGTTAATCAGAACAATCAATGGTGAACAAAGGAAACCAATTTTGCAACAGGTAAAGAATGTTGTAAAAAGTACGCTTGGAGATTCAAAAGTTAATGCAATAAAGAAAATATTAAAGTAGCATGAAAATAGGGATTTTAACCTTTCATCGTGCACACAATTATGGAGCCATATTACAAGCTTATGCGCTTCAAGAGGTGCTAACAAGCAGAGGACATTATGTAGAATTTATAGACTACAAAAGCCCACATTTGCTCAGAATCTACAAATGGTTCTCTTGGAAACGTTTTATTCATAAAGACATAGCTATTTCTATCAAAGAATTGAAACTTCTTCCCAAGAGAAAAATGCGTTATGACAGATTTCAGCACTTCATACAGGATAAGTTAGTCTTGTCTAAGCATTCATATAACTTGCAATCGTATGACGCAGTAATTATAGGTAGCGACCAAGTATGGAATACGACACTAACCTTTGGATTTGACCCCATGTATTGGGGAGATTGGAATCACCATCACACCGTTGTTGCCTCTTACGCAGCAAGCATGGAAGATATAATAGCACCGAATAAGAAATCAGGAATAACCCGTTTTCTAAAAAACTTCGATTATATTAGTGTGCGTGAAAAGGACATAAAGGAACAACTCAAGCCATTGACAAATAAGCCTATTGATGTTGTAGTAGATCCCACATTGTTACTCAATAGAGAAAAATGGTTAGACTTAGGAGGCAAGCCTTTAATAGAACATGACTATATATTACTCTATCAAGTGAGGAACAACAATGTGGCCTTAGATATAGCCCACAAAATCGCGGCAGAATTAAAAATAAAGTTAGTTTGTCTTTCGGCACGGATAGATTTATGTAATGACAAAGTTTCTATTTCAAGCGGACCGCTGGAATTCTTAAACCTGTTCCGTCATGCCAAGTTTGTAGTATGCACTTCATTTCATGGAACGGTCTTCTCCATCGTATATCATGTCCCCTTCTTTTCTGTCATACTAAACGATGGGAAAGATGCCCGTGTAATCAATTTATTGTCACAGGCTGGCTTATCGGAACGTGGCATATCAGAATATACAAATCATTCATTATCTCCTATCAATTGGGAACATGTGGATGAATATATTGAAAAAGTTAGGCAGAAATCCATGGATTATTTAAAACAATTTTGTTGATGAGAATTTTATATATAACAAATTCCATTGGCATGGGGGGGGCTTCTGTGGCAATAATTAATATGCTGACGCACCTAATTCAACAAGGCATCATTCCAATGGTAACATGTCCCGCAGAAGGATTTTTCTCAAATGAATTAAAGAAAATGGGGATACCTGTCAAGTTTATAGGGAATCCGTTAGAAATATATCCTAAGATAAATTCATGGCGTTCATATATAAAATATCCATATTCATTGTTGCAGCTAATTTGGAAAAGACACTCGGCCTATAAAAAGCTATGTTCCTGCATAGAATATTTTAAACCAGATATTATACATACAAACGTCGGCCCCATACACATAGGCTATTTGGCTGCAAAAAAATATGGTATTCCGCACATTTGGCATATCCGTGAATATCAAAAAGAAGATTTTGGTATGCATCCTTTTCCTTCAATGAGTATTTATCAAAAGAGGATTCATGATAAAAAAAACCATTGTATTTGCATAACCAAAAATATCTTTGAACATTTTGGATTAAGTCCAATAAAAGACACAGTAATTTATGATGGCGTAATAGATAGAAAAGACATTAAGCCCATAAATCAAAAAAAGGAATCCTACATTCTGTTCGCAGGCAGATTAGAGGATGCGAAAGGGATAAAAGAACTTCTATATGCATATGATAAATATGCGCTAAATGGAGGATTTTATAATCTCTATATTGCAGGCAAAGGAAGTGATGAATATAAAAAGGAATGCTTGGATATATTGGATGAAATAACTAAAAGCAAAATTCTGTTTTTAGGTGAATGTAAACACGACAAAATATATGAATTGATGTATAAAGCTGCCGTTTTCGTAGTTCCTAGCAGAAATGAAGGCTTTGGGTTTATAACGGCTGAAGCCATGTTTAACGGAACCGTTGTAATAGGAAAAAACACTGGTGGAACTAAGGAACAAATGGACAATGGTCAAGTTCTTGCAAAGAAGGAAATTGCTTTTCGTTATACTAAAGCTCAAGATTTAACAAAACTCCTATTCAAGGTTCAACATCTTTCAAATGACTCCTACATGAATATGGCAAAAAGAGCGCAAGATGTTGTATGTGAACTGTATGACAAAAAGGCACAAAGTCGGAAATTAAGCAATTTCTATTTAGAAATCAAACATAACAGTCATGAGTAAAAAAATTGCATTAATCATAATTCGTTTATATCATGCTATAATAACCTATTCTGTTTATAATAAAATCAGATATTATTGGCGTGTGTTGTATTCATTATGGATTCAATTCGAATTTGGCAAAGTCGGAAAGTGTGTGTATATCGGTAAAATGTCTCTTCTGAAAGGAGCAAAATACGTCAGGTTGGCTGACAATGTAACTATTAGTGAGCGATGTGTAATTGAAGTTTATGATTCATATCGTAACCAACGGTTTTCACCAATATTGAGTATCGGCATAAATAGCCATCTTGGTGATGACGGGCATATTACATGCATAAATAGGGTACAAATTGGTAACAATGTACTAATGGGACGAAAAGTCTTCATCACAGACAATGCACATGGAGCATCTGACAGGAATTTATTGGATACTGCTCCTAATAAACGCCCCTTAACATCAAAAGGGGGTGTTATTATTGAAGACAATGTGTGGATAGGCGAAATGGTTTGTATTATGCCTGGGGTTAGAATAGGAAACGGCAGCATTATAGGCGCCAATGCGGTTGTGACTAAAGATGTTCCGCCATATAGCGTAGCTGTTGGCAACCCAGCAAGAATTATAAAAAGGTTGTAAAATTATAACATATTTTACAACTTGTACATCCTAGATTGAATGCTTATTTAACAAATAAACATGACTTGCTATGATTGGACTAATCCAAAGTTTATGGGTCATTTTAATCCTTGTTTTACTTGTTTGGCGATTTAAGGTAGGTCTTGCGTTATATATGGCCTACATCTTCTTAGTGCCATTTATGAGCATTAACATTGCAGGCGTTTCGTTTCAATGGAACCTCGTAAACATGCTCGTACTCTTGGTGGCAATCTGGAAGTTCAAATATAAGAGGAGAAACTTTAAAATAGACATCTCACCATTGATTCCATTCTTATTGTATTTTGGCGTATCACTGATGATGATGCCTTTTCAAGATGACACGCCCGTAAATATACAGTCAAATTCTTGGCGCGCATCTATCATGAGATCTATGATTCTTCCATTTGCATTGTGGAATTATATGAGATTAGACAAGTCTTCCATTGTTTTCTTTAGGAACGTAACCCTTACGTGCATCATAATCGCCGTATTGTATGGATTGTTTCTCACAACAACGCCTGGCCTGAATCCGTATATATTATTAATTTCAGATGCAAATGGGAGCGAGTTTAATGAAAAATACGCTCTGGCGTTTGGAGAGGGACGGCTTTGGGGACGAATCTCTTCTGTCTTTTCACACCCGATGACCTTTGGGCTTTTTCTTGGTTTGGCTATGGTTTACACTTTCTTTAACCGTAAGAATATGAATAAATATGTTTTCACTACGCTATTCTTAGTCATTACCATCGATACTATTGCGTGTGGTGTTCGGTCGGTTTTAGGTGGAATAGCTGTTGCCATAGCATTATTTTTCTTGCAAATAAGAAACTTTAAGGTAATGCTTGTTTTTACAGTTCTAGCTATCATAGGATATTTTGTTATTAGCAATATACCAGATTTGAATTCATATATTGAATCTATTGCAGATATTCACAATTATAATCAAGCGGTAACAGGTTCGTCTGTCGAAATGCGATTGGCTCAGCTTGAAGGTTGTTTCAACGAGATAAGTAGCTGTTATCTCCAAGGGAAAGGATTTGGATGGACCGGTTACTATACAAGTTTGCGCGGAGACCACCCTATAATTCTTTCCTTTGAAAGCTTGATATATGTTGTTCTTTGTAATAGTGGTTTTATTGGAGTAGGCTTATGGGGGGTGATGATTTTGAAGACCATACACTATAATATGAGGTTTCAAAGAGAAACGTCTGCATTGCTTAATTCACTACTTGTATTCTATATTGCCTATTCGTGCATAACTGGAGAATATGGCTATATGCAGTTTTTCACCATTTTCTATGTATTGATGTTAGGGGAAAAATTGTTAGACAATCCTCAATCCGTAAAGAAAGCTTATATAAAACAATAATAAATCTCTTTATTGAAAATCAAGACAAATCAAAGAGTAAGCAATGAACAAGGACTTTAAACGTAGAGTAGAATAAAAGAGGAAATGTACCGTTACGACACATCTCTTAAGGCGTTCCCTTCAGGGTATGACAGTTAGTATATAGTACATATATACGTTGTAAAAGACCCGCCTAGTATTACCACATAAGCAGCTGATATACAAAAAGCATGATAACAAATGACAGATGAGAAGAATCAGATGGAAATTGGATTTCCAATTTGGTACAGCATCCATCAGTCTTGGCATCAAGCATTCCATTGGGGAAATATCGTAATCAACAACAAAGCCATAATAGGTGATAATTTTTGTGTATATAGGCAGGACTGCTACTGATGATGTGCCGAAGATAGGCAACAATGCGACATTTTCACCAATAGCGGTGCATATGGAAATATCCATCGGAAACAATGTGACGATTGCTCCAAAAGCTATTGTCCTCCTTAACATTCCAAACAAATGCATAGTGGCGGGTATTCCTGCCAAGATAATTAAACATAAATCAATCAACAATGAAAACCAAAGCACGTGTAATTGCATTTTATCTACCACAATTCCATCCGTTTAAGGAAAACGATGAATGGTGGGGCAAAGGATTCACAGAATGGACGAATGTGGGCAAGGCGAAGCCGCTCTTCCGTGGTCATTACCAACCACGGGTACCTGCAGATTTGGGATATTATGATTTGCGTCTCCCAATCATACGGGAACAACAAGCCGAAATGGCACGTGAAGCCGGTATTGAAGGTTTCATGTATTGGCATTATTGGTTTGGAAACGGAAAGACCTTATTGGCAGAAATATTCAATGATGTCTTGAACAGTGGCAAACCTGATTTTCCTTTCTGTTTGGGATGGGCCAATCATTCTTGGACAAGACGTACTTGGAACAGTGCCGCCCAAGACCACAAAGATTTAGACCTGATAATCCAAGAATATCCAGGAGATGAAGATATCATCGCTCATTTCAACAATGTGTTACCTGCGTTTAAAGACAAAAGATATATAACCAAAGAAGGAAAACCACTTTTCCTAATATATGATCCTATAGGTTTACCAAATGCAAAACATTTCATGGACATGTGGCGCAATATGGCCATAAAAGAAGGATTACCCGGAATCCATTTTATAGGCCTCCAGAATGCAGACATCTCACACTATCAAGAAGTATTCGACTTGGGATTTGATGCTTTAGCACCTTCCAATTTATGGTATGCAGAATCGCGAACCAAAGGGAAATGGACAAAATTGATACAACACAAAATCCGGAACATCTTCCCCAAATGGATGCCTTTAGACAAATACAAATATTCGGATATCATCAAACATTTTTATAATAATTTTGATTATCAAGAAAATGTTTACCCTTCAATTGTACCTAATTGGGACAGATCCCCGAGAGGAGGCAGACGCGCTGTGATTTATACAGGATCAACCCCAGACCTTTTCAAAAAACATGTGGAACAAGCCATAAGAATTATTGAAAAGAAGAAACCGGAAAATAGGATTTTATTTCTACGCTCATGGAACGAATGGGCTGAAGGGAATTACATGGAACCTGATTTAAAATTTGGTCACGGATATTTAGATGCATTAAAAAATTCCGTGTGGTGATAAATGTACTAAAATCTGTTAATAGCAGTAGGGCGACTTTCCTGATGGAATAAAAGCCACTAAATTCGCAAGAAAAGACATATGTTGCTAAGCCAATTTGAAGGTCGTTTTCCAACAGAAGAATCCTGCGTGTCCTATTTTAGAGACATTCGCATCAGCCAAGGTGTCTCCTGACCCAATTGTGGCAACAAAACCGACAAGTGGTTGCAAGGGAGGAAGGCGTTCCGGTGTACAAAGTGCGGTTGCCACATACCCTTGACCAAGGGGACGGTGATGGAACACAGCAAGTTGTCACTCCGCACCTGGTTTTATGCCATGCACCTCATGACATCCATCAAGCAGGTGCTTTCCGCAAAGGAAGTACAGCACCAGTTGCGGATAGAGCAATACCCTCCCGTGTGGCTTATGATGATGAAGTTGAGGAACATTATGGGTAAGCGGGATTCCATATACCAATTGTCGGATGAAGTGGAGCTTGACGAGGCGTTCTTCCCGATACGGCTTCCAGACGAGGCGCGCGGTGAGAAAATCAAGCGTGGCGCAGGAAGCCAACAGCAAGCCAAGGTGTTTGTCATCGTTGAAAGCAAGCCTGTTGACACTGTGCTGCAGCAATTCTTGTCTGAGGCAACGGAGCAATCCATATGGAAAGCGGTCAAACTTGCCAAAAAGTCGGAAAGGCAAAGTATCGGGAAAGTCGTCCACTACATAAAGATGTTTGTGATTGACAATCTGAGTGCTGACACGCTGGACAAAATAGTACGCAAACATATTGACAAGGACACTGTCATCGTTTCTGACGGTTCCTCCTCGCACATAAACTTCGAAGGGTACTTCAAAGGGCATGAACAACATGTTGAAAGCAATGTGGATTCTGTGGTTAAAACTCATTTACCTTGGGTTCATGTTGTCATAGGACGCTGCCGAAGCGGCATTGCTGCCATTTATGGTGAGGTGGACAAGCTGTTCTTGCAACTTTATTTGAATGAATTTTGCTGGAAATTCAACAGGAGATTCTTCAGAGATTCATGCGACCCAAAATATGACCTGTTCAACAGGCTGGTTAAAATTGCTGCCATTTACACATCGGACATCAAATGGAGGGATTACTATTTACCCGACGATGAAATCGTTTAAGGTTTGTTAGTACATTTATCACCACACGGAGTTAAAAAAATGCATTATTCAATAACAAACAAGGAATTCATATATAAAGCATGTCACTGCTCAACAGGCTGGGGGTCAACACGCCACTGATGACGAAAAGACTCGCCGGGGGGGGACACAAGGCCATAGCCATTGATGCCAACTACATTTCAAAAGCGGGTAAGAAGACGCCTTATTTATATCGGGAAGTTCTAGCCAGATTGCACCTCGGCCATGTAAAAAGGGGCTGAAAATCCTTAGTATCGATATCATTGACGTGGATCAAGCACGACTGCATGATGTTCCGTGCCGAACAGACTCCAGACAGCAAGGCCTTAAAAAGCAAGGGGAATGATTATAACCATGTGGACAGATTCCTTGATTTCTTACGCAAGAGGTTGCCCTCCATCACCCGCTATGTAGTGGCGGATGCCTAGTTCTCGAAAGCCACTTCGTCAATGAACTTTACCTGACGGAGTTCCACCTGACAAGCCGCTTACGAGACGATGCCTCCCTGTGGTATTCACACGACGGGGAACGCACAAGCAAGAGGAGGCACCTGAGGGTGAAAAACAAAAAAATGACATTTACAACCTTGACCTTTCCTGCTGTAAGCCGTTTGAGGTGAAAGGCGAAAAAGCGTTCGTCACAAAGACATATGCAAAAGCCATGAAACAGAACATCAAAATCGTAGTTCACTATCCGGAATCAAACAGACAAAAGATTTACTTCTCTACCGACATCGGCATGTCGGAAAGTAAGCGTCCAAAACTGACGTATTGTGGATTTCGGGTTCAGTAGTTACCTTCGCGCTGTAATCATAAAAAGAGAAATACGTATATAAAACTGATACAAATTAATAAAATCATGAGAATATTGGAAATAGTATATTCATTGAGTTCTGGAGGAGCAGAGAGGTTTGTTGTCGATTTGTCTAATGAATTAAGCAAAGATACGTCCAATGAAGTAACGCTTGCAACGATAGTCGATGACTCATTGCCAAACAACAGACTTTATTTCAATGAACTTTTGCCGTCTGTAAAATACAAATGTTTAATGTGCAAGCATGGGCTATCTGTTGAAAGTCTTTTGAAAACCAATAAACTAATTAGACAATTAGCACCAGATATTGTTCACATGCATTGTAATACAAGCCTTTTATATATCCCCTGCTTGACGTATAGGAAGGCAAAATACGTATATACATTCCACAATGTCGTAAACAAATGTTATAAGTTCAAATTTCAAAAATACATCAATTACTTTTATTTACGAAATAATCTTTTCCAGCCTATCACCATATCAGACTTGTGCCAACAGTCGTATTATGATTTCTATCATTTAAGTAACGCTATCTGTATCAATAATGGGCGCTCAAAGCCAGTAACATACCAGATTGATGAGATTAAGAGGCAGATTGAATCATTCAAGAGAAATGTAGATGACTTGATATTTGTACATGTGGCGAGGTGTAGTCCGCAGAAAAATCAGGATCTATTATTTGAGGTATTCAAAAGATTGTCAGACGAGGGACACCACGTTCAACTGTTGATAATAGGAGATGGCTACAAGGATAGTCCATTCTATAAGTTTGCTGCCAATCCTTCGTTTCACTTTTTAGGAGTCAAGCAAAACGTGGGAGATTACTTGTCTGCATCGGATTTCTTTATACTATCCTCTTCGTATGAGGGGCTTCCCTTATCACTGCTTGAAGCAATGTCTATGGGATGTATACCAATATCAACTCCGGTAGGAGGCGTACCAGATGTAATAAAAGATGGTGAGAATGGTTTCCTTTCGAAATCTCTATCTCCCGATGATTTTTATGATACTGTATGCAGAGCAATAAGTGAAAGAGACACGGTTATGCCAGATAGGGTAGCAAAATCATACGAAGAAAAATTCTCAATGAAAAAATGTGCCAGCCAATATGAGGCTTTGTTTAGGCACATGTCAAAGAATAATTAACGCGACACTAGATGACAAACAAGGAGAAAACACTTCAGCTTAGAACGTTAATATACGATTCTCTAATGCCATTATTAAGCAAGCAATGCATCTTGTTAGATGCACCATACTACCATAACATAGGCGATGTGCTGATATGGACTGGCGAAAAATGCTTTTTCCGTGAGAATGGGATACATTGCCTTTATACGGCTTCTTATGAAACTTGCACTTTCCCATTAATAGACAGTAATACTACAGTTGTATTCAATGGTGGAGGTAATTTAGGGGATATCTACCATGAACATATGGAGTTCCTGTTGGCAATTGCTTCAAGGTATGTCCACAATCGAATTGTGGTTTGTCCTCAGACAGTTTACTATGAGGATGATGCTATGTTTAAGACTGATTTTTCACAATTGGTAAAACATCCTAATCTATATTTTTGTGCGCGAGACAAGCATGTCTTTGAGTTACTACAACCGTTTTTGAAAGACAGACTATTGCTGATTCCTGATATGGCCTTCTATATTGATGAAGCTGTTTTAAATCCCTATAAGAAGAGCGTAACGAAAGATAAGTTAATTATAGCGCGTAATGATATCGAACAAGTCAAGGATGTCAATTTATCAATTGATGGTATGGTTAGCGACTGGCCGGTGTTTGAGCATCCTTTTAGACAGACCACCTTTGTAAATAAGCTTTTTAAAAAAATGGCAGACTTGAAGTTTCCTCTGTTAACGGCGGTGTCAAATTCGTTATGGAATCATTACGCTCCCGTTTTTCAGAAGATGATGATAAGAGAAGGAGTAGAGTTTATTTCTCCATACAAAAAGGTCGAGACATCAAGGTTGCATGGCTGCATCTTATCCATTTTGTTAGATAAGGAAATAATCTTATGCGATAATTCATATGGGAAGAATCGCAATTTTTATGATACATGGTTGAAAGATATAGATAAATTGACTTTAAAAGAGCTAAAATGAAAATTTCCCTCATTCTGCCTGTATATAACGTTGAGCAATATTTAGCAAGATGTTTAAATAGTTGCATCTGCCAAAACATTCCAAACAATGAATATGAAATCATCATTGTAAACGATGGGTCAACAGATAAATCTTTAGAAATAGCAACTAACTATTCAAATAGGTATAGTTTTATTAAAGTAGTAACTCAAAACAACCAAGGATTAAGTGCCGCACGCAATACGGGGTTAAAGCTGGCAAAAGGTGAATATGTTTGGTTCATTGATTCTGACGACTACATCTCTTCCAATTGTTTATCTGGCATAATACAGGAAATGTTCACATATAATCTTGATGCACTATGGCTCAAATGGCATAACGAAAATGAAAAGCATCAGATAATACCATTGTATGCAGATACTTTATTGAAAGATGATGTATCTGTTTATCGTGGTTTAGATTTCATGGAAAACGTAATGGGAATTTATTATTTTGCATGGTCATTCATATTCAAGAAAGAATTTCTAATACGAAACAATTTAGCCTTCTGCAATGGACTGTATTATGAAGATTCAGAGTTTGCATACAGGGCGATACCAAAAATGCAAGCTATAAAACTGCATGATAAAGATTGTTATGTATATAATGTGAGGAATGGAAGTATAGCTCAAACAGTGTCAAAGAAGAAAATCGATGATTTAATCTTTATCGCAGGAAAAGCAATTGAGGCAAACAATTTATTTAGAGACTATAATTGCTTTGCTAGGTCTGCTTCTAATATTATCTTTACGGCTCTTATGCAGTCAATAAAGATAAAATATAAAGAGGGAACTAAAAAAATCAGACTCATATTGAAAAAGCAAAAACAGATGACTGTTTCTGGAAATACTATTAATCATATACTTGTTGGCGCATATAATCTTGGGGGATTTAATATAACTTATTGTATCGCGGTTATTGCGGTCTTGCTTAAGAAGCTCAAAGAATACATCGTAAAAATACGACTGATTTCAAAAAAGTAACAAAACATCTTATCATAAGAACGATGCGGTTTTTAAGATTTTTTAATTGGGGGGGGTAAAATTAAGCCTTATATTTTCCTATGTATGGGATAAATTATGGAGCCCTGTTTACAAGCATAGCATGAAGCATTGTGGCAAAAACGTGTACCTGCGCCCCACATGCAGCGACCTGAAAGGGCTGTACAACCTCAGCATCGGCGACGGGAGCAGCATTCCGAAAGGCAGCGTGTTCTATTGCACGGAAGCACCGTTGACCATTGGCAGGAAAGTGATATTCGGCCCTAATCCCACCATCATCACTGGCGACCATCGGATAAACGTGGTGGGAAAGTTTATCATGGACAGCAATGAAAAACTGCCTGAAAACGATGCACCCGTAGTGATAGAAGACGATGTGTGGTGTGGAGCCAATGTGACGATATTGAAAGGCGTGACTATTGGACGCGGCTCGGTGGTGGCCGCTGGTGCCGTGGTTACGAAATCATGTCCACCCTACTCCATTATTGGAGGAGTTCCAGCCAAGATTCTGAAACGTAGGTTCTCCAAAGAGGAAATAATAGAGCATGAAAGAAATCTGTTCCCAAAAGACGAAAGGCTTTCCATTGAAGAATTAGAAAAGCTGCCAAGGTAAATAAAAAGTTTTATGACAAAGGTTTTAGTGATTGCCACATCACGCAAGACCCGTGGTGGCATAACAGCTGTGATAAAGGCTCATGAAAAGGGAAAACAGTGGGAAGATTATCACTGCAGATGGATAGAGACACATAGGGACAAAGGAGCATTGTGGAAATTCCTTTACTTGATAAAAGGATGGTTGACTTATATATGCTTGCTCCCAGCTTACGACATCGTGCACATCCACCTGAGCGAGCCGCCGTCGGCGTTGAGGAAATGCTTGTTCCTGCCATTGGCCAAGTTGCTTGGGAAAAAAGTGGTGGTACATTTCCATGCTTTCTCGCCGGACACGACCATCCACGGGAAATACAAAAAGGTGTATCGCTATCTTTTCACCAAAGCGGACGTGGTCATCGTGCTGTCGCAATTGTGGAAAAAGTATGTGGATGACGCTTTTGGCCTGAAGGACAAGGTACGCGTGGTGTATAACCCTTGCACAGCAGAGCCTTATCCGCAGACATACGAAAAGAAGAAACAAATCCTCTATGCCGGAACGGTGAATGCCCGCAAAGGGTACGCCGACATGATCAGGGCGTTCGCCATGATTGCCAAAGATTTTCCCGACTGGCAAATCGTATTCGCCGGGAACGGGGAGGTAGAACAAGGCAAGGCATTGGCCGAAAAACTTGGAATCGCCAGCCGGACGGTATTCCTTGGATGGGTAAACGGCGAGGCGAAAGACAAGGCTTTCAAAGAAGCGTCCGCCTTTTGCCTGCCAAGCTATGCCGAAGGTTTCCCCATGGCGGTGTTGGACGCATGGGCCTACGGCCTGCCTGTCATCACCACCCCGGTGGGCGGCATCCCAGACGTGGCGCGAGACGGCGTGAACATGCTGCTTTTCAAACCCGGCGACACGGATGGCTTGGCGCAACAAATGCGGCACATGATGACCGACTCGAATTTACGAAACTGCATCGCCGTGCATTCCAAGGAACTGGCCGACACGACATTCAACATCAACACCGTGAACGCGGCGATAGGAAACATTTATAAAGAATTAGAATAAGGAAGGTCTTGGCTTTACGCATGAAACAAACACCTAAAAGAACGTTTGCCCCGTACAGCATTGTACTTATGCAATATTTTTAGTAGTTTTGTACGCGCTTGCATAACCTTTCAACAAAATGCCAACACTTGAAATCAGGAATATTGGGCCAATTGCCGATGTGGAACTCACATTAAACCGGCTGAACGTTTTCATCGGCCCGCAAAGCAGCGGGAAAAGTACCATCGCAAAAATCATCAGCTTTTGTTCTTGGCTGGAGAAAGACACGCTGATTCATCAAGATGTTGATTATGTCGATGCCGGATTTATCAAGCGGGAACTTTTCGAGTTCCACCGCATGGGCAGCTATTTCTGCGACTCATCTTATATTAAATATGTAGGGGAAGCCATTGAGTTTGAATATTCGGACAAGCATGTAACGATAAACAAGACAAAAGGATTTGACTCGGCGAAAGTCGGGAAAATCGCTTATATCCCCTCCGAACGCAACGTGGTCTCCCTGCCGGGCATCGCATCATTCCCTTTCGCCCACAACAACATACGAAGTTTCGTCTTCGACTGGCTCAACATACACGACATGTTCAACGAAGCCAATTGGCTGCCGCTGTTAAACCTGAATGTGAAGTTCTATTACGAAGACACGACCCATACGGACAGAATCGTATTGGACAATGGAAAGGAAATCCCTATCAACGAGGCTTCCAGCGGATTGCAATCGGTCATCCCGCTATATGTTTACTTGTATTATCTGACGAAACTGCAATATGAAGACCGTGGCAACGTGTCGTATGCACGGAAAACAGATTGGGAAAACGCCATACGCCTGCGGGCACACCATCTCAAAGAAGTTACGCTCGAAGAACTGGCCAATTTTTTAGACAGCATATCCCGACCGCATTTCTCGAACATCATCATCGAAGAGCCGGAATTGAACTTGTTTCCCGAAACGCAAATCATGTTGGTTTACGGCATCCTGAAGTTGCTCGACAAAGACCGGGACCGCATGGTCATTACCACCCACAGCCCGTATATCCTATACGCGTTGAACAACTGCATGCTGGGCGGTATCGTGAAAGACGACATACCGGCCGAGGACGAGGATTTGCAACGGCTGAAAGAGGCGTTTGTCCATCCGGAAAAAGTATCCGTGTGGGAACTCAAGGGCGGCAAGTTCTTTTCCCGTACCAACGACAAGGAACAAAGGATACAAGACAAGGAGGGGTTGATACGCAACAATTATTTCGACCGCATCATGAAGAATGTGATGTCGGATTTCAACGCATTAATCAATTATTACGATGCAGAAGATTGATGAAGCGTTCCATTCCGTGAAATGTTTCAACGGGGATGCCTATGTTGCGGACTACACCAACCAAACCCAAAACGAGGCTGGCGTATGCCTGTCGGAAACAGCACCTGAAGACATCCACTATTTTCACCTGGTCAACCGGCACAACGTTGAATATTGGGGCGTGAATTTCGAAGAGAATGCGGGATTCTTCGAAAAAGGAATCAACCAGTGCGAATGCATGTTCGCCTCGAAGAACGCCAAAAAGAAGGGATGGGTTTGTCTCGTGGAACTGAAATATTGCTTGGAAAAGAACGTGGCGGGCAATTCGGAATCGGCTTTCGTGCAGCTCAAAAACACATTGGCCTATTTGACAAGGAAAGAAGTTGTCAGCACAGCACGGCACAGAGTTTATCTGAACATTTCCATTCCCGACCACAGCCACAAGGAGCCGTTCCTGTCTTTTATTTCCACACAAGACGAAACCTTAAACGCATTGAAGGCAAACCGCGTCCAAGTCTTGGGGTACAACGAAGTATTGATATTGAACGAGAGCTACCTGAGAGTCCCCCGGGAAGCCATTCTGTGAACCATCATTCACGGAACGCTCCGGCTTGCCATTTTTTCAAAATTTCCTGCACCTTTGCTAGCAAGTCCTTTTCAAGCATGAAATATGGGACAGGAGAACTACCACCGTCAAAATAGAAAAAAACGTGACGTATGCCGGGCGCATCCGGATAGGTGTAACATGAGATGTCGGCGATGTCCAAGCCATGCCTGCGCAGGGTCTCGATGAAAAGCTTGCGCTCATGTTTGTCCATCTTGCGACAGGCATCAAAAAACTCATTTATATCAAATCTTTCCATATTATTCCCCGGGCTTTAAGCCCATGCAAATTTAAAACTTTATTTTGTCCAAACAATATGTTCAAACTGAAATCCTTGTCCATCGTGGAAAGCATGGACGAGCTGATGGCGTTGCCCGAAGGCAAATTGCTCATCAACACAATTAACGCGCATTCTTACAATACCGCCCTCAAAGACCACCTGTTCGCCGACGCGCTGGAGAATGGAGACGCGCTGATTCCCGACGGGGCGAGCATCGTAAAGGCATGCCGATGGATTCATGCCAAGTCGAGGCCCAAAGAACGCATCGCGGGTTGGGACTTGTTTGCCATGGAAATGGAACGGCTGAACGCCAAAGGCGGGAAATGTTTCTTCATGGGCAGCAGCGAAAAGGTGCTCGCGCTGGTCAAGAAGCGCGCGGAAGTGGACTACCCGAACGTCATGGTCGAAACGTTCTCCCCGCCTTACAAGCCTGAGTTTACGGACGAGGAGAACAAAGCCATCGTCGAAGCCATCAACCGTGCCGACCCGGACTTGCTTTGGGTTGGCATGACCGCCCCGAAACAAGAGAAATGGACATACCGGCATTGGAACGAACTGGACATCCATTGCCATGTGGGCACGGTGGGTGCCGTATTCGACTTTTTCGCCGGGACGGCAAAACGCGCCCCTTTGTGGTGGCAACGGCACAGCCTTGAATGGCTCTACCGCCTGTTAAAAGAACCGAAGAGGATGTGGCGGAGGTATGTCATCGGCAATGCCTTGTTCTTGTGGAACATTTTCACAAAAGGATAGCCGGATTCTTGGAAATGTCCCAATCCCTCCTCGTCCCCAAAACGCCTTCTGTGTAGCATACAGAGGAACAAAATATCCCATCTCCATCAGCCCCTAAACCGCCCGCCCGCACATAAAACAACCACACGTTTCTTTCATCCGGAAAGCACCCTATAAAGCCCAAACGACACCTCTTTCATCAACTCCCCGTCTGGCTTTTCCTACTTTTTTATTCACATAGCCACATCCTCACGGCTTTCCGCATTTTTCCCGCCCCGACATGTTGCAAACACGTCCCTGTTTGCAACGGCATCATTCCCCAAATGACACAATCCGATGGTTTCTTTCTGCCATGCGGCAAATAATCTGCATGTAAAGAAAGACCGCACACGTTTTTTTCCTAATTTTGCAAAGGAGGAATTCACGATTAAAAAAGCATCATGAAAATTCGAATCGAAAACGCGACCATCGTCAACGAAGGCAAACGCTTCAATGGTACGCTGACATTGGAAGATGACAAAATACTTGGCATCATCCCGGAGGATGACAGCCTGCACAGCATTCCCCAAGCCGACCAAGTGGTGGATGCCACGGGCATGTTTTTATTGCCAGGCGTGATAGACGACCATGTACACTTCCGCGAACCGGGACTGACCCACAAAGCCGACATCCAATCCGAAAGCAGGGCGGCGGCGGCAGGCGGTGTCACGTCCTATATGGACATGCCCAACGTAGTCCCGCAAACCACCACCATCGAGGCTTTGGACGAAAAATTCCGCCTCGGCGCGGAAAAAAGCATGGTGAACTATTCCTTCTTTTTCGGTGCCACCAACACGAACACCGAACTACTGCCCCGGCTGAACCCGCGCACCGTCTGCGGCGTGAAAGTGTTCATGGGCAGCAGCACAGGCAACATGCTTGTGGACCGCGAGGACGCGTTACGCACACTTTTTGCCCGTTCCCCCCTGCCCATCATGGCACATTGCGAAGATTCAAGCCGCATCGCGGCCAACCTGAAACAATGCCGCGAACGGTATGGCGAAGACCCGGACGTGGGACATCATCCCGAAATCAGGGATGAAGAAGCCTGCTTCCGCTCCACGGAACTGGCCGTGACGCTGGCCCGCGAAACAGGCGCACGGTTGCATGTGGCCCACGTGACTACCGCCCGCGAGCTTTCGCTTTTCACCCCTTCCATGCTCAGGGATACCGACAAACGTATCACCGCCGAAGCCTGCATCGCCCATCTGCTCTTCACCGAAGCCGACTACGCCAAGCTGGGCACACGCATCAAATGCAACCCTGCCATCAAAAGCGAGAAAGACCGCGCCGCCCTGCGCCGCGCCCTGACGGACGGCCGCATCGACGTGGTGGGCACCGACCACGCCCCTCACCTGCTCCGCGAAAAAGAAGGCGGATGCGTGAAAGCCGCGTCGGGCATGCCGATGGTGCAGTTCTCGCTGCCCTGCATGCTGCAGCTGGCAGACAAAGGCATACTAAGCATCGAACGGGTCGTGGAACTGATGTGCCACGCCCCCGCCCGCCTGTTCCACATCCACGGACGGGGATTCCTCCGCGATGGCATGCAAGCCGACCTCGTGCTGGTTCGCCCGGCCGCCCCTTGGACATTGCGCGACGGAGACATCCTAAGCAAATGCGGATGGAGCCCGCTGGAAGGCGAAACGTTCAATTGGCGGGTGGAACAGACCTACTGCAACGGCCAACTGGTGTATGCCCACGGCATCCTGGGCACACAGCATGCAGGACAACCCCTCACATTCGACCGATGACCCACACGCTGACCTACCACATACACGACGTAGCCCCCTACATCAATTGGATATACTTCTTCCACGCATGGGGATTCCCGCCACGTTTTGCCACCGCAGCGCGCATCCATGGCTGTGACGCATGCCGCGCAAGCTGGCTGGCCGGATTTTCGGAAACGGAAAGGACGAGGGCCACCGAAGCCATGCAGCTGCTGAAAGACGCGCAACGCATGTTGACCCACCTTGATGAAGATTTCCGCACCTATGCCCTCTTCGGCCTTTACCCGGCTTTTGCAGAAGAGGCGGACAACTTGGTCTTGTCCGACCCCGGGCACGTGGAACGGCGGGCATTGCGCCTGCCCATGCTCCGCCAACAACACGCCACGACCGCGCCCGACCTGTGCCTGACGGATTTCGTGCGCCCCGCCGCGCAAGGCATTCCCGACACCGTGGGCGTGTTCGCCACCACCGTACCCCCCGAAATGGAGCATCTGTATGAGCACGGAGCATACGCCGACCCCTTCAAACACCTGTTGGCACAGACTTTGGCCGACAGGCTGGCCGAAGCCACGGCGGAACGGATGCACGAAGAAGTGCGCCGCAAATATTGGGGATACGCGCCGAAGGAACAGCTGTCCGTCGAAGATTTGCTCACGGAAAAGTTCACGGGCATCCGCCCTGCCGTGGGCTATCCGTCCCTGCCGGACCAATCCATCAATTTCCTATTATCCGATTGGCTGGGATTTGAGCGCATCGGTATTCGCCTGACCGAAAACGGAGCCATGAAGCCCCACGCCTCAGTGAGCGGGCTGATGCTGGCCCATCCCGCCGCTCGCTATTTCACCGTAGGCAAAATCGGGAACGACCAATTGGAAGACTACGCCCGACGGCGCGGGCTTCCCGTGGAAACCATGAGAAAATTCCTCGCCGCTAATCTGTAAACATTCAAATCCTCCACAAATATGGTACTAAGAATCCTGCCTGTCCTCCTGACCACGTTAGTGCTGTCCGACGTTTACCTCTATTTCAGGGTCATGCACAAACGCAACCGCCCGCTATGGGCTAATATCTTGTTCTTCCTGCCCAACGCATTGTTGCTGGTTGCGGCCCTGCTGCTAACTCTGACAGAAAGCCACACGCCTGAAAACATGACCCAAATGGTCATCTTCTTCAGCCTCTACATGCTCATCGCGCTGCCCAAGATGCTGTTCCTCGTCGTGGACCTCATCGGGCTCATCATCAGCCGGGCATTTCCCAAAGCCAAGAAGACGTGCACCGTCATCAGCACGACGGCCTCCCTCCTCTTGTTCGTCATCATGGGATGCGGCCTGACGTTCGGCCCTACGTTCCTGCAGGTGCGCCATGCTGATTTTTCTTCATCCGATTTGCCCGAAGCGTTTGACGGCTACCGCATTGTGCAATTCAGCGACTTGCACCTCACCACGTTCCGCAACCGCCCAGAAATGGTTGAACATGTCGTGGAACGCATCATGGAACAACGCCCCGACATGATTGTGTTCACAGGCGACCTGGTGAGTACGACCGCTAACGAAATGGACGGCTTCGACAACGTATTGTCACGATTGCATGCCCCGGACGGCGTATATTCCATACTCGGCAACCACGACTACATCACTTACGCCCGCTATTTGGACAAGAAAGCACAAGCTGCCCAAAGACAAGAACTGAATGCCCGGCAAAGAGCCATGGGGTGGGATTTGTTGCTCAACGAACACCGCGTCATCCGCCACGGGAAGGACAGCATCGTGCTCGTCGGCGTGGAAGACGACGGCAAACCGCCCTTCCCCGAACGCGGCGACCTGAAAAAAGCCCTCGGCGACGTGCCCGGCTACGCAGATGCGGGTTGCGAGCCGCGCACCTTCAAGGTGTTACTCAGCCACGACCCGACCCATTGGCGGCGCAAAGTTCTGCCACAAACCGACATCCAGCTCACTCTTTCCGGACATACTCATGGCATGCAGTTCATGCTTTTCGGATGGTCTCCGTCCCAATACTTTTATCCCGAATGGAAATACATGTATCAGGAAAACGGGCGCGGACTTTACGTCAGTCTCGGCGTGGGCGGGGCACTCATCCCGTTCCGTTTCGGCGCTTGGCCGGAAATTAACGTCATAACCTTGCACCATAAATAAGGAATACTTAATTTTGTACCATCAAATACCTATAAAAGATGTTGTTCTATCGAATCTATCAAATCTGCATCGCCCTGCCCATCCTGCTGGCCTGCACCATCCTGACCGCCCTCGTCACCATCATTGGCTCTTGGATCGGCAGTGCGCATTTTTGGGGATACTACCCCGGGAAAATATGGTCTATCATCGTATGTCGCGTATTGCTCATCCCCGTCATCGTACACGGACATGAAAACGTGGACAAGAAAACATCCTACGTGTTCGTGGCCAACCATCAGGGAGCGTTTGACATCTTCCTGATTTACGGGTTCTTGGGGCGTAACTTCAAATGGATGATGAAAAAATCGCTCCGGAAAATATTCCTGGTAGGCAAAGCCTGCGAGAGCGCACGTCACATCTTCGTGGACAAATCCGGCCCGAAGAAAATACAAGAAACTTACGAGAAAGCACGCGAAATACTAAAAGAAGGCACCTCGCTGGTGGTGTTCCCCGAAGGGGCACGCACTTTCACCGGGCATATGGGCGTGTTCAAGAAAGGGGCTTTCCAGTTGGCCGACGAGTTGCAACTTCCCGTCGTGCCTGTCACCATTGACGGTTCTTTCGACATCCTGCCACGCACAAAGGGAGTCAGCTTCATTAACCGCCACAAACTGTCCATGACCATCCACCACCCCATCCTGCCAAAGGGGAAAGGCCCTGAAAACATCAAGGAAACGATGGCCGAAGCCTACCAGGTTGTCATGTCAGGACTACCGCCGGAACGGCAAGGATTCATTAAAAACGAAGACCAATAAAATCAACAGCCCGGAGGAACGGCGTTCCTCCGGGCTGTTGATTTTATTGCATGATAATCTAAAAAGAAGCCACACACCTATTGCACAACCATCGTGTCTTCCTTTGACAATGGGACGGCGAGCGAATCTTGCTGTTGTTCGCCAAGCGTGTCGGTATGATAATCATACCCCATCTGCTGCATGTTTTCCTTTGCCGCCTTGAGATAATTGCGCACATACAAGTCGTTCTTGAAATAAGGCGTGGCTTTGGTCATGATTTCCTCAATCTGCGGCGTGATGACGGGGTAAGGATACCCGCTGGTCATAATCATAAAGACACCCGCACCCAACACGTTGTCGAAATTGGAAGTGATGAAGTTCGTGACCAACCGGTCGCTCAGATGCAACAGGCGGTTGGCCTCATCGTTCAAGCGCACCATCCTCACATTCTCATCCACTCCGTCCATAATCATCTGGCTCTCCTTGTGTGGCAATTCCGCCAATTCATTGTCCAAACGGCTCTTCCGCCGGATAAAGCTATACAAAGTGTCATTCAACGCGCTTCCCGTCACGTATTGCTGTGCCGTGCTGATGTGTACAAACAGAGGCTCCACCCCCAGCACAAACGGCATCAGGCACTCGTCATCCATAAACAGATTTACCATCACGGCCGAATCCAATGCGCCAGAGAAACTGAATTTCCCATGCACGACATCGCTGGAATCTATATTCACCAAGTCATCGTCCTTATACACCTTCAAATAAAGCTTACGCCCGTCCATCGTCTGGATAGTGGAATTTCCCTCCACCATATATTCCGCGCTGCACGAAAACAAGGCCGACAAAGCCACCATCATGAATAAGTAACAATGTTTCATCTTCAAAATTGCATTGCTTTGGATTTACGGGCACAAAGATATACTTTCCCACGTATCGGGAAAAACGTTTTATCACTATTTAAGCCCGCCTTTCCCGTTTTTAAGAAACTGTTTTGAATTTCCACAAAAAGTTTTTCCCACTTGACGTGTTGTTTCCGTATGTGCATTGGGCAATAACCCCCAAACAGCCCTCAGCCTATTGTCGTTTTTTCGAACGGTTTTCTTTTTCCAGCTCAGCCGGAATGCGGAATGCCGTATAAAGTTCCAACACACAGGCCACAGCCAAACAAACCATCCATTCATGCCCGCGCGCAAACCCGAAATCAAAAGTCCGCATGGCCATACACACCGCCGTGCAGACCAGCAACACCGCACCGAAGATTTGTTGCCGGCGAAGCCTTCTCACTACTAAGTTGTCACCGTCGTACGCCGCCCACAATTGCATGCCCGCAAAAGCACACGCCCCCACCGCATACATGTAAAATGCATACAGCCAGTCCGTGGGATAAACGGCCGCCCCTGCCAACAACAGCACGGCACCGGCCATGAACACGAAATTCTGAATTTTATTCAACCTCCTCATCCGCTTTCCTTTCTTTCACGACAAACACGTCCTCGTCATCCGTCTTCATATAATATCGTTCACGAGCGATTTTCGTGAGGACTTCCGGATGCCCCCCCATGTCCTCCAAATAACGTGTGTCGTGCTCATACATCTCCTTATATTTCCTGATTTCCGCCCGCAATTGTGCCAACTCCACTTTGTGTTGGTAACGTACCCAAAGGCTGTTCTCATCCACCACTCCAATCAAAAGCACGAAAATCCCGATGACAAAACCATACTTATGACGGCGCATCGCTTTCCAAAAAGCCTGAAGTTTTCCCATTCGTAAATTGTCTTTAACCCACGCAAAGATACGACAAAATCATCGAAACCGGTGTTCGCACCCGTTTTTTTTCCAAAATTTCCCCTAAAGCCAATCACGGTCTTGACTTTCTTATGCACCGGGCATAGAAAAACGCATTTTTTATATAACTTTGCAACACAAGAATCCTAAAGCCATCACCCAACATGGAAGAATACATCGTTTCGGCACGCAAATACAGACCTTCCGCTTTTGATGCCGTTGTTGGACAGGAAGCCCTGACCACGACGCTCAAAAACGCCATCGCCACCGGCAAACTGGCACACGCCTATCTCTTTTGCGGCCCGCGCGGCGTTGGGAAGACGACTTGTGCCCGCATCTTCGCCAAGACCATCAACTGCCTGCACCCGCTGGAAAACGGGGAGGCATGCAACGAATGCGAATCCTGCAAGGCTTTCAACGAACAACGCTCGCTCAACATCCATGAATTGGATGCAGCATCCAACAATTCCGTGGAAGAAATCCGCGCACTCATCGAAAAAGTGCGCATCCCGCCCCAAGTGGGACGCTACAAAGTGTTCATCATCGACGAGGTGCATATGCTCTCCACGGCTGCTTTCAACGCCTTCCTCAAAACATTGGAAGAACCGCCATCTTACGTGATTTTCATCCTGGCCACCACGGAGAAACACAAAATCCTACCCACCATCCTGAGCCGTTGCCAAGTGTATGATTTCAACCGGATGAGCATACAAGCCATTGTCAACCACCTGCAATTCGTGGCCGAAAAGGAAGGCTACACGTATGAGCCGGAAGCCTTGAACATCATCGCACAAAAAGCCGATGGCGGCATGCGCGACGCCCTCTCCATCTTTGACCAGTCCGTAAGCTACACGGGAGGCAACCTGACCTACCGGAAAGTCATCGAAAACCTGAACGTGCTGGATTACGAATATTACTTCCGGCTCGTGGACCACGCCCTGAAAAGCGAAACGCCGCAATGCATGCTGCTGTTCAACGAGGTGCTGGAAAAAGGATTCGAAGGAAGCCATTTCATCTCCGGCCTGGCATCCCACTTGCGCGACCTGCTGGTGAGCCGCGATGCCGTGACGCTCCCCCTCCTGGAAGTAAGCGACAGCATCCGCGCCCGCTACCAGGAACAGGCCCGACGTTGCACCCCGAAATACCTTTACCGCGCCCTCAAATTGTGCAACGACTGCGACCTGAACTATCGTGTGAGCCAAAACAAACGCCTGCTAGTGGAAATCACACTTATCCAACTCTCGCAACTGGCCTTGGAAGACGACAGCGGCGAAGGCTCGGGGCGTAGCCCTAGAAAGATTTTAAAACCATTATTCAACCAGCCTGCCGCCACAGCTCCCGTACAACCAGCCGCGACGGTCAATCCGCACAAGCCACAGGCTGTCGCGGAAAAGGCTTCTTCTGCCGTCCAAGAAACGACGGCACCATATCATGCGCCTCACCCGTCCCCGTTCCCTGCATCCGGACAGGAAGAACGGAAAATCCCAAAAATCAAAATGGGTATGTTCGGCCCCTCCATCCGTCGTGCCAGCCAGGAAGCGACCACAAAACCGGAATCTATTTCTGCACCACAACCCGTAACGCCTCTGCCGGGCAACCCGAGAACCGCCCTGCCAGAAGAAGACTACCCCGTAACGGAAGACAACATCAACCACTCTTGGGCCGCATTCATCAACACGTTATCCCAAGAAGAGACAGCCATGGCACAACGGATGAAAGTCATTCGCCCCAAATTGCAGAAAGATGCCGCCTTCGAAGTCGTAGTGGATAACGAACAGGTAAAAATCTACATGGAACAAATGGCACCGCGCATCGTCCAATACATGCGCAATGAATTGCACAACCGCCGCATTGCCATGACCGTGCGCATCGCCGCCCCCACGGAAACCGTACGCATCACCAGCAAACCACAACAACTCCAAGCCATGGCGCAAAGAAATCCCGCCCTGCAGAAGCTGAAAGACGAATTTGGGCTCGAACTTGTCTGAAAAAGATTCAAAACAGTTTCTTAGCCAGGATTTAACATTATATGGAAAAAAAATCTAAATCGAGAATATAGGAAGGAAAGCGGAGAAGTTTTTCATCCTCGCTGCGGACAGGAATAAAAACCGCTCCCTGCAAGGGGGGATTTTGTCCTGAAGACATTCACTGCCAAACGGGTAAAAACCGCTGTCGTTCCGTTTTGGATAAGACAAGCCTCACTTCGGCCATAAAAACCGATGGATTTGTTTTGTCCTGCGCATGGTTTGCATTATCTTTGCAGGAGTGAACCGGAAAAACAAATCATTATGAGCGAGTCGATGCAAGACAGGTACATCCGCTTTGACTGGGCCATCAAGCGGTTGTTGCGCCAAAAGGCCAATTTCGGCGTGTTGGAAGGCTTCCTGACGGTTTTCCTGGACGAGCCTATCACCATCATGGAAATTCTAGAGAGCGAGGGCAACCAAACGGCGGAAGACGACAAGTTCAACCGGGTGGACATCAAGGCGCGCAACAGCAAGGGTGAAATCATCATTATCGAGGTGCAGAACACCCGCGAGCTGTACTACCTGGAGCGCATCCTCTACGGCGTGGCCAAGGCCATCACGGAGCACATCAACCTGGGCGACGCGTATAGCGAGGTGAAGAAGGTCTATTCCATCAGCATCTTGTATTTCGACTTGGGCGTGGGCAGCGACTACCTTTACCACGGCCAGAACCAATTCGTGGGAGTACACACGAAAGACCTGCTGCAGATCCGCAAGAAAGAGCAGCAGGCGATAGTGACCCGCCTTCCTTCCGAAATATTCCCGGAATACATCCTAATCCGGGTCAACGAGTTCGACAAGGTGGCCGTCACGCCTTTGGACGAGTGGGTGCGCTACCTGAAATATGGCATCATCTCCCCCGACACGCGGGCTCCCGGCTTGGGCGAGGCTCGGGAAAAACTGAAATATTACTCGATGACAGACAAGGAACGCCGCGCCTACGAAGAGCACCTGAATGCCGTCATGATTCAAAACGACGTGCTGAACACGGCGAAGATGGAAGGTCGTGCGGAAGGACATGCGGAAGGACTCGAGGAAGGACTTGAGAAGGGTCGCGCGGAAGGGCTTGAGGAAGGTCATGCGAAAGGACTTGAGGAAGGGCTTGAGAAAGGCCATGCAGAAGGACGGCATGAAGAACGCATAAGGAATGCCGCCAATCTGAAGAAATTGGGTGTGTCTTCGGACATCATAGCTGAAGCTACAGGACTCAGTTTGGAAAAGATTGCAGAAATCTGATGTCATCTTGCAAAAAAACGCTGCCATTCATCGATATACCGGATTTTAATCCGGCATCGGGTCAGCGGAAAATCGATGTGAATACGCATAAATCACAGAGAGTCTGCCGCGTGGAATTTGCAATCCGAAAAAAAGTTCCCCATTCACGTATGAACCAGTGCCCCTCGCGTGTAAGCCCTTGCGAGCCCCAAGGATTCGGAAATCCGCACCCAATTGCGCTGGATTACAAACCCATCGCAGCAAAGAAAGCGATGGAGTCGTATAAAACATCCCCCATCCACGCGGCAAAGGTACAACTTCTATTCAGCTTATCCCCATAAGGCCACAAATAGCTTACACATCTATTTCATGTCATGGTTCATCATGCGGTACTCCGCCATCTGTTCAAACTTCGTGCCTTTCCGCCCATAGTTTGCGTAGGGATAAATGGAAATGCCGCCGCGCGGAGTGAAAATACCTGTCACCTCGATATACTTCGGATCCATCAGGCGGATCAGGTCTTTCATGATTTTGTTCACACAGTCTTCGTGGAAATCCCCATGGTTGCGGAAGCTGAACAAATAAAGTTTCAGGCTCTTGCTCTCCACCATGCGGTGGCCGGGAATGTAGCTGATGCGTATCTCCGCGAAATCGGGTTGCCCGGTAATGGGACACAGGCTGGTGAACTCCGGGCAGTTGAACCTCACCCAATAATCGTTGTCGGGATGCTTGTTCTCAAACGTCTCCAACACTTCGGGCGCATAATCCTGCCGGTATTCCGTTTTCCGCCCCAAGGCCTGCAGGCCTTCCTTTTCCCTTTCGTTGTCCATGATGCAAAATCTCCCTATTGATGAATGTTTCTTTCCTTTTCCTCCAGATACTTGCGCAATCCTTCGTTACGGAGTTTGCAGGCCGGACAATGGCCACAGCCGTCGCCCTGCACCCCGTTATAACACGTCATGGTGTCGTGCCGCACAATGTCCAGCACACCCAACTCGTCGGCTAGTGCCCAAGTCTGGCATTTGTCTATCCACATCAAAGGCGTGTGAATGACAAACTGGTCGTCCATGGCCAAGTTCAGCGTCACATTCAGGCTCTTGATGAACGAATCCCGGCAGTCAGGGTAACCGCTGAAATCCGTCTGCGACACCCCTGTCACCAAATGACGTATGCCCCGCTCACGGGCATATACAGCGGCAATGCTCAGGAAAAACAAGTTACGCCCCGGCACGAACGTGTTCGGAGGGCCGCCCTCGGGCTTCTCCTCATCCATCTTGACGGATGTGTCGGTCAGCGAATTGTGCCCCAGCATACCAATGAGCGGCACGTCCATGCAATCCCACGCCACACCGGCTCTCCCGGCAATCGCCCGAGCCAGTTCTACTTCCTTCACATGCTTCTGTCCATAGACAAAACTCAACGCCACGACACGTTTGAAATTTTTCTTAGCCCAAAACAGGCAGGTCGTGGAATCCTGCCCCCCGCTGAACACTACGAGGGCCGTTTCTTCTTTCATCATCATCCTTACGACACCTTTAATATATTATAGGAAATACCGCGGTCGTAAACATCCACTCCCTCGGTGCGCTTCACGTAGCGCACCACACGCTTCGTCACGGGCAACACGACAATCTCATAAAGCGTCTTCACGAGGATTTGCCAGCACACCATCAGCCACAGGTTGTCCCAAGGCACGATGCCGCCCAAAGCCATCGGGAAGAACACCAGCGAATCGGCCGTCTCCCCTGCCACGGTGGACACAATGGCGCGCAAGGAAAAATGACGTCCGCCCGAAGCCACCTTCATCACGCTCATCACGTAGGCATTCAGGAACGAGCCGCACAGGAAAGCCAAGAACGAAGCTGCCGCCACACGGGGAGCCAACCCGAAAAGTTTGTGGAAGCCTTCCTCATTGTCCCAATAAGGCGCACCGGGAATCGCATCGGCCACGAAGCCGAAAAACACAAACAGGAAGTTCATCACAAATCCCGTCCATATCAACAACTTGGCCTTGTTGAACCCCCACACCTCCACGATGCAATCGTTCACGATGTAAGAGATGGGAAACACCAAAATGCCCGTCGTAATGTTGAACGGGCCAAACATGATTTGCTTTGTCGCCAAAAGGTTCGCCGAAATGAGGCAAACACAAAACAGTATCCCCAAAAGCATAAAGGATACGCTCACCGTCTTTTCTTTCATCTTTCTTGTTTTTTAAGAGGTTACCAAGCACTCATCGCGCACCTTGCGGAAACGCTGGCGCAAAGGTACAACAAAGTGCGGGAACAAACAAGAAAGTCCCCTAAAAAATCAACCATTAGAAATCCGCATTAAGCCAAAAGGGGCGCACCGCCCGGTGCGCCCCTCATGACTTGCTAACAGAATGAACCTATTCGTTATTTCACAACAACTTTCTTTGTCTCGAACGTGCCGTCCTCGTATTGCAGGCGCACGATGTTCACGCCTCTCTTCAGGCCATCCGTCTGGATGCCGTCCAGGGTGTAGTACTTCCGGTCAACCACCTGCAGGTCTTGCTTTTCCTAATGATAAGACATATCGATGTGACTGCATTTTCGGACTGATTCCAAAGTTTTCCCAACCAACGCGACATAAAAAATAGTCCCCGGAACGGCACGCCTTCTGTCAATGTGCCTCCGGGGACTTTCCTACTATGAAATAGCCTTTTTCCCTAATACCTTATTTCACAATGAACTTCTTTCCGTTCTTGATGTAAATGCCTTTGGGCAGGTTTGTAGTGTCGGTCATGCGGATGCCCTGCAGGTTATAGACAGCACCATCGGGTTCTGCCACCTTGGCCGTCACGGAAGACACCGAAACGGCATCATTCGTATAGTCCTCGTTGTTGGTCAGATACATGTCGGCCAAATCGATGACACCGGAGCCATTGCCCCACAAAGCCACAATCCTGATGCGGGAAACGTCCACAGGTTGTCCCTTCCGGTCTCCGCTGGTATAAGTGATTTCCTGCAACGGGATGACCATGGTCGTGTTGCTGCCAATGGACTGGCTATAGCAGTTCCCCCAAATGTTATCTTCCGGATAGAGGTTGAGGCTGGCTCCTGTGTTCTGCACCTTGTCCAGCTTCAGCACCAGGTATTTGTAATCGCTCATGTCCGCGCCGTTACTATACTTCCATCCCATCTGCCCGTATTGGCTGGGGAAGAAGGCCCGCTTGTCTTCAACGTATGTGCCTTCGCCGAAGAGATTCTTGGTGATGAACTCGTCACCCCAGGGGAAGAACGTGGAGTTGACGGTGAACGTCACGCTGAATACGTTGCCCATCGGGTCAGTGTAGGTGGCCTTCACGTCCGTCCGGCCTTGGACGAGACCGCGTACCAATCCGCTGGAGACTTCCGCCACTTCGGGATTGGTAAACTCATACTTGGCCATCTGGGCCACATTCTCTGTATGGCCGTCGCGGAACGTCGCGGTCAGTTCTATCTCATTGCCCGTGCCGATAAGCACTTCCACGTCTGTGTCCTCCAACGTCAGGCTCTCCACCGTCAGCATGTCTTCGTTGAAGCCTTCGAAGTCGGGATCATAGAAAGAGTCTTCCGTGAAGTCATCTTCTGTCGTGAACCAATCCACATCCACATAACCGCCCAGTTCCTCGGTGGCAAAGTTGAAGATGCCGAAACGTGCGCCAACGAATACTGACAAGTTAAAGCTCATCTGCGTCACGCCTCCCAACCTTCGGAAAGTCTTGTTGTCCAAACTGTAAGAGAAAGAAGCCTGGCCGCTGATGTAATCAAAATGTCCGCGCAGATAGACCACGGAGTCAATCTGCAAGCTTGATTCCGTAGTTGTCCTAGGCACGAAGTTGCTTACATAGTCCAGCGTGTCCTGCCTCCAGACGAGCACTTTCTTGCCGTCCTTCACCTGCACGGCGATATAGGCATTGGGGTCTTGTTGGATCATCAGTCCGGCCATGTCGCCTTCCTGCATGTGGCCTACATGCAACTTGATGGTACCGATGGCTGTCTTTCCTGTGGCCAGACCATAAGGTGCTTCCAAGTTATGGAAGCCGAAGATACGCTGAGTCAGTGTGTTCCGCGCGAACATCACGTCATCGGTCACCGAAGCCGTGTAGAGGCGCAGGAAGCCCGGACGTTCGAACAGCGTCCACTTGCCATTGTCGGGATTATGGTTCCACTGCCACTGCATGCCCAACGGATAGGAACGGAAGTTGTCATTCGTCGGGAGAATCTTCTCCGCATGCGTCGTTCCCACGTTCGGTTTGTCATAAACCAGCTGTGGCACACCGTTATTGGCCACCGTGGGCCAACCGTCGGCTCCCCAAGTCACGGGGTGCAGGCTCGGCAGGCGGCCTATGGCACCCTTGTCTTCCATCAGCATCGTCCACCATTCACCAGTCTGGGTCTGCACCAATGCGCCCTGATGCACGGTGTTAGCTTGCCCGTTGATGGTCTTCTCGATGAGCATCTTTTCCTCGTAAGGCCCATCCACGTTCTTCGAGCGGAAAATCGCCTGTCCCGACGGCCATCCGCCATAGGTGGCATAGATATAATAGTAGTCGCCTATCTTATAGAAACGGCAGCCTTCAAGCCCGGATTTGTCTCTCAACACGGTGGTCTCCTTGATGAAGTTGAAATTCTCGTCCAGCTCGCACACATTGATGTTGCCGATACCGCAGGCCACATATACCTTTCCGTTGTCGAACAGCATGCCCGGGTCGTAATAACCGCGCGGCAGCTTGCGGGCCTCCCATTTGCCTTCGGGGGCGTCGGTGGTCAGCAAGAAGCAGCCTGCGTCGTTACCGTTGATAAGGATGTAGAACTTACCTTCATGGTAACCCAAAGCGGAAGCCCACATGCCACTGCCGTAGGATTCCTGCCCGTTGATGAGACTGTACTTGTCGGAAGTGGACAGTTGTTCCAACGGATTGGCGCAATATTCCCAGTTGACCAAATCCTTAGACTTCAACAGTGTGGCACCCGGCATCAGGTACATCGTGGTGGACAGCATATAATAGGTGTCGTCCACGCGAATCACATCAATGTCCGGGAAGTCGGCCGCAATCACAGGATTGATGAACTTTGTTCCATCCTCCGTCTGGTTCGTCGACACATTGGTAAAATCCGGACGCGGATAGTTCTGCCAATAGTAGTCCTTATACCAGTCGAAACAAGCCTGGGCGCAGGCTTCGGGCTCGCCCCCGAAAGCCGGAACGACCTCACCGGTTTTCAGATAGTGGTCAATGTCCATGTAGTCGGCCGTCCCGGTCAGCGTCATGCCAACGTTGCCGAAATGGTCTTTCATGGCCTTGAATGAGTTGCCCCAGCCGGATGTCGTACCGGTGGCCCAAGTACCCATGTTGCCCGGTACCCACTCGCCGTGCTCGTTGTAGTGGCCCTCACCCGGCACTTCAGGACTCCAGTCCACTTCTGTCACCATTATAGGATTGGTCTCTATAACAGGAACGGACTTGCCGAATTCTTCGATAAAACGTTCCGGAGTGGCCGTTTCGTCACTACAATTATACCATCCCACATAGGCATGCACGGCATAGCCGATGTTATAACCCGTGATGGGGTTGTCCTTATAGTCCTCATAGTTGCCTTGCCAACCGCGCCCCGGTACCCAAATGATACCATCGAAGCCGTTGGAACGGATTTTATCGACAATGGGCTGGAAGAAGTCGTGCAGCGCACGGGGGTTCGACAAGCTGTCCTCGTCATACACGTTTACCGGCTCGTTGGCCAATTCCAACGACACTTGTCCGCTCCATTCCTTGATGCGCTCGTTTTTCGACACCAAGTCCCACACCGTCATCAGGTAGTCTTGATAGTAACCACCCACCTTGATTCCACCGGGGCATACGCCGGGCGGGCGGACGATGACGTAAAGTCCATGCGACAACGCCCTGTCGATGATTTCGCAATAGAGCGTGTTCAAGTAAATCTGCAAACGCCTTTCGCTGAACTGCGAGATATTGGCCTCGCCCGTCTCCGGTCCGGTTGACGGAATGTTGGGATCGTTCGTCCAGCAGGGGTCCAAGTGCAGACGGAACACCGTACAATAGGCACCCTGCGTGGTGTCTGTAAGGGCGGTAAACAATTTGTCGAAATAATCGATACATTTCTTCCTGTTTGCATCGGTGGCCGAATTACCCCAACGGTTATTGTTAAAGTAGGGGCTGGGCGTGTCCATCACGCCGTGCAACACGACAGTGTTGCCATGGGTGTCCACCAGGTTACGTCCTTCGACGTGAAGCGAAGGAAGCGACTGTGCACCCGCCGAACCCGCCCAAAAGAGCAGGCCCGCAAGCATCATGTTTTTCAGTTTTCGCATAAGCTAATCATTTTAATTGATTAAATCTGTCTATATGTTTTTTCAGCTGTTTTTTCCATTCGCAAAAATGAAAAAAAACGGCGACAAGGCCTTGCGGCTTTGTCACCGATATTTTTCATCATGTCGCAAAATGCGGAAAATGCGATACTATGGCTATTTTTTGCCTTGATGCTCCTTCATGTAGGCCGATGGCGAAACGCCAAAAAGGTTCTTGAACTTGACGGAAAAAGAACCCATGTTCTCAAACCCGCAAGCATACATCACTTCCGAAATGTTGCGTCGTCCGGAAGCCAACAGGTCGGCTGCACGTTTGAGGCGGATGTTGCGCACCAGGTCGCGCGGCCCTTGGTTGGTGAGCTCTTTCATCTTGCGGTGCAGGTGCGAACGGCTGATGCCCACTTCCTGTGCGATGTACTCCACGCTCAAGTAGGGGTTGCTGATGTTTTCGTTGATGACCTGCATCACCTTCTCCACCAGTTTGTCGTCCGAGGTCTTCAAGTCCACATTGTCGAGTTTGTCCACCGGCACTTCCCTCTGCGCCACTTTGTTTCGCAACACGTCACGTGCGCCAATCAGGTTACTGATGGTATATTTCAGTACCTTGATATTGAAAGGCTTTTCAATATAGGCATCAGCACCTACGGTCAGCCCGCCGATTTTGTCTTCTTCACGTGTCTTGGCCGTCAACAAGACAACGGGCACGAAATTCACATTGATGTTCGTCTTGATTTTCGCACACAGCGTGTAACCGTCCATCTCCGGCATCATCACGTCGCTCAACACCAAACTAGGCGGAGTGCGGATAATTTCGCTCAGGGCTTCCTTGCCGTTTGCACAGGTCACCACATGGTAATTCATCGAAAGCTCATCGCGCAGGTAATTCCGTATCTCCTCGTCGTCCTCAACCACCACGATACGTTTACGGTGGGACACGGCCTCTTCGTCCTCCATTATTTCAGGCTTTTCCGGCACAGAAGGAATTGCTGCCAAAGGTTCCGTTTTTACTGGTTCCGGCTGCGATTCGACATTTTGGATTTCTTCGGGTTTCAAGTGGGCATTACCCAAAGGTAAGACGACCTGGAACACGCATCCCTTCCCGTCCGCATTGTTCGCCACCTCGATAGTACCATGGTGCAAGAGCACAAGCTGGCGCGTCAGGTTCAGGCCAATACCCGTACCCGGCGAATTTTGGTTGACGTTATTGTCCGCCTGGTAGAACCGTTCGAATATCTTTTCTTTCTTATCTGCATCAATGGTAATACCGTCGTCCCACACTTCCAATCGCACCTCATGGCTGTCATGCGTCAACCGGACACCCACATTGCCGCCCGCCGAGGTAAACTTGAATGCATTCGAGAGTAGATTCATCACCACTTTGTCGAAATGAATCTTGTCCACCCACACCTCGATGTCGTCCGCGTCACTGTCGAAATGGAATCCTATGTTCTTCTCCCTTGCCTGGCTATCGAACAATTCATATACTTCTTTGACGAAGCCCACGAAATTCACGGGTTGCATTTTCATTGTCATCTGCCCTTTGTCAATCTTCCGCAAGTCCAGGATTTGGTTGATGATGGCCAAGATGCGTTCCGCGTTGCGGAGCATGATGCGGTAGGAACGTTGGCGCACCTCGTCGAAGTCCGTACCGAGCAACGTCTGCAACGGCCCGATGATGAGTGTCATCGGCGTACGGATTTCATGGTTCAGGTTCATGAAGAACTGCAGCTTCATCTCGCTGACCTGCTCGGCATGCACATGTTCCTGCAACCGCAACCGGTTTTCCTGCCGCAAGCGGTTGTTGCGCACAATCCGTGCCACCACCCCGGCAAATATGAGCACATAGATGCAATAAGCCCACCAGCCTGCATACCATGGCGGACGCACCACCACCGTGAATGTCTTCACGTCCGACTCCTGGCCGTTCACCACCGACTTCACCTTAAAACGGTAATTGCCTGGCGAAAGGTGGTTCATCGTGAGAAGCCCGTTCGTGCCCGCCATAGACACAAATGGTTCGTCGTTCATAGAATAAAGGTATTCCACGCCTGCCGCCATCCCATAGGCCATCGCCGAGAAGCGCATGGAAAAAGAATTGTCCTTATAGGAAAGCACGAACCGGTCGGCCTCCGTCACAGACCGGTCGGTCACCTTGAACAATCCCGACTTGGTGTCCACCGTCACATCCTCGTTGCCAATACGCATGTCCACCAGCAACAAATCGGGACGCGCACTCATCCGACGCACCATGCCGGGAGAGAAGAGCGTCACGCCGCTGGTGCCGCCGAACACCATCAGGCTGTCTGCCCGGCAGGAGGTCCGCTCGCAAAACTCGTTTCCCTGCAGGCCACTGCTGGCATAATAATTCACGAACGTTCCTTTCTCCACGTCCAGCATGGAAAGCCCGCGGAACGTGCCGACCCAAAGATTGCCGGAATCGTCAAACTGCAAGGACGACACATAGTTGTCCGCCAACCCGTCATGAGTCGTATATTGTTTCAAGGTATTACCTTGACGGTCCAAGAAGAACAGCCCTTTGTCCGAACCGACCCACAGCCGGCCAGCTGCATCTTCCGCCAAGGCATGTATGCCCACGTAATGCAACACGCAGTTGCGCCCGAACGCCGTCACGAAACTGTTCGTCTCTAAGTCCAAGCAACCTAGTCCGCTGCTCATACCTATATATAAACGTTTCCCGTCATGCGACAGGCACAAATCAACCAACCAGGAATTGGTCAACGAATTAACCGACGAGTCGCTGGCTTGGAAATCCACGTCATATCTCGTCAACTCATGCGTCCTGAGGTTGTACTTTTTCAAACCATCGCCCAACGTGGCCACCCAAAGGTTGCCGTTCCCGTCCGCCAACAGTTTGAACACAAACACCGAGCTCCCCTCACGGGTGAAAGGCAACTGCTCGTAACGCCCTGTCTCCCGGTCCAGGCGTCCTGCCCCGTTACCATACGAACCTATCCACAAGTTCCCATCGCAGTCCTCCGTCATACAGGCCACCGTTCCCGGCATCCCATTGCATCCCGAAGCAAAATGGCGCACCGAATAAGTCGCCAAATCCACGATATACAATCCGTCACGGTCCGTGCCCACCCACAGCCGACCGTTTCGGTCTCCATAGACACCCAACACACAAGCCGAACCAATCAGGTTTCGCCCGCCCGATTTATACCCTATATATTCAAACCCGTTGTTGAGGCATGGTTGCATATACACACCTTTTTGGAACACTCCCAGCCAAATGTTGCCATCACGATCCTCCAGCACATGCTGGATTTTGGCTTTCTCCAAATTGGCCCAAGGATGGTAATAGTCGCATGGCTGTAGAGCCGCATCCCCGAATGCGTATGTCAACGCACCGTTGCCGTTTGTGCCAATCAGAATGCGGCCATCAGAGAGTGGACACAATGTTAAAATTTCGTAACGGGCGGGGGGGGGGGTAATTTGCCCTATCCGCTCAAAACCATCCTTTTGGACGTTAAAAACAAACAAGCCGCCCAAGCCGGCTCCGACAAAAAGATGGCCGGCACGGTCGAACGCCAACCGGCATGAACCAAGCAACATGGCCTCATCGGCAAGATAACGGTGGTAGATGCCGTCTTTCCAACGGTAAATGCCATAATTGGTCACGGCCAGCCACATTGACCCGTCCGCACCCTCTGCCATGTAATCCACGAAGCCATCCCCTTCGAACAGGCCGATACCTTCGGCTTTTGTCGCACCCGGCTTCAAGCAGAATACGCCATAGCCGGAAGTGCTGACCCACACTTCGCCATTCCTGCGCAAGACCATCGACAATACATGGCAACCCTTGTCATACGCGGTCTCCCCACGCACGAAAGGTATGTCTGAAAAACAATTCCGGGACTCGTCATACACCACAACTCCCTTGTCCGTTCCCACCAGCAAACGCCCGTCGCAATCCTCCAAAACACAGTTCACACGGTTCGAAAGCAATAATCCGGGTCGCTGTCCGACCCGGAAAGTTTGAAAGTTGTTACCATCATAACGGTCCAGCCCGTTGTAGGTGGCAATCCATATAAACCCCTTCCGATCCTGATAAATTTGGTTCACCAAACTGCTCGACAATTCGGAATCGGACGTGAACAACCGTCCGTATTGCCCCCATGTCTTCACAGACACCATGCAACAAACCACGAACAAAAGTATAGGCAAACGTCGCAAACAAGCCATAGATATTTTCATCGTTTCTGTTCCATATATTAGTCAGCAATGGCAAATTTAGACATTTTCATTGGAAACGCCCAACCAAATTTCCCTTTTTTCTATTCAACGACACAAATTGTCGCATGGCCGCGCATCTTTTACCCACATTCGCCGCCTTGCGACATGGCATAAAAACCGTGCAACATAACCCAAAGCCCATATCGCGGCAAAAACATACTTTTGCAGTGTCCGGCCGAACAACCGGCAGGACATGACATTTCATTGTACCATCTATTATTAACAATTAAAAACTCAAACAACATGAAAAACAGGCATTACTTTTCATTGTTTTTCGGTTTGATGCTGCCCGTCGGGCTGGCAGCCCAGGATTGGACTCCGCCCACCGTCACGGGACAGGAGCTTGAACTGAACGACACGTTGTACATGTTCAACGTGCAAGCCAACAAGTTCCTGAATGGCAACGCCAGCAAACAAACCAACGTGGCCGAAGAAGGCGTCGCGCTCTACATCACGCAGAACGGCGACGGCACCTACCAGTTGGGAACGCCCACCGACACCACCGACACAGGCGAGATGAGGTACGTCTATTACGAAGACAACCAACGCGCCTCCATCGGTGGCGAACCGGGACGCACCCACCTGAACTGGACCATTGAGGCACAAGCCGACGGCACGTACTATTTCGCACCGGACAAGGCAGACCCTGACTTCGGTGAAGACTACTTCCCCGGCGAGTGGGCCGGATGGAAGAACGATGGAACGGACATCATCTATCCGCTCCTCGACATGTCCTACCAGGAAGGCATCGTGTGGAAATTCGTGGGTAAGGAAGAATACGCGGTGTATGTGCTTGACAAAGCCCTGAGCGACGCCATGGCCACCGCCAAGGAATACGGACTCGACTACTCCGCAGCACTCGCCGTATATAATAATGAGGCCAGCACCAGCGAAGAAAAACAGGCCGCACTCGACGTGTTGGAAGAAGCCATCTACCAGTACCGCATCGAACATGCCACCATCGACAATCCCATCGAGGTGAGCAGCCTGCTCCGGAACTACGACTTCCACGAGGACTGGGAAGAGAATAAAAACGACATCCCGGGATGGACGCAGGAACCGGCCGGTGCATACACCTACGGCAGCGCCATCGGACCCGACCCCTACTCCATCGGACGATGGCAGTTTGACGACCAGACCTTCAGCGATGCGAAGATTTACCAAATCGTGGAAAATGCACCCGAAGGAAAGTATCAGCTGAAAGTCCTCTACACTTGTATCGACCAAAACCCAAGCAACCCGGAATCCGACGGCAAAGACCCGGAAGACTATTCCGTGACGGGCAACACGCTCTACGTGAAAACCGCCCTCGGCACAGAAGGGGTCAACCTGTCTTCCAACATGCGTTGGGGTGAAATTGAAGCCACCATCGACTTCTTCGTCACCGACGGCAAGTTCGAGACCGGCGTGGAGATGCTGAACTCCACGGCCAACTGGTTCAGGCTCGGCAAGTTAGAAATCACCTACTACGGCAAAGATGCCGCCAAGGACCAGCTGCAAGTTATTGTGGACCGCGCCAAGGCATTCAACAAGCGCGTCAACAAGTCCTATACAGACAAGTTGCAGGAACTCATCACGACCTCTGAAGGCTACATCGCCAACGGAGCCACCGTGCCTGAGTTCACGGAAATGATGACCGCACTGACGGAAGCCATTGCCAACGCTGAAGAGAATGCACAGGCTTACCTCGACCTCAACGACATGTACTTCAAGGCCGACAGTATCTTCAACGAACTGTCTGAAACCGTGACCGACGAGGTGATGGCACTGGCCGACTACATCTATGGCGAGTTTGAAGGCGGATATGACATTGATGCCATCCGCACACAATATCCGTATGACACCGAAACGTTGATGGGCATCGTCAACCAGATGGACTTCCTGGCACAATCCGCCGAACACTCCCTCGTGGAAGAAGGCACGGACGTGTCGGGCTACATCGTCAACGCTTCGTTCACCGACAAGGGCGAAGGCTGGGATATCACGATTCCCGAAGACAAAATCCACTTCGAACAGGATTTAGTTTGGTTGGACGACTCCCAAGGAGGCGACATCAGCCAGACGCTACTCGGCATGCCGAACGGTGTGTATGAACTGAGCGTACAGGCCTTCAACCGCCATGACTGGAACTTCGAATACATGGATTCGCTATGGTCCATCGGCAAGCAAGACAGCCTGCGTGAATGTGTACGCACCTATGTTTTCCTGAACGACTCGCAAAAACGCGTTAAGCATGCCTTCGACGATGGTTTCAACGAAGACTTCCTGCCTGAGAATGTCGGCACGGAAGGATGGAGCGATTGGGATATCCGCATCGGTCAGAAGACCGATGTCATGATGCCTAACACACCCACCGGTGCCCGCAAGTACTTCGACAAAGGCTATTACGTGAACACCATCCAGGCCTTCGTCATAGACGGGACGCTCACCTTCGGTATCCATCACGAGGGCGGCAACTGGGCCTGCGTGGACAGCTTCAGCATCAAGTACGTGGGCAAGGACCTTGACCTCGCACTCGAACTGTTGCAGGAGCGGCTCGCCTCCGTGGAGAAGTATCTCGACAAGCAGATGATTGGTACCATCAAGACACGCATCACGGAATCCTATAACAGGGGTACCGCATTGCTTGAACAAGGCGATGCCGCCGACTTTGACGCTGTTATCGAAGTGGTCAACGCACTGGCTACCGCCGCCGATGGCGCGGAAGAGAGCATTGAAGCATTCGAACTCCTCAAGCATGCCAACGAAGTGGCTGCCGTTGACTTGGCCTACGAAGGTGTGGCCGCTACTGAAAGCGGACAAGACTTGCAGGCCGCATACGACACCTACTCTGCCGGCTACACGAACGAGTCTGACGACCTCACCACAGAGAAAATCAACGAAGTGGTGGCCGAATACAAGGAACTGGCCATGGCCGCCAAGATTGAAAAGGGCATCAAGAACGGTGACGACCTCACCTACATCCTCTCCAACCCGAGCTACGAAGACCAGTTCGGACTGGGCGAAGGTGTGAACGGAGTCTATAATGCACCTTGGGGCTGGACATTCTGCATCGACAGCATTGTCTGCACGAAGGCCGAGGACATGAACGCAGCCGGACTGAACAACTTCACCTCGCCCGACCCGAACGTGATCTGCACCGACGGCGAATGGGGCTACTGCCTGCAGACGGGCGACTTCCCCGATGTCTATATGTACCAGGTGGTGAAAGGCCTGCCCGCCGGGACTTATCAGGTGACCGTCGATCTGGTCGTGCCCAACAACAATTACGACTACAAGTTGGCCGGACAACGCCTCTACGTGAACAACGTGGCACAATATTATGGATGGCAAAGCGAGTATGATGAAGATCTGCTGGACCAGCTCCATCCCGAAGAAGTGGCGCGCACATTCGGCGGATACGACGAAGTGGTGGTTGAAGAGAATGGCGACAACGGCGACAAGGGCCCGCTCAACAGGCTCACCGTGAAAGTCTATATCGAAGAAGGTGAAGACCTGACACTCGGCGTACGCACCGACGGACATTGGGAAGCCACTTGGAAGCGCGGTTCCGCTCCGGAAGGCTTCAACAACTGCGGATGGTGCAAGTTCGACAACATGCGCCTCAGTTGCGTGGCCCTCGGCGAGGATGTCACCGGCGTGGAAGAGACAGTGGCCAACGGACTGCAAGTAGTCGGCCAACAGTTCTTCACCGTGGACGGCATCCAAACGGACGGCCTGAAGAAGGGTGTGAACATCGTGCGCACACAATACGAAGACGGCACGACCGTCACGAAGAAAGTTATTGTGAAATAACCGATAAGTTCATTCTGTTAGCAAGTCAGCAGGGGGATGCGCCAGCGAGGCGCATCCCTTTTGCTAAATTCTCCTGCCATGCATTGCCCGTTTCGTCCTTTTTCATAACTTTGCAAAAACCAATTGGCCTTAGGCTAGTTAGCCCATTTAAAAACACAACAATATGAAAAAGCTACTTTGTACACTTTGGGCAGCGGTCCTGATGTCACCCGCTGCATTTGCGGACAACCCGCAACAAGAAAGAGACATCGCGCAACCCGATTCGAACTTCCACATCTACCTGTGCTTCGGCCAGTCCAACATGGAAGGCGCTGCCGCCATCGAAGACATTGACAAGATTGGTGTGGACGAACGCTTCCAAGTGATGAGCGTGTGCGACGTGGACCAAGGCATCAACCGCACTCCCGGTGAATGGTACACAGCCATCCCGCCGTTGTGCCGCGCCGGTACCGGCCTGTGTCCGGCCGACTATTTCGGCCGCACGATGGTTGAATATCTCCCCGATTCCTGCCGTGTGGGCGTAATCGTGGTAGCCATGGGAGGCTCCGGCATCGATGCCTTCGGAAAGGAAAGCTACGCGGACTATTATGCCACGACCGACGATTGGCAGCGGTCGCTAATGGACCTCTACGACGGCAACCCTTATAGGAAAATGGTGACGATGGCCAAGAAAGCCCAAAAGGAAGGTGTCATCAAAGGCATCCTGCTCCATCAGGGGGAAACCAACAACACGCAAGGCGACTGGCCGCAGAAAGTGCAGAACATCTACAACGACCTGATTACGGACTTGGGGCTAGACGGCGACAAAGTCCCCCTGTTCGCTGGTGAGATGCTGCGTCAGGAAGAGGGCGGCGTCTGTTGGGGCCATAATGACATCATCGCCCGCCTGCCGGACATGATGAATGCCTATGTGGTGTCCTCGGAAGGTTGCAAAGGGGCAAGCGACGGACTGCACTTCACGCCCGAAGGCTACCGTGAACTGGGACGGCACTATGCCATGACCGTCCTGAAAAACGTCTATCACATGTTGCCGGGCATGCCCGACCGTCCCGCAGAAAGTCTGACCGTGGGAGATACAGATATGGAAATCCAAATCGGAACAGGCATAGAACTGAACCTGACAGCAGACTTCGGCGACGGATTCACGGAGAACGTGGCCTCACTCGCCAGCTATGAACAGACGAATCCCGAAGTGGCGCGCATCTCCAACGGAAAGATTGTGGGACTCGCCCAAGGCAAGACGGACGTGAAAGCCACCTACACCGACCCGACCGACCAAACGCTCACCGCGACTTTCACCCTGCAAGCCACCTACTTCCCCTTCGGCGCAGAGTTCATCCACACCAATCTCTTCGGCGAAGGCACATACGTTGAAGACAAGCGGACCTTCTTCCCCAGCCAATACGGGCAGATGGGATGGGTGTATAGCAGCGGCATTGACATGAGCGGCTACAAATACCTGGTGCTGAAACTGGACAAGGTGCAGAACACAGGAGCCAGCCTCAACCTCTACCCGGAAAGCAGCATTTGGGGAAACTGTTATAGCCAGTCCATTGGCAGCAACACGACCGTGGCCATTCCGCTACAGGACATCAAATACACCAGCGGCGACTTGACAGGACAACCAGTGGACGTTTCCCACATCTCCATCGTGGCATTATGGGGCAACGGATCCGGAGTCATCGATGTGGCCGACATGTATCTGACCAACAACGATGACTATTCGAATGATGCCGTCCCGGTATCTTCCGTGAAGGCCGAGGTCACTGAGCCTGATGGTGCAGTCTATAACCTGCAGGGCATCCGCATGGTTGACGCGACCAACCTGCCCAAAGGCATTTATGTACGTGACGGCAAGAAATTTGTCGTGCGGTAAGAACCTAAAAGAAATACAGACTTGGCCAGGTTAGATGTCTTATTTGGCCAAGTCTGTATTCTTTTATTGGCCGATACTGCATACTGCTGAAAGAGATGCTTAATTGGAAAATCCAAACAGGCGCTAAGCCCTTGCCTGTTTGCAAGCCCCACAGGATGGAGCAATGTCGCAAACATTTCATGCCCTGTCTCATTCATTTGTTTTTTCTGCAAAAGGCGTTTGGAGGAACTATCTAAACACATTACCTTTGGGCGAGTTTCAAATCAAGAAAAACAATATGAAAAGCAAAAAAATCACAGCAGCATTTTTTTCTGCGTACCTGCTTTGCGCCTCGCAACCCGCCGCTGTGCAAGCCCAAAGCGAACTTTACCCCCGGCTGTTCGACCTGGAAGAAGTCAGGCTGACAGAAGGCATCTTCAAACAGGCCATGGAGCTGAACGACGCCACGCTCATGGCTTACGACGTGGACCGACTGCTCACGCCTTTCATGCGCCAGGCAGGATTCACCGAATGGGAAAAAGAACACCCGAACTTCACAAACTGGGCTTCAGACGGTTTCCGGCTAGACGGGCACATAGGCGGACATTACCTTTCTGCATTGGCATTGGCCTACGCGGCCTCGACTGACGAGACAATGAAAGCCCAGTTGAAAGAACGCATGGACTACATGGTCAACCAGCTGGAGAAATGCCAGCAAGTGTTTGACAACAACACCGACGGACTGAAAGGCTACATCGGCGGCCTGCCGGACAACGACATGTGGACCGGCATCTACCACAGAGACCCGACACGGTATTACCAAGGCAACGTGCCGTTCTACGTGATACACAAGATTTACGCAGGCTTGCGCGATGCCTACGTCTATGGCGACAACGAGAAGGCCAAGACCTGTTTCCTGAAACTTTGCGACTGGGGCATCGGCCTCATCTCAAACATCAACGATGCCACCATGCAAAACATTCTGAATGTCGAACACGGGGGCATGTGTGAGATGTATGCCGACGCCTATACCCTCACGGGTGATGAAAAGTACCTGACAGCGGCAAAACGCTACTCCCACCAATCCATGATCAATGGCATGCAGACCCTGAGCACCACCTTCCTGGACAACATGCACGCCAACACGCAGGTGCCTAAATACGTAGGATTTGCACGCATCGCGCAGGAATTCGAAACGATTGACGCGGCCACGGCTACCACATACCGCAAGGCGGCATACAACTTTTGGAACGACGTGACGGAAAACCGCACCGTGGCATTGGGCGGAAACAGCATCAGCGAACATTTCCTGCCCGCCTCGCAGGGATCCAAGTATGTCAACAACCCCGAGGGACCCGAGAGTTGCAACACCAACAATATGTTGAAACTCACGGAAGACCTCTTTGCCGATGACCCAAACGCCAAGTATGCCGACTTCTATGAAACCGCCATGCTCAACCACATCCTCTCCACACAAAACCCGCACACAGGAGGCTATGTCTATTTCACCAGCCTGCGGCCGCAGCACTACCGCATCTATTCGCAGGTGAACCAAGGCATGTGGTGTTGCGTGGGCACGGGCATGGAGAACCACAGCAAATACGGCGAGTTCATTTATGCCCATTCCCCGGAAAACGATACCTTGTATGTCAACCTCTTCGTGGCCAGCCAACTGGAGAGCGAGCATTTCGGCCTGACCCAACAGACAGCATATCCGTATGAGGAACAGACCACGCTGACCATCGACAAGGCCGGCGACTACGTGCTGGCCGTGCGCCATCCCGAATGGTGCAAGGGCGACTACCGGGTCAGCGTCAATGGCACGGCAGCCGAAACAGGCTCCACGCCGGGCAGCTACGCCTGCATCAGCCGCAGTTGGTCCGAAGGCGACAAGATAACGGTCAGCCTCCCGATGGAAATGGAGATGATGCCCTGCCCCAACTATGACGACTATGTGGCGTTCCGCTACGGCCCCGTATTGTTGGGCGCGAAGACCGGCACGGAAGATCTTGTCGGGCAATTTGCAGGAGAAGGGCGCATGGACCACAGTCCCGGAATAGGGCCGCAACTTAACCTGAACTCAGCTCCTATACTGATTGACGAACGCGAGAACGTGCTCAAATCCATCGAAATCGTGGACAAGAGCCGCCTGCAATTCAAGTTCAAAAGCGGCATCTACAACGACAAGAAATTCGCGGACCTCATCCTGGAACCGTTCTTCACTATCCACGAATGCCGCTACATGCTCTATTGGTACCAGACGACCCAGGAAGAACTGGATGCCATCGAGAAAGCGGAAGCCGATGCCGCACAACGGCTGCAGGAGCGCACCATCGACTTCGTGGCTACAGGCGAACAGCAGAGCGATGCCGGCCACTTGCTGCAAGGCACTTATGGGAAAGGCACCTACGCGGATGAGCATTATGTGGATGCTTTCGCCGGAAACTGGTTCAGCTACGTGCTTTCCACCAAAGGCATCAGCAAAGACGTGTCGCTCATGTGCCGCTACTATTCCGGCGACGCGAACCGCGTCTGCACGATTTATATCAATGGCGAGGTGCTCAAGGAAATCAAGCTGGAGCCCAAGGACTTCACGGGATTCTATGAGGAAGAATACCTGATTCCGGAAGAAATGCTGCAAGACAAGGACGGCAACACGCTGGAGGAAATCACCGTGAAGTTCGCCGCCACAGGCACCACGCCCACGCCCGGACTCTACTATCTCCGTCTGCTGAAAGAATACGACAAATATCCCAAGCCCTACCGGTTTGTCTGCACCCAATGGGTCAGCGGAGACAATGCGAGGGTCAGCTCCATCGAATATGACAGGGAAGCCAACACCATCAAGGTGAACGGCAATCCGGGCAACAACAACATCGCCCTGCAATTCGACCCCGAGCTCAAAGACTCGGCCTACGTGACGGGGAAGCAGAAATACCTTCTAGCCAGGGGCACGTCCCTGACCAGAGGCGCCGGCTGCTCATACCTATGGTGGCTCAACGGTGCCTGCCACGGGACTTCCGTGTCACCGACCTACGAAATTAGAAACGCAGAGGGAGTTACCACCGTAATTTGGGACATCACCCAAAGCGGGCTGACCGAATTCATGCAAGGCGACTCCATCGTGCTTTCAGACAACAATAATGGCTGTACCACCATCTTCGGCCTCACGTCTTCGGCAGCGGACCACAGTGCCGTCATCTCGGACGTGGGCTTCTACAGCCAGGCTGAAATCCTCCACAAATATCCGGAACTGGCCGCCAATTTCCATGCCAACATCTTCGACGAGGAAGCCGAAACCTTCCAAGTGAACCCCGATTTCCCCACCGTGCACATCGAAAAGACCTTCAAGGCCGGGGAATGGACACCTGTATGCTTTCCGGCCACCATGGCCATGACCACGCTCAAAGACTATTTCTCGGAAGTCAAGTCCTACGCCGGAAACATTCTTTCCGGAAACGGGGACCTCACCCTCTATTTCGAGAAAGCCAGCACCATCCAAAGTGGCAAGCTTTGCATCGCCAAGAGCCTCACCGACTTGGAATGCCTGGACTTCGAAGCCATCTCGGCTTATGCCACGGCAGACCCGGCTCCCGTCACCGACAATGGCATCACGCTGCAAGGCATCTTCTGCAAGAAGGATGTGGATTCCCGCACCTACACCTTTAAAGATGGCGGTTTCGTGGCCAACACCGATGGCGAACCGGCCAAGGGATTGAGCTTCTACGTGCAGCTTTCTGCGGAAGACATGGCCAAGGTGCACCGCGTACTCATCTCGTTCGACGACATGCCCACAGGAATCCGCTCATCGTTTTCCGACGACAACGGGCAAACGGAAATCTACAGGCTCGACGGCATCAAGCTGCAAGACATGGATGACGCAAAAAACAGCCCGCGTAAAGGAGCCTATATCATCAACGGGAAAAAGGTTATCATGTAAATAGCTATTTCTTCTAACGTGAAACCCCTCCGCCTTGCTGAGCCGGAGAGGTTTCACGTAATTTTTTGTATTTCGTCCGTTGCAAAAATAAAGCGAATCGGATGCAGAACAAAATAAACGAGTTTATTTTTTATCTTTTCGCTGCGGGTGGTAAAGGTTACTCTTGTGGGGGGCAAAAATTACTCTTGCGGGTATGAGCCCCCGTCCGTCTTTGGCGGACTGCCCCCCTACAAGGTGGTGTTCTATGCCGCCTGCAAGTTTTATAGTTCGGCAATGGCTTCGGGAGTAAGACCGGTGATTTGGGCAATCAATTCGGGCGAAATGCCTGCCGCTTTCATACTACGTGCGTTCTTTAATTGCGCTTGCTCATAGCCTTTCTCCATACCTTCGGCCAATCCTTCTGCACGTCCTTCCGCACGTCCTTTCGCAATTCCTTTTTCCATGCCTTCCTGTTGCGCAAAGGCCAGTTCGGCGAGCCTGTCGCGGTAAGTCTTCAGGCTCTCGTCATATTTTTCCCGTTCTGCTCTCGTCAGGGAAGAGAGCGTCACCACCTCTT
>CALUFQ010000006.1 GCA_944319925.1 uncultured Paraprevotella sp.
GCGGATGATGGTGGCGCAGTAGTCTTCTTCCCACGCCGTGTCGTACAGGCGCACGGGGCAGGCGAAAAAGTTCATCGCGTAGCCGATGTCCTGTAACCCTTTCACTCGCGCGGGGTCGAAATCGCCCCACGGGCGCAAGGCCGCTTCGTCCTTCCTCATCCGTTGCAGTTCTTGTTCCAGCGCGTGGCGTTTTTCGTCGGCACGGTCAAGGCGGGCGACGGTTTCCTCTGCGTCGGGGAGTTGTCCGGGCACTTCGCCGCTTGCGGCGGAAAGGTTTTCCGCCCTCACGGCCAGTTCGTGCACGTGCTTCGTCAGGGCGAGTTTCTCTTCCAGTCCGGGGGAAGAGGGCGATCCGTCTTGTGCCGCCTGGACGTGGAGCACGCCCAATTGTTGCATTTGGGTCAGGAATGCTTCGTACTCCTTATGATATATAAGAAGGGTCAGCTTTTTCATCCGGGTAATCATGCTTCGGCCTCCTTCCTTTTTTCCTGAATGGTCTTCAATATCTTTTGGGATGACTTGGAGAGGTTCTCCTCGTCTTCCATGAAACGTTTGATCTTGCGTAGCGCATCCTCGTAGCCGGGAATCTGTACTTTTTCGAACAGGTTCACCTTCTGCGTGGTTTTCTTGCGCGAATATTCCAGCAGGCCGAGTTTGGCCTGCACGAATTCTTGTTCGATGGCCGTGTGCGCCAAGGTGCGCAGCAAAGCGATGCCGTCATAGAACCATTTGGGGCTGTTGAACAGGCTGAAAGGCCGAACGGCCAGTTCCACGCCGTCAAGCACCGGCACACGCACACCGGCAATCTTACGGACACTCATGTGCACGTCCTTGACGGATACCAATGTGGGGTCGAACTCGCACCACAGGGCGTTCATGCCTTCGTAGTCCTGCAGTTGCTCCTCTAGCTTGCGTTCCAGCCCGGCTGCCTCGGCCTTGCATTTCTTCACCTCCATGCGCAGGGCGCTCTCCTTGTTCTTGATGATGGGGAGTGTGCGCACCCGCATCTTGAGCTGTTTCTCAAGCTGCTGCATTGAGGTCTTATTGTACTGAAACTTGATTGCCATGGCCGCGTCGGTTTACTTTGTCCAATATTCGTCCACCAGCTCTTTCTTGATGTTCACTTCCTCGGGCTTGAAGTATTTGGCCAGCAACGCCCATGTCACATCGAGCATTTCAGTCGTGTCTAGGTTGACATCGATGGCCAGTAGCTTGTCGGCATAGTCCTTGGCGAAGGCCAATGCGCGGTTGTCGTAGTCCGTCAGGTCGAAGCCGTTTTCCAGCTTGGTCTTGGCATTGGCCGCGTCGGCATAAAGGCGCACGGCGGCGTTCATCAGCTGCGGATGGTCGCGGCGGGTCTTCTTGCCGGCCACGAGCTGTTTCAGGCGCGAGAGAGAGCGGAAAGGGTCAACGACGACCTTGCCGATGTCGCTGTCGCGGCGCAGGAAGAGCTGTCCTTCGGTGATGTATCCCGTGTTGTCGGGCACGGCATGCGTGATGTCGCCGCCGCTCAGCGTGGTCACCGCGATGATGGTGATGGAGCCGCCCGAGGGGAACTGCGCTGCCTTTTCGTAAATCTTGGCCAAGTCTGAATAAAGCGAGCCGGGCATGGAGTCCTTCGAGGGAATCTGGTCCATGCGGTTGGACACGATGGCCAGTGAGTCGGCGTAGGATGTCATGTCGGTGAGGAGCACGAGCACCTTCTCGTTTTTCTCCACGGCGAAATATTCGGCAGCCGTGAGCGCCATGTCGGGCACCAGGAGGCGTTCCACGGCCGGGTCTTCGGTGGTGTTCACGAAACTCACGATGCGGTCAAGTGCGCCGGCGTTGGAGAACACGTTCTTGAAATAGAGGTAGTCGTCGTTCGTCATGCCCATGCCGCCCAGCACAATCTTGTCGGCCCGGGCGCGCAGGGCCACCATGGCCATCACTTGGTTGAAGGGCTGGTCGGGGTCGGCGAAGAAGGGAATCTTTTGTCCGGAGACGAGCGTGTTGTTCAGGTCGATGCCCGCGATGCCCGTGGCGATGAGTTCGGACGGCTGTTTGCGGCGCACGGGATTTACCGAAGGGCCACCGATTTCCACTTCCTTGCCTTCGGGTTCAGGGCCGCCGTCGATGGGGTGTCCATAAGCGTCGAAGAAGCGTCCGGCCAGCTGGTCGCCCACTTTCAGCGTAGGGGCCTTGCCCGTGAACACCACTTCGGCATCGGTGGGGATGCCGCCCGTGCCTTCGAACACCTGCAGGGTGACTTCGTCCCTTGCGATTTTGACCACCTGCGCCAGTCGTCCGTCCACCACAGCCAGCTCGTCGGCGCCCACCCCGGTGGCCTTCAACGTGCAGGTGGCTTTGGTGATTTGGCTGATTTTCGTATATACTCTTTGGAATGCCTTTGTTGCCATAGTCAGTTTCTCCTCCTCTTATGATTGCTTTTCCGCGACCATCGCGCGTATTTGCCGTTTGTAGTCCTCGAACTCCGCGCCCTTGTAGGCCGAGTAGTTCATTTGCTTGCACAGGTTGATGAGCCTTTTGAACCAGTCCGTTACTTCCAGGAACGTGTCGAAACTGTAGTCCGCGCGGCAGATTTCCGTCACCAGGTCCAGGATGTCCTCCTGGCGTTCCAAGGGAGTCACGGCATCCACTTCGTCGAAGGCGTCCTGCTGGAGCACCACATAGTCGATGACTTCCGACTTCCAGAACGTCACGTGGTAGTCCACCGGTACGCCGTCATCGCCCAGGATGTTGATTTGTTCGGCGATTTCCTTTCCGCGCAGCAGGCGTGTCTTCAGCTCGTTTACTTTTGCCGTCCAGTCCGGGCCAATGTGCTTGGTGATATAGGCTTCGAACTCGGGGTATTCCAAGTATTTCGAATACGAGTCAATGGGGTTCACGGCCGGATAACGTTTGCGGTCGGCGCGTTCTTGTTCGAGGGCGTAGAAGCAGCGGGCCACTTTCTTGGTGTTTTCCGTCACCGGCTCCTTCAGGTTGCCGCCTGCCGGCGACACGGTGCCGATGAACGTGATGGAGCCTGTCGCGCCGTTGTTCAGATAGACGTAGCCCGCGCGGCCGTAGAAATTGGAAATGATGGCCGAGAGGTCCATCGGGAACGCGTCAGGGCCGGGAAGTTCCTCCATGCGGTTGGACATCTCGCGCAAGGCCTGTGCCCAGCGCGACGTGGAGTCGGCCATGAGCAGCACGCGCAACCCCATGGAGCGGTAGTATTCGGCCAGCGTCATGGCCGTATAGACCGATGCCTCGCGGGCCGCCACGGGCATGTTCGAGGTGTTGGCCACGATGATGGTGCGTTCCATCAGCTTGCGACCCGTGTGCGGGTCCACTAGCTCGGGGAATTCCGTGAACACCTCCACCACTTCGTTGGCGCGCTCGCCGCAGGCGGCGATGATTACGATGTCGGCTTCTGCCTGCTTGGAAATGGCATGCTGCAGCACGGTCTTTCCCGTGCCGAAAGGGCCGGGGATGAAGCCCGTGCCGCCCTCCACGATGGGGTTCATCGTGTCGATGGTGCGCACCCCGGTTTCCAGCAGTTTGAACGGGCGTGGTTTTTCACGGTAATTCGTCATGGCCGTCTTCACTGGCCATTTCTGCACCATTGTCACGGGGATGTCTTTCCCGTCTTCGCCCGTGAGCACGGCTATGGTCTCGTCGCATGTGTAATCGCCTTCGGCTGCGATGGTTTTCACCGTGGCTGTGCCCCGCATGGCGATAGGTGCCATGATTTTCAGTTTCTGGTGGTTTTCCTCCACTTCGCCCAGCCAGGCCGAGCCTTCCACGAGGTCGCCCGCTTTCGCCAGCGGCACGAAGTGCCACTTCCGGTCGCGGTCTAGCGGGTCGGTGTATTGCCCGCGGCGCAGGAACACGCCTTCCATCTTGTCCAGGTCGTTTTGCAGCCCGTCATAATTCTTCGACAGCATGCCCGGCCCCAGCGTCACTTCGAGCGGCCTTCCTGTGAACTCGGCTTCCGCGCCCACTTTCATGCCGCGTGTGCTTTCAAACACCTGCACGTAGGCTTCTCGTCCCGCCACCTTGATGACCTCGGCCATCAGGCGGTCGCCCCCGGTGGTGATGTAACAGATTTCATTTTGTGCCACCGGTCCGTCGGCTTCGATGGTCACGATGTTGGAGATGACCCCAACCACTCTGCCTTTTGTTGCCATATTTATGTTTTTTGCTTTTTGTCTTTTTTTGTTTTTCCCCTTGCGCACCCTTTCCGCGAAATGCCCGGAGTATGCAATGTGGGGACAAAGGCTATTGCCTGAACTCCTGCGGGATTTCCGCCTCGTTTCTCAGCCGTTCCACCAGTTCGCGGAACACGTGCCTGCCCCGTGTGGCGTCGATGGCCGCCCACCGTTCCACGATGTCAAGCTTGATGAGCAAGGCTAGCAGGCGTTCCACGGAGAAATAATGGAAAAAGGTGTGTTCCTCCAGCCAGTCCCATTTCATCAGGTCTAATTTGCGCTCGCGTTCTACCGGGTCGGTGGTGTCGTGGATGCGAGCCAGCGTGTCCAGCCAGTCCAATTCCGTCCCCAGGCCGAAGTCGCGGCTTCCCGATGTGGCCAAGGCTTGTGCCACTTCGTCTCCGCCTATCAGCCGTGTTGCGGGCTGGAAACCATGTTGCCGTGCCGTGAGCGCAGTCAGCACGTTGTTCACGTCGCGGTCGAAGGCGAACCAGTCGCGCACGAAACGGTTGCCGGCCTTTTCCGCATGGGCGTAGTAGGCTTCGGCGAGGATGTCTTCCGGCAACCGGCCTTCAGCTGTTTCTTCCAAGGTCGGCCAGGCGGCGATGAATTTATAAAGAAAAGGAGGGAGTGTGCGCCCTTGCCCGTCATCAGCTTTCACCTTGGCCACGGCTTCAATCCAAGCTTCGCGGGGATACACGGCGCGTGGGTCGAAGCCGGCATCTTCTCCTTGTCGCAAATAGGCCAGCAGGTTGCGGTTGTCGTATTTCAGGAGGACAAGTTCCGCCAATGTTCGGTCCTTGGCGGAAAGCCGGGGAAGGTATTCTTCTTTGAAAACGGCCACGCTTAATGCCGGTTTGGCATCGTCTGCGGCCACGTCGGGCATGCTGGCCACCAATGCATAATAATTCTTTTTCATGTCGCGCGAAGTGTGCTATGGGCGTGGCTCGAAAAGCATTTCCACCAGCCGGGGCCGGAGGAAATCCTTGAAATAGGCGGCAAACTCTTCCGGCCCGAAATCCACCCTGTAGCCGCCGTCTGCCGGGGCAATGGAAAACGAGGCCCGCCGCCCCGCCACTTTCTCTATTTTTAGCCCGCCCGCCAAGAGTTTTTTTGCGTTTTCGCGGACGTAGGCTGTGAGCGCGTCCGCCTCGGGGGTGGACACCGTCATGCCGCCATCCGCGGCCCAATTTCCGGCCATGGCCACCACGAACCGTCCCATGAAATCCTTTTCAGCCGTCAATTCTGTGGCCGCGTTGTTTGCCAAACGTGCGGAAATCATGTCGGTCACTTCCGACTTCAGGGCTTCCAAGGCTTGTCCTGCGGCCAGCTTCAGCTCGGAGCGGGTGTTGTCCTCCGTTTCTTTCGCCTTTTTCCGTGCCTCGGCCAGCAGTTTGTCGGCTTCCTCGCGCGCGCCGGCCAGCAATTTCCCGGCCTCTTCCCGTGCCTCTCCCACGAGGCGGGCAGCTTCGGCCTCACCCTTTTCCACGCCCTCGCGGTAAAGCTTTTCGGTCAGTTCTTGAATTTTTTCCATGATATTTAATATATTTTCCTGTTTTGTCCGTTGATGGTGTTTTTAATGGGCTAAAATTAGGCATATTTCCGTAGCTGGCAAAACAATCCAATTGAAAAAATCAGTATGGGACGGGAAAAATGTCCTTATTGACTACTTGTCGGCCAATTCGGGAAAAGGTTTTTATTCGAACATTTTTGTTCTTTTTGCCGGTTTTGTGCAAATAAAATCTTATCTTAGCTCCGGAATCCGAAGTATGACAATATGAGAGAAGGCAGGAACGATATTTCCATGTGTGTTTTTTATCTTTTTGCCGGTGCTGCAAGGGGACATTCGTGGCGAAGTGGCTTTTTGGAAGAATTCGGGCGAATATGCAGGAGGTGCGCTGGAATCAAGAAAGGGATGTGGGATTTGTGTCGCGCAGTTCCGCATGGAACGGCAAAGGATATGAGGCGTTTTTTGAGGGGTGCGTATGTCGGAAGGTTCGCTTAAGGAAAAAGCCGCAAAGGGGTTGCTGTGGAGCAGCATAGGCAACGGTGTCCAGCTTTTTTTGGGCTTCGTGTTCGGCATATTCCTCGCGCGGATGCTTTCTCCGTCGGATTATGGCATGGCCGGGTTGTTGCAGGTATTCGGGCTTATTTCCGCGATGTTGCAGGACAGCGGCTTCCGGACGGCATTGGCCAATCGGAAAGAGGTGCGCCATGAAGACTACAACGCTGTTTTTTGGTTCAATGTGAGTGTCAGCGTTGTGTTGTATGTTATATTGTTTTTTCTTGCTCCTCTGATTACGGAGTTTTACCAGAAGTCCGATGCTGCGTCTGAATATGACTTGTCGGAACTTACGCCTTTGGCGCGGTTCGCATTCTTGGGCTTTCTCATTGCCAGCTTTGGCATGGCTCCTTGTGCTTATTTGTTCCGTACCCTCCAAGTGAAGCAAAAGGCCATTATCACAGTGACAAGCCTGGTTACGTCCAACCTTATCGGCATTACGATGGCGTATTTCGGATACGCTTATTGGGGGTTGGTCGCACAGGGAATTGCCTTTACGACTTGCAACACAATCCTTTTTTGGTATTTTTCCCGCTGGCGGCCCACATGGCCGGTTTCTTTCCGGCCCCTGAAAGAGATGTTTGGCTTTAGTTGCAAGTTGCTTGCCACGGATGTTTTCAACGTACTCAACGGAAATTTGCTTACCATTGTCTTGGGACGTTTCTATTCCGTGCACGAGGTGGGAATTTATAATCAGGCCGGCAAATGGACGAACATGGGGAGCAATATGATTACGGGAACGGTGAAGGAGGTCGCGCAACCCGTGTTGCGCAACGTGTCGGACGAACGGGAACGCCATAAACGGGTGTTCCGCAAGATGTTGCGCTTCACGGCTTTTGTCGCCTTTCCGGCGTTGTTCGGCCTCGCGCTTATTGCCCGCGAACTGACCGTCATTACCGTGACGGAAAAATGGCTTGAGAGTGTGCCTTTGATGCAGATTCTTTGCGTGGGGGCTTTTGTTGCTCCAATCCAATATCTTTGCCTGAACTTGGTCATCACCAAAGACCGTTCCGACCTTGTGCTTTGGAATACTGTCGGAATGGGGATTGCCCAGCTGGTCACAGTGTTTCTTTCCTATGCTTATGGGGTCTATGTGTTGGTTTGCGCTTGTACTTGCGTCAATATCTTGGGGCTTGGCGTGTGGTTCTACTTTGTGCATCGGGAAATCGGTTTGCGATTTCGTGAGGCGTTTTGGGACCTTTTCCCTTATGCCGCCATCGCGGGACTGGTCATGGTGGTTACGGCGTTTATTACTTCTTCCATAGAGAACATTTATTTCCTTTTTGCGGCAAAAATTGTTGTGGCGGCAGTGCTTTATGCCGCAGTGATGTGGTTATGCGGTTCTGCCACGTTTAAGGAGTGTGTCGGCTATTTGCTGAAGAAGGCACAGGTTCGGACGCCTTGACGGGAACACAAAAAAGGCTGCCCGCAAGGACAGCCTCGTAGAAATTAAAATGTGTGTGACATTCTTCTCTTATCCGAGAGCTATTGCACCAGAGGGGCAAACATCAGCGCATGTGCCGCATTCCGTGCACGCGTCTGCGTTGATTACATATTTTTCGCCTTCAGAGATGGCGCCTACCGGGCATTCATCGATGCAAGTGCCGCATGCTACACAATCATCACCAATTACGTAAGCCATTTTCGTTCTAATTTTAAGTTGTTAATGTTGTTTTTGTTCTAAAAGTACCGCAAAGTTAGTATTTAAAAAGAATCCTCCAAAATATTTTCTCACTAATTTTGGTGATTTTCGCCCGAAAAGGTTCGGAGGAATACAATAAGCAATGTATCTTTGCGTTTATTTCTAATAAATATTGGTGATTCATGAAGAGATTGATGGTGGCCGTCCTTTGCCTGTTATGCCTTTGCGGTGCGGGCGCGCAGGAACACAAAGTGCAGCACCGTCCCTATATCGACCAGCGGAGATTCCACTACGGCTTTCTTTTCGGTGTCCACATGCAGGATTTGGAACTGCAGAATAACGGCTATATCGACCCGGAAAGCGGCGAGCAATGGTATGCCGATGTGGACAATTATGGGGCGGGGTTCAGCGTGGGGGTGCTGGGGGAGATGCGTCTCAACACGTATTTGGCTTTGCGTCTCGTGCCTACGTTGCATTTCGGGCAGAAGCACGTGTCTTTCCATGAGCAGGGGAGCGGGCGTGACAGTACCCAGAACATCAAATCCACATATATATCCTGTCCGCTGGACTTGAAGTTTGCCGGGCCTCGTTTCAACAATTACCGTCCTTACCTCATCGCGGGCGTGAACCCGATGGTGGATTTGACCACCAAGAAGCAGGGGGCTTTGCGCCTGAAGCCTTTCGACTGTTACATAGAAGTGGGCATGGGATGTGACATTTATCTGCCGTTTTTCAAACTCATTCCGGAACTGAAGTTTTGTTTCGGCTTGATGGATGTTTTGCAGAAAAACCGCAACGACCTTACGGATAGGACGCTGCGGAAGTTTACCGAGTCCTTGGACGGGGCTTCGTCCAAGATGATTGTGCTGACATTTTACTTTGAATGATTCCCCACGGGGAGCATTTGCAGGGACAGTTCGCCCACGTAGCGTCCGTGCTTGCCCATCTGGTTGCAATACACATACTCTCCATCGGCGTTTTTCACCACTTCGGGGCGTTCCATGTAAGTATGTGAATGTCCGCCCAGCACGATGTCGATGTCCCGTGTGGCCGGGATGACTTCCGAGTCGTCAATGCCGTCGATTTGCCAGCCCAAGTGGGAGAGGCATACCACAAGGTCGCAATGTTCCCGATTTTTCAGGATGTCCGTCACGCGGTTGGCCGCCGTGATGGGGTCTTCGTAAATCACTCCTGCATAATTTTCCGAGGCCACCATGCCTTCCAATTGTGTGCCAAGTCCGAATACACCAATCTTCACGCCTTTGCGTTCCAATATGACGTAGGGCTTGACCAGGCCTTCGAGTACGGTGCCTTCCACGTGGTAGTTGGCGCAGACGATGGGAAATCCGGCCATGCGGAAGATACGCGCCATGTTCTCCAGTCCGAAGTCGAATTCGTGATTCCCGATGGTGGCGGCATCATAGCGCATCTCGTTCATGAGCTTGACCTCCACTTCTCCTTTGTATAGGTTGTAGTAGGCTGAGCCTTGCGAGAAGTCGCCGCTATCGAAGAGCAACAGGCTGTTGTCTTCCGCCCGCAGGTCGCGCACCAAGGCGGCCCGGCGCACGAAACCGCCTTTGTCGGCCAAGGCCGTGTCGGAAGAGTGCGGGCTGACGGGCATGACACAACTGTGCGTATCGTTGGTGTGCACGATGCGCAGTTCCACTTCGTTTTCCCCCGTAGCGGACATTCCGCAGGCCGACCCGATGAGGAGTGCGGTCAAGATGTATTTAGTTTTTTTCATAACTTCCTTTGTCTGTGTTATTGTATGATGATACGTCCTTCGATTTTGGCCGTGATTTTCCGTCCTTCATCCCGGCTGCGGCGGATGGCTTCCATGAGCAGGTCGCGCACGGCGATGTCGGTTTTGTTCGCGGAAAGATGGTCTTTCAGGGCATACATTTTGTCATTGCCTTCGGCCAGGTAGTCCAGTGTGGATACCGTATAGATGCTGTCTTCCGAGATTGGCTTGCCACCGATTTCCGCTTTCAGCAGCCGGCCGTCGGTCGTGATGACCAGGTGCGCCCCGCTGATGCCTTCTCCGCCCACGGCCGCAATCTGCTCCATCAGCTCTTTCATTTTCTTTCCGGAAAGGGAGAGTACGCACAGGTGGTTCTCGAACGGGGCGATTTCCAGCACGTCGCCGTAGGTCACGATGCCTTTGGGCATGGTGCTCCGCAAGCCTCCTATGTTGCACAAACCTATGTCGGCCTTTTTGCCGGCCCGTACGGAAGCCTCGCGCAACACATCGGCCACGAAGTTGGACAGGAGGCTTTCCGGCCGGTCGGCCGTCATCGCTACTTCGCTCTCGCCCAACACGGGCGACATGATGCTGTCCACGGCTTTCCGGTAAGGAGCCACGACGCGTAAGGCTCCGCTGTCCGGGCGGCTGTCCAGCAAGCGGGTCACTTCATGGCGCGCGGCTTTCACCGTCCCTAGGCGATAACGTTGCGCCATGACAGGGAAAGCGGTGGTGCAACCTATGGCTAGAATAAACATTTTCAAGGTGTTCATCGCATTTGTCTTATGTTTCATCGTCCAAAATTACGGAAAAAACGCGGATAACGGGCATGCAGGGAGAAAAAAAGAGCGGTCGCGTTGGTTATTTCACAAATTTGCAGTACCTTTGCAACCGCTTTCCGCACAATCGCTGGCAGGATGCTGTGTTCCCTGTTATGTTGTGCCGGGACGACAAACAATTTAATGATTCAATAAAATGGCAGATTTAATTAAAATTGCAGAGGAAGCATTTGCTACTGGTAAGGAACACCCCAAATTCAAGGCGGGCGACACGGTGACCGTAGCATACAAAATCGTCGAAGGTAACAAAGAGCGCATTCAGCAGTATCGCGGCGTGGTCATTAAGATTTGTGGCCATCAGAACAAAAAGCGTTTCACGGTGCGCAAGATGTCGGGCAACGTGGGTGTGGAGCGTATCTTCCCCTTGGAAAGCCCGAACATTGACCACATCGAAGTGAACAAGATTGGTAAAGTGCGTCGTGCCAAGTTGTACTACTTGCGTAAGCTCACCGGTAAGAAGGCACGTATTGCTGAGAAGCGTGTCATCACTGGCGAATAAGCATCTCGGACGAACGTCATAAAGAAGCATATCGTAGGGTGTGGGAGAAACTTCTCGAAAGAGAGAAGTTTCTCCCACACTACGTTTTAGGTGTCATTGCTGATTTTAAATGAATGCTAAGGGAGATAAAATTGTTTTTGTGCGCCGAAAAGTATAGCCCACGTCGTGGAAAACTATAAACGCCTGTGTGAAAGCAAAGAATTTTGGGGAGAAAAGAAGGTTTTTCGGCTTGGCATCCGTTTTTTTGAACAATTCCTTGGGGATTTTAACAGGGGCAGTTTGTATTTTGGGGAATTTAATTCCTATGTTGTTGGCCACAGGCGAAAATATGCGGTATTTGAAAGTCCTTCCGGACTTGCGGATTCGGAAATCCGTCGCAGCGGCAAAAATGAGGAAATGAAGGGACGTGGAGTTTCGCATATTGACGCACACTTCCCGTCCCTTTGCCCGGCACGTTTCCGATGTTTCTTTCCTACAACAAGTGCAACCCGTCGTCGGAAATTGCAATCATCCGCCGTTTATACAAATCGCCGACAGCTTTTTTGAATACTTTCTTGCTGACCCCGAATGTCGCATAGATATCATCGGCGGGGCTTTTGTCGCCCAGCGGGGTATGTCCGCCGTGCCGATAGAGGTAATCCAAGAGAATTTCCGAAAAGTCGGCCACGGCTTCCTGCCCTTGCTTTTGAAGGGTGATATCCAATTTGCCATCCTCGCGCACCTGTTTGACGTAGGCTGTCATCCGGTCGCCGAAGTGCAGGGGGCGGAACACTTCGTTGTCGTACACCAGTCCTTGGAAGCGGTTGTCCACGATGACCTTGTAGCCTAGGTCGGTCTTTTGCCAGACCAGGATGCCGACCTCGTCTCCTTCTTCATACGCGGGTATCCGCTTGGACAAGTAGTGCTCCACTTTCGCGGAAGCCATGATGCGGTAGGTTTCCTCGTCAATGTGGACATGGACGATGTAGTAGCGTCCTTTCTGCATTTCCGCCTTTTGTTCCCGGAACGGCACGAACAGGTCTTTCATCAGTCCCCAGTCGAGGAACGCGCCGTATTGGTTGGTCCAGGCCACTTGCAGGCAGGCGAACTCGCCCACTTGCGCCAAGGGTTTCTGTGTGGTGGCCACCAAGCGTTCTTCGTTGTCCAGGTAGATGAACACGTCCAGCTCGTCACCCACTTGGCACCCTTCGGGTACATAACGTGCGGGTAACAGGATTTCACCGGCTTCACCGCCGTCCAGATATACGCCGAAATCCACTTTCTTGACTACCTTGAGGTAGTTCATTCTTCCTAAATCTATTTTCATGCCTTTTGTTTTTAGAGTGTCAGTCCGGACACATCTGTGATTAGTCCGTCTTTCATGTGTATGGTGCGGTCGGTCAGCCCGGCCAGCTCGTTGTCGTGCGTGACGATGACAAACGTTTGCCCCATTTTGTCGCGCAGGTCAAAAAAGAGCTGGTGCAGTTCTGCCTTGTTCTTGGAGTCCAGGCTGCCCGATGGTTCGTCGGCCAAGACCACGGAAGGATGGTTCACCAAAGCCCGTGCCACGGCTACCCGTTGTTTTTCGCCGCCGGAGAGCTCATTGGGCTTGTGGGAGACCCTGTCGGCCAGTCCCATGAAACCGAGCAACTCTTTTGCCCTGTTTTTGGCTTCGCGCGGGGAGGCATGTCCGATGCAAGCCGGAATCATCACGTTTTCCAAAGCCGTAAATTCGGGAAGCAGCTGGTGGAATTGAAACACGAAACCGATTTGCCGGTTGCGGAAACCGGCCAATTGCTTCCTGTTCAGCTTTTCTACTGCCACGCCGTCGATCGTGACAGAACCGCAGTCGGGCTTGTCGAGTGTGCCCATGATCTGCAGCAGTGTGGTTTTTCCCGCCCCGCTCGGGCCGACGATGCTCACCACTTCTCCCGTCCCGATGTCGAGGTCGATGCCTTTGAGTACCTCCAACGTGCCGAAACTTTTCTTTATATTCCTTATTTCTATCATAGTGTTTACAACCTGTCGATGACATATTGTGCCAAGTAGCAACCGAACACGGCCGGCATGTAGCTCACGGTGCCCGTCGTGGTCTTTTTGTTCCGTTCGCCTTCTACCCGGACGATGGCTTCTTGGCATGCTTGTTGGGTGCAGAAAACCACGGGTAGGGGGTGATGGTGCATGCCGGCTCGTTTCAGCCGTGTCCGCACAGCCTTGCTCAGGCCGCAGTGGTAAGTGTCCCACAAGTCGGCGAAGCGTACCTGCGTGATGTCGGTCTTGGCACCGGCCCCCATGCTGCTGATAATCCGCACGTGGCGTTTCATGGCTTCCACGAGCAAGGCGCATTTCGGGGCGATGGTGTCGATGGCATCCACCACGAAATCATAGTGGCAGGCATCCAACAGCGGGCCGGCCTGGCTTTCTTCGAGGAATGCGGCCTGTACGTCCAGCTCCAGTTCGGGGTTGATGTCTTTGAACCGCCGTGCCAGGATGTCCACCTTGTATTCTCCCACCGTGGACTGCAGGGCGCACAGCTGGCGGTTGATATTGCTTGGCTGCACCCGGTCGGCATCCCATAGCGTCAGCCGTCCCACGCCCGCGCGCACCAACATTTCGGCGGCATACGCGCCTACACCTCCCACACCGACGACAAGTACGTGGGCACGGCGCATCCGTCCCATCTTTTCTTCTCCCATGAGCAGTGCGGTTCGTTCCATCCATGCGGGTGTTGTCATGATTCTTCCTCTTTTGAATTGTTTCGCGGCAACCAGTTCTTGGACCAGTCGCTTGTCGTTTCATACCGCTGGTCGGTGGTCAAGGGCTCGTTGATGCTCAGTTCCTTCGTGGGCGTTTCCGCGTAAATGTCCGGGAAAATCAGCATGACGCTGGTGCGCATATAATGTTTTTTCACTTGTTGCGGGATGTGGTCGAACGAAGGGCGGAAGGAGATAGAGCCGCGACGGGCCAGCACGACGATGAGCATGTGGTCTTCGCGCACTTCCTTGGAGAGCCTTTTCAGCTCGTTGCCGCCGTCCGTGTTCACGTATTCGGCGCGTATGGTGGTGTGGTGGGTGTTCAGGTATCGTTGCAGGATGCGTATGGTGTCGGGATGTGCGTAATACGTGATGCGGCATCCGAGGCTCACGGCCAGCCGCGCCACACGTTCAACCCAGTGGTAGAATCCGGCTTCGAATTGGGCCTTGGCGGGTATGGCCACGTGGATGCGCCGCAACGTGTTGACAGGGACGGTGCAGCGCACCATGGTGATTTGCCGGTTGAGCCGGTTGAGCAGGTTGGTCAGCACACCGCCGAAAAAGGGTTCTGTCGGGGAGTTTTGCATGTGCAAGCCTACTACCAGTTCTGAATAGTCGTTCTCTTTCATGGCATGGATGATGCCGTTGGCCAAGTTGGTGGCCAGCCGTACTTTCGTCTGCATCTGTACGTTGGCTGCCGAGGCGATGGCGGCGGCGGTTTCCAACAGTTTCATGCCTTTTTCACGCGCTTTGTCATCGTTGTCCAGCACCACGTTGACCGCGCTCATCGGGGCATCTGACTTTTCCTTCCGCATCAGCAAGGCCAGGTTGACCAAGTAATCCACATTCATGGGCGAGGCCAGGGCTATCAGGGCGGATTCTTCGTTCAGCGGCCTCGCCTCGTCGATGCTTCCGCGCAAGGCCAGCCTCCGTGCCGCCGCGTCCGTGGTCAGGGAACTGACAATGCATGTCACCAAGATGAGCAGGATGGTGCCGTTCAACACATCTTCGTTCAACAACCGTTCGCCCGAAGGGAGGATGATGTTGTAGCCCACCAATACGGCGGCCAAGGTGGCGGCAGCCTGGGCGTTGCTTAGTCCGAACATGAGTTCGCGCTCCACGCCGGACATCTTGAAGATTTTCTGCGTGAACCAGGATGCAATCCATTTTCCGGCCAAGGCCATCGTGATCATCACGGCAGCCACTTTCAGCGCGTCGCCAGTCCCGAAGAGTACCCTCATGTCGATGAGCATGCCGACGCCAATCAGGAAGTAGGGGATAAACAGGGCATTGCCCACAAACTCCAAGTGGTGCATTAGCGGGGCACTGCGGGGAATCAGCGGGTTTAGCACGATACCGGCCAGGAACGCGCCCAAGATGCCTTCCATGCCAATCAGTTCCATCAGTCCCGCACTCAGGAAAACCATGCCCAGCACGAAAATGAACTGCAACACCGCATCGTTGTAGCGGCGGAAGAAACGCCGCGCGATGAACGGGAAAGAATAGATGATGAACAGGCAGAGCAACAGGAGCTTCAGAATCAGTGAAATGCCGAACCATCCATGCACTTCCTCGCGGAACATGCCGGAAATGAAAGCCAAAACGAGCAAGGTCAGCGTGTCGGTGACAATGGTGCCGCCTACGGCGATGCCCACGCTCCGGTTGCGCGTCACGCCGTAGCGCACGACAATGGGATAGGCGATTAAGGTGTGCGAGGCATACATGCTGGCCAGCAAGACGGATGTGGCCAGGCTGTATTTCAAAAGGAAGACATTGCTTACGATTCCCATGGTCAGTGGGAATATGAAAGCGGCGAGCCCCAGCGTCAGGGCTTGCCAGCGGATGCGCTTCATGTGCTGCAAGTCCATTTCCAAGCTTGCCAGAAACATGATGTAGTACAGTCCCACCTGTCCGAAAAGTTCAAAACTGCTGTCGCGGTCCAGCACATGAAACCCGTAAGGTCCGATGAGCACACCTGCCAAAATCATGCCTACGATGTGGGGAATCTTCAATTTGCCCAACAAGATTGGCGCGAATAAAATGATGCACAACACCAAGAAAAATATCCAGGTGGGGTCTGTGACGGGGAAATATGCGGACAATGAGGGCAACTGCATAGGCTTCTCTATCGTTTTATAATGCAAAGTAACGAAAAAGTTTCCGTTTTATACGGTCAATCGTAATTAATTCTTTATTTTTGCAACCGGAAATCACCATTAGTTTTAAAATACGGTAAAAATGAGAGTAGCAATTGTAGGTGCAAGCGGAGCTGTGGGACAGGAATTCCTGCGTGTGCTCGATGAAAGAAACTTCCCTTTGGATGAGTTGGTCTTGTTTGGTTCTACCCGTAGCGCGGGCACCAAGTACAAATTCCGCGACAAGGAAATTGAGGTGAAACTTTTGCAGCACAATGATGATTTTAAGGGAGTGGACATCGCGTTCACGTCGGCAGGTGCCGGTACGTCCAAGGAATTTGCCGAAGATATCACCCGTTATGGCGCGGTGATGATAGACAATTCCAGTGCGTTCCGCATGGACAAGGACGTGCCTTTGGTTGTGCCTGAATGCAATGCCGCCGATGCGCTGGAACGTCCGCGCGGCATCATTGCCAATCCTAACTGTACGACCATCATGATGGTTACGGCCTTGCAGCCCATCGAGCAATTGAGCCACATCAAGCGCATCCACGTGGCCAGCTACCAGGCTGCCAGCGGCGCAGGTGCTGCGGCCATGGCCGAGTTGGAACAACAATACTGTGAAATCGTGGAGGGCAAGCCGGTTACGGTCAACAAGTTCGCTTATCAGTTGGCTTATAACGTCATACCGCAGATTGACGTGTTCCAAGACAACGGTTACACGAAAGAGGAAATGAAGATGTACAATGAAACGCAGAAAATCATGCACAGCGATGTGCAGTGTTCTGCCATGTGTGTCCGCGTTCCGGCCTTGCGTTCACATTCCGAAGCAGTGTGGATTGAAACGGAACGCCCGCTTTCGGTCGAGGAAGTGCAGGAAGCCATTGCCCATGGCGAGGGGTTGCAACTCATGGACGATCCCGCCAACAAGGTTTACCCCATGCCCCTCTTCCTTGCCGGAAAGGACGACGTGTATGTAGGTCGCATCCGGAAGGATTTGGCCAATGAAAACGGCATTACGCTGTGGCTCGTCGGCGACCAAATCAAGAAAGGTGCCGCGCTGAATGCCGTGCAGATAGCCGAATACCTCATCAAGGTGGGGAATGTGAAGTAATTGCGTTTGCGTGATTTTAGAATTATAGGCCTGGTTAGCCCATGAGGGATAATCAGGCCTATAACTTTGAGACTAACTCTTATTTCCATCCGGGAACTACGTCGCCAGGCTCATGATAGTCCACCAAATTCGTGTAGAACGTCAGCGTGGAGTAGGGCTGGACGGAACCGCTTGCTTGACTGCCGTAGGCCAGTTCTGACGGGATGTAGATCCACCAAATGTCGCCTACGTGCATGTATTGCAAAGCCGTGGCAAATCCGGCTACGGCCGAGGATACGGCCATTTGTGCGGGCACGGCGATTTGTGCGTTCAGTTCGCCGATGAAAGATTGGGAAAATACGGTGCGTTCTTCCTTCCATTCGCCATTGACGAGGTTTTGGGTCGGCATCAGGTAACCGCGGTAGTTCACCCGCACCGTGTCCGACCACGTGGGACATCCGTGTCCCGTGCCACGTTGTTCGATATATACGCAAATTGAATCGGTCAGCGCGCCCAGCGTGTTCGGCGATTTCGTGGTTGATTTAAACATCCGCCAGTTGCAGTGCGCTTCCCATTGGTCGCCGTGCTGGGATTTTGCCCGGGCGATGGAGTCACGGGCTTCAGCCGCGATTTGGGCGAAATACTCTGCATTACGTGCCGGCCAGTTTGCATACGGGTCGTATGTGTCGTCCTCGTCCTTGCACGCCACTAAAGCGCACAAGGCAAGTACGAAAGTCCATATATAGAAAAGTCTTTTTTTCATCGCTGTCCGTAGCCTGGGATGCGGAATTACATGATTTTCTTCAGTAGAGAGGTGATGCTCACCTTGTCCTCGATGATGCCGCGCAGGTCTGCGATGTTCACCCGTCGTTGTTCCATCGTGTCGCGGTCGCGCAGAGTGACGGTGTTGTCTTTCAGCGTATCATAGTCCACCGTCACGCAATATGGGGTGCCGACGGCATCCTGGCGACGGTAACGCTTGCCGATGGAATCCTTTTCGTCGAACTTGCAGTTGAAATGGAAACGCAGGTCGTTGATGATTTCGTGCGCCTTTTCGGGTAGCCCGTCTTTCTTAACCAGCGGCATCACGGCCAATTTCACCGGGGCGAGCGCGGCAGGCAGTTTCAGCACGACGCGTGTTTCGCCGTTCTCCAACTGCTCTTCCTGGTAGCTGTGGCACATGATGGAAAGGAACATGCGGTCCACGCCGATGGATGTCTCAATGACATACGGCGTGTAGCTTTCGTTCGTTTCCGGGTCGAAATATTCGATTTTCTTGCCCGAATATTTCGCGTGCTGGCTCAGGTCGAAGTTCGTGCGGCTGTGTATGCCTTCCACTTCCTTGAAACCGAAAGGCATGTGGAACTCGATGTCGCAGGCCGCGTTGGCGTAGTGGGCCAGTTTCTCGTGGTCATGGAAACGGTAATTTTCTGCACCGAAGCCCAGTGCCTGGTGCCAGGCCATGCGGGTCTTTTTCCATGTCTCGAACCATTGGAGTTCAGTTCCCGGCTTCACGAAATATTGCATTTCCATTTGCTCAAACTCGCGCATACGGAAGATGAACTGGCGGGCCACAATCTCATTGCGGAACGCTTTGCCTATTTGCGCGATGCCGAACGGGAGCTTCATGCGTCCTGTCTTTTGCACGTTCATGTAGTTCACGAAGATGCCCTGTGCTGTTTCCGGACGGAGATAAATCGTGGATGCGCCTTCGGCTGTGGACCCCACTTCCGTCTTGAACATCAGGTTGAATTGGCGCACATCGGTCCAGTTGTGCGTCCCGCTGATGGGGCACACGATGCCTTCGTCCAGGATGATTTGTTTCAGTTCGTCCAGGTTGTTGGCGTTCATCGCGTCGCTGTAACGTTGGTGCAGGGCGTCGCGCTTCTGCTGGTGTTCCAATACCCGTGCGTTGGTCTCGCGGAATTTCTTTTCGTCGAAGCTGTCGCCAAATTTTTTGGCTGCTTTGGCCACCTCCTTGTTGATTTTCTCGTCGTATTTGGCAATCTGGTCTTCGATGAGCACGTCCGCGCGGTAGCGTTTCTTGCTGTCGCGGTTGTCAATCAGGGGGTCATTGAAGGCATCCACGTGCCCGCTGGCTTTCCAGGTCGTGGGGTGCATGAAGATGGCGGCATCGATGCCCACGATGTTCTCGTGGAGCAACACCATGCTCTGCCACCAATATTGTTTGATGTTGTTTTTCAACTCCACGCCGTTCTGGCCGTAGTCATATACGGCGGCCAATCCGTCATAGATGTCGCTCGAAGGGAACACGAATCCATACTCCTTGCAATGTGACACTATTTTCTTGAAAACATCTTCTTGAGCCATACTCTTTCGCAAAATATTGATAAAACTTTCGCAAAAGTACGCTTTTTCTTTTATTAAAATGCTATTTTTGCGTTAAAAGATATATCAGCAACCCAATTATGAGCGAAGATAAAGACGAATGGACGACCCCGGACACGGAAGCCGACGGGGGGGAAGGCTCGCATGCAAACTACCATCCGGACGAAGCCGACAGGAACGGTGTCACGCACCACCTGAGCGGGATGTACCAGCATTGGTTTCTTGACTATGCCTCTTACGTCATCTTGGAACGCGCCGTGCCGCACATCATTGACGGGCTCAAGCCGGTGCAGCGGCGCATCCTGCACTCCATGAAGCGGATGGATGACGGACGTTACAACAAGGTGGCCAATATCGTGGGGCACACCATGCAGTTTCATCCCCATGGAGACGCGTCCATTGGCGATGCGCTGGTGCAGTTGGGTCAAAAAGAACTGCTCATAGACTGCCAAGGCAATTGGGGGAACATACTGACGGGTGATTCCGCTGCTGCGCCGCGTTACATTGAAGCCAGGCTTTCGAAATTTGCCCTCGACGTGGTGTTCAATCCCAAAACCACGGAATGGAAACTGTCATACGACGGGCGTAACAAGGAACCGGTGACACTGCCTGTGAAGTTCCCGTTGTTGCTTGCGCAAGGTGTGGAGGGCATAGCTGTGGGGCTTTCCTCCAAGATTCTTCCCCATAACCTGAACGAGATTTGTGATGCTGCCGTCAACTATTTGCACGACGAACCGTTCCAGCTTTATCCCGACTTCCTGACCGGTGGAAGCATTGACGTGGCGCGCTACAACGACGGTCAGCGCGGCGGTGTGGTGAAAGTGCGGGCCAAAATCAACAAGATAGACAGCAAGACGCTGGCCATCCGCGAGATTCCATACGGGAAAACCACTTCAACGCTCATCGACTCCATCCTGAAAGCGGTGGAGAAAGGGAAAATCAAGGTGCGCAAGGTGGAGGACAACACGGCGGCCGAAGTGGAAATCCTGGTTCACCTGACACCGGGTGTCAGCTCGGACAAGGCGCTTGACGCGCTTTATGCTTTCACCGACTGCGAAGTGAGCATCTCGCCCAACTGTTGCGTCATCGACGATAATAAGCCTTGTTTCCTCACCGTGAGCGAGGTGCTGAAGCGTTCGGTGGACAACACCCGCGAGCTGCTCCGCCAAGAATTGCTCATCCGGAAGGGGGAACTTATGGAGAGCCTGCATTTCGCCTCGCTTGAAAAGATTTTCATTGAGGAGCGCATCTACAAAGACCGCCAGTTCGAACAGGCGGCCGATATGGACGCGGCCTGTGTGCACATTGACAACCGGCTCACGCCTTTCTATCCGCAAATGATACGGGAGGTGACGAAAGAAGACATCCTGAAACTGATGGAAATCAAGATGGCCCGCATCCTGAAGTTCAACAAGGAGAAAGCCGATGAGGCCATCGCGCGGATGAAGGACGAAATCGCGCGCATTGACAAGGACTTGGCCAACATGGTGGAAGTGACCAGCAACTGGTTCCGCATGCTGAAGGCCAAGTACGGCAGCGAGCACCCGCGCCACACGGAACTGCGCAATTTCGACACCATCGTGGCCACGAAGGTGGTGGAAGCCAACGAAAAGCTCTATATCGACCGCGACGAGGGCTTCATCGGCACTTCGCTCAAGAAAAACGAGTTCGTGGCCAATTGCTCGGACATTGATGATGCCATCCTCTTCTATCGCGACGGGACGTACAAGGTTATCCGCATCAGCGAAAAGACTTTCGTGGGCGAAACCGAGCGGAGCAAGGCCGAAAAGCACAAGGCCGAAATCATCCATGTGGCCGTGTTCAAACGCAACGACAAGCGCACGATTTACAATGTGGTGTATCGCGACGGGAAAGACGGCAACTATTACATCAAGCGGTTCAACGTGACATCCATCACTCGTGACCGGGAATACGACCTGACACAGGGCAAACCCTTTTCTTGCGTGGTTTATTTCACAGCCAATTCCAATGGCGAGGCGGAAGTCATCAAAGTGACCCTAAAGCCGAGGCTGAAGCTTAAGAACATTTTCTTCGAAAAGGATTTCAGCACTATCGCCATTAAAGGCCGCCAAAGCATGGGCAACTTGCTGAGCAAACTGGAAATCCACCGCATCGGCCTGAAATCGCACGGGGGGTCCACGTTGGGCGGGCGCAAGGTGTGGTTCGACCACGATGTCAACCGCCTGAACTATGACGGGCGGGGCGAGTTCCTGGGCGAGTTCTACAGCGAGGACCAGGTGTTGGTGGTGACGAAGGACAGCCTGTTCTACACCACGAATTTCGACATGAACAACCATTACGATGAGGAAATCGCCCGTGTGGAGAAGTTCGTGCCTTCGAAAGTGTGGTGTGCTGTGCTCTACGATGCCGACCAGCAGAACTATCCTTACGTGAAACGTTTCATGTTTGAGCCGAGCCGCAAGCCGCAAAGTTTCGTGGGCGAGAACCGGGACAGCCGCCTCGTGTTGCTCACCGACGAGGCTTATCCCCGCTTGCAGGTCACGTTTGGCGGGCACGACAGTTTCCGCGACCCGTTGGAGGTCGATGCGGAGAGTTTCATTGGCGTGAAGAGTTTCAAGGCCAAAGGCAAGCGGCTCACCACCTACGAGACGGCTGCCATCACGGAACTGGAGCCGATCCGCCGTCCCGATCCGGGAAGCGAAGGGGAGGATGCCACCGTCCAAGCAGATGGCGTGGAGGGTGCCCCCGAAAACCTCGACCCGGATGCGGGGAAGAGCCGGGCGGATATCTTGGACGAGATAGCCGGGCAAATGAAACTGTTTGAGGACGAATGACCATGTGCTGCCCTGTTTTTGGATTTTCCTCGGTGCGCTTCCTGCGTGGCCTGTTTTCCCGTTTCCCCGGGAGGATGTTGTGGGTCGTGTGTCTCGGCATGGGATGGGGTGTTCCCGCCTGTGCACAAGATGCCGGCGAGTTGCCCGCGAACCGCTTCACCACGCATGCCACCCTTTTCGGCGCGGGACGCAGCAGCCTCTACGAGACTTACCTTTCGCCTGTTACCTACACCGGCCCCCACGTGGCTTTCCTGCACGAGACGTTGCGCAAGACCCATTGGCTGGAAGGGCGCATCAGCACGCAGAGCGTCGTGGACGGCTTCTTCAGCTATGCTTCCAACCGCTCCGGCAATTCCAATGAGATGGCGGGCAAGCTGAACTATGCCATCGGTTGGCATTACAACTGGCTCTTGGGCGGCTTGCGCCTGATGGCCGGAGGGGAAGTCCATGCGGGGCTGGGCGCGATTTATAACACGCGGAACTCCAACAATCCTGTGCAGGCCAAGGCGGAGCTCGACCTTGGCGCGTCGCTGATGGCCATTTATCCTTTTTATATACGGAAAGTGCCTTTCACCGTGCGCTACCAAGCCACGGTGCCCCTTGTGGGCGGCATGTTCTCCCCGCGCTATGGCCAGTCTTACTATGAAATGTCGTTGGGAAACTATGACCGTAACGTGTGTTTCACCCATCCGGCCAACGCGCCGTCCATGCGCCATTTCCTGACGCTTGATTTTCCCATAGCGGGTTTCACCTTCCGCGCGGGTTATCTTTGCGACATCCGGCAGAGCCGGGTGAACGGCCTGCGAAGCCACATCTGGAACCACAGCTTCATGATTGGCTACGTCAAGCATTTCGGCTTCGTCAAGCGCAAGGAATCCCAGCATCGCCCGTTCATCCTATAAATTCCGTGCCCTATATGAAAAATGCTGTTTGTCTGATATTTGCCTTGCTCCTGTCCTTGCTTTTCCCGGGTTGCATCCGCGAAGAGGCTCCTGAAGACACGCCGGTAAACAATTTCGAGACCCTGTGGCGCATCATTGATACCCAATATTGTTTCCTCAACTATAAGGAACAGGAAGGATGTCTTCCGTGGGGGGAGGTCTATGCCAAATACCGTCCCCGCGTCCACGACGGCATGTCGTCCTCGCAGCTTTTCGAAGTGCTCTGCGACATGCTTTCCGAACTGCGCGACGGGCATGTCAACCTCTATTCGGCTTCCGACGTGGGGCGTTATTGGAGCTGGCACGAGGACTATCCCGCCAACTTCAGCGACAGCGTCCACCGCCGTTATCTGGGCACGGACTACCGCATTGCCGCAGGCATCTATTACAAAATATTGGATGACAACATCGGTTATATTTATTATGGCAGTTTCAGTTCTGCCATCGGCGACGGCAACCTGGACGAGGTGATGCGCTACCTGCGCCTGTGCAACGGCCTGATTGTGGATGTGCGCAACAATTCCGGCGGCACGTTGACTTATGCCGAGCGGTTGGCCGAACGTTTTACCAACGAAAGACGGTTGGTGGGTTATATCGCCCACAAGACGGGTGCGGGGCATAATGACTTTTCCACACCGGAGGCCGAATACATCGAACCCTCCTCGGGCATCCGCTGGCAGAAAAAGGCCGTCGTGCTGACCAACCGTTCCTGTTACAGTGCCACCAACACTTTCGTGCGCGACATGCGTGAGTGTCCGCTCGTCACCATCATGGGCGACCGCACGGGGGGCGGTTCCGGCATGCCGTTCTCTTCCGAACTGCCCAACGGCTGGTCTGTCCGTTTCTCGGCTTGTCCCATGTACGATGCGCAGATGCATCAGATAGAGTTTGGTATCGAGCCGGACATTGCGGTGTCGCTCACTCATGAGGATGTGTTGCGCGGAGAGGATACGATGATAGAGGCCGCGCGGGATTTTCTGAAGCAATAATTTGGCAGCCCCGATAAATATTTCTATCTTTGCAGCCGTCTATTTTGCGCCCGTGGTGAAATTGGTAGACACGCCAGACTTAGGATCTGGTGCTTCGCGGCGTGTAGGTTCGAGTCCTATCGGGCGCACACGACAAGCTCTTAAGTGGTTGTCCTTAAGGGGTCTCGTTTTTTCCTTTTAGCAAAGATTACCTTTAGAGTCCCCGTGTGGCGGGGGCTATATTGGGGAATTGCCCCTTTCTTTTATCGTCAATGTTTAATGCTGTTTTTTTATGATAGATATAGGGGCAGTCGAAATTCGGGGGGGATTTAATAAATTTTGTGCGTGACGTAACGCCCCTTCTGTTCTCCATACGGCGGCCATAATGGCCGTTTTGTTTGCCATGCGGATGCCAAAACTGTCCCGCCTCGCAGGGGGACGAGCCCCGAAGGGGCGGAGGGGGTCTCACGCCCACGGGAACAACCCCGGACGCATCCACGGACAACATAAACGGGTCGGAAAAAAAAGAGAGAAAAGTCACTCTTGTGCATGGGAAATCCCTCCGGCCCTTCGGGTCACCTCCCCTGTGAGGCGGAGGAGTTTTTCTTGCAGTCAACATTCCGGCCGGGGCGTGAACCCTTCCAACCTAAAGGGTTCACAGCAACTCCCTGTGGTTCAACACGTGTGAACCCGTGAACCCTTCACGGCGGAAACTTGCTGTATAGAGGACGGATGGGCGGGACAGTCCATAAGCTTGCGCCAATCAGGAATTTTCAAGCCGTTCGGGGCGGGGCTTGACAAAGGCTTTTTCATGTTGTATATTTGCAGACGGAAAACATCAAAAACTCATGCCAATGGAACTCAAACTGATTGTCCGCCGCGCTGTCATGCGGTGGAAGGGGAAACAAGTCGTCGCCCGGAAGGCGGGAAACGTCGCCGCGCCCGTGCCGGAAACACCCGCGGAACGCCCTGTGGGCAAGGGCGTGGAGGATGATACCGTCCCGCCCGCAGCAAAATTGGAGGACGACCTCGGGCGGTTCCTCTCCGACCGCTATGAGTTCCGCTTCAACCGGCTGACGGGAGCCACGGAGTTCCGCCATAAGGGTGACGCGGGGGAGGCGGCCTTCCGTCCTGCCACGGGCCGTGACCTGAACGCCATCTGCATGGAAGCCCATCGTGCGGGCATCCCCTGCTGGGACCGTGACCTGGCGCGCATGGTCAATTCCGCACACGTGAAGGCCTACCATCCTTTCCGGCAATACTTCGACGGCCTGCCCTGCTGGGACGGTCGCGACCGCCTGCACGACCTGGCCGCGAGGGTATCCGCTGACGCGCTTTGGGTACAGGCCTTCCACCGCTGGATGCTCGGCGTGGCGGCGCAGTGGGCGGGGCTTTCCGACGGCCTGCATGCCCAGTGCGTGGCGCCGTTGCTGGTCAGCGACACGCAGGGGATGGGGAAGTCCACCTTCTGCCGCGCGCTCATGCCGCCCGAGTTGCAAGCCTATTACTCGGACAACATCGACCTGGCCCGCCCCGAGAAGATAGAACGCCAGCTGGTGGAGGCCGGGCTGCTCAACCTGGACGAGTTCGACCGCATCCCGGCGCGGAAGCACCCGTTGCTGAAGAACCTCATGCAACTCTCCGCCCTCAACCTGCGGAAAGCCTACGAGCGGCATGCCTGCGCCCTTCCCCGCATCGCCGCCTTCATCGGCACGTCCAACTCCCGCGAGCTGCTCACCGACCCGAGCGGGAGCCGCCGTTTCATCTGCGTCCTCGTGGAGCATCTCATCGACAGCACGGGTATCGACCACGCACAGGTGTATGCCCAGCTGAAGGCGGAACTGCTGCGCGGCGAACGGCATTGGTTCAGCCATGAGGAGGAAGCCGGGCTGCAGGCGCACAACGCGGCATTCTACCGCGTGTCGCCCGCGAGTGAGCTGTTGGGCCGCTGTTTCCGTGCGGCACGTCCGGACGAGGATGCCCGGCTGTGGTCGCTCCCCGACCTGTTCGAGCACGTGAAACGGCACCAACCGGACTGCGTGGCCGGGTTGAACCTGGCCGGTTTCGCCCAAGCCCTCACGGCGGCAGGAGTGGAGAAAGTGCATACGCGCTATGGCAACCGGTGGCGTGTGGTGGAAGTAGATGTACGTGGGTAGAAGTCATGTGGGGAATTGCAAAAAGTCATTTTTGCGACCAAGTTGTAGGGAATAATCCGTATTTTTGTAGAATAGGAATCAGAGAAGGAGGATTACAAGATGAAATTAGGGATTATCAGATGCCAACAGACTGAAGATTTTTGTCCGGGCAATGGTTGCCTTAAGGCGGTGAAGCACAAGAAAGGTGCTTTTGAAGGAATAGGTGAAGACATTGAACTGGTCGGCTTTACGAATAATGAATGTCCGCAAATATCCAATTAGTAAATTCGATGTTTAAACTCAGCCCTATAAGTGCAAGCGCAGAGTTCCAACCTTTCGAAGAGCCTAAACCCGAAGTACCTCCGGTTGAACTTGTAACAGAACTCGTTGAAGTAAAGTTGCAGGAACTCCGCCTTTATGTCGTGGTATGTATCAAGAATGTTCCTTTTGGCGTTGCTGATGGCGATATGCACCCAAGGCAGGACTTTGCCCACTTTCTTCTTGTCATCCATGACAACAGCCTTGTGGGACACCACCGCCCCGTCCCTTTCAAGGGAGGCGTATGTGTTGGATCCGTCCGTGGTGGCGTTCACCTTCCCGTCTGTAGTCTGTTTTATCTTTGGCGTCTCGGTGGAAGCCTTCAAATCGTCTATGACCTCCATCTTTATGTGCCCGACACTCTTTGGCGTACTGTACTTCTTGGCCGGAAGCGTCTTGGGCAGGCTGCTTTCCGCCATGACGAGGACGGAGGTCTTGCGTTGGCTTCCACGCCCACGTTTGAGAGGGCAGTCCTTTTGGTCTTCAGGCGTTTCGGTGGAGAAGAAGCCTTCGTCTATCTCCACGTCACCATGAAGATTATAACGTGCGTCACGCTTGCCCATCACGTCACGGAGTTTGTGCACCATTTCCCATACGGGCTGGTAACGCTTGCGCCCCAATTGACGTTGGATTTCCTTGGCGGATATGGCACGTTTGGTGGCTGTCAGAAGGAACATCGCGGCGAACCAGTCGCGGATGGGCAAGTTGCTTCCCTGCATCACCGTGCCGGAACGCAAGGTCATCTCATGTTTACAGTCCATGCAAGTCCAGGACCGGTGACTCGGATTCCAACTCAGGCGCAAACCGCCGCAGCGGCTACAGAAAAGGCCGTGGTGTTCACGGAAATGACGGAGAGCCTCCTCGCAGGAGCTTTCGTCAGGATATTGACGGTAGAAATCAAGCAGATTCATAATGTTTCCTTTCAATTGTCTAACATGGAATGTCTGCAAATTGTGTTCCAATGGCTGCATTGGCAGTTTAAACTATGCTAATTTGGACGTTTGCGGACATTCATAAAAATATTTTAAGGAGAAATTAATCCATTTTAAAATTATTTGCTACCTTTGCCCGTGGCACCGTCAGGCATGTTGAATTAGTCCTGTGAAAGGTTAATGAGACGGTTTCTTGAGGTGTCCGTGCCTTGAACCCACGCCGGGCCTCCACGGGGAGGCGGATGGGTGGGAACTGGGGTGCGACATAATGAAGGCGTTTACTAGACGCTCTGTTCTTGACGGACTGGAATCTCGCAAATTACCAATTGTAGTCATGAACATGGCAACGGTAGATGACCCGGGTATGATAGTGTGTATAGTCCGAATTGTATCCTGTCGCCATTGGCTGCAGGAAGGTTTTCCGGCTAGTTCCATATATCATATCGGCGTGGGTTCTCGCGTTGCTCGTTCAACTACAATGGGCAATGCGAGAGCCTCAGTTCGTGGGACGGGCAACAGTAGGAGTCCCACGCTTTTTTTATGTCTTAAAGCTGAATTCTGTCTAGAATTAGGTCAGCACCGATATGGATGTCGATGTAGTTGCATTAGAAGATGCCAACGGCCAAGGAGGTGGTGATATTCCTCCCGGCATCGGGTTTGCCCCCGATACCTTCCCCGAAGTTCAAAAGCCATCTTTGGCAGAGAACTCACAAACAGGGGTGTCCACCAAGAATGCCCAATCGAATCTCCCCATCAAGTTTATCAAGAGGAAACATAAGGATGTCCTCTATTGGTATGCTCTTCGGGTAACATACGGACGTGAAAAGAAGGCATACGATTATTTGGTGGGAAAAGGCATAGAGGCATTTTATCCAACAATAACCACCGTGAAGGTCATTGATGGGAAAAAAAAGACCGTGAAAGAATCCCGGCTTCCAAATATTTTCTTTGCGCGCGGAACGGAAGAGGAGATAAAGTCGTTTGTTTACGACAACATCAACCTTCCTTACCTCCGTTTTTATTATCGTCATGTTCACGAAGGAACTCTGATGACCAGAGAGCCGCTAATTGTGCCTGATAATCAAATGGAGAGTTTCAAACAAATATGCGAATCTAAAGCCAAAGATATAATAATAGAAACAGGTGAGATAACCAAATTTAAGATTGGTGTGCCGGTTCGTGTGATTGACGGTAGTTTTAAAGGTGTAGAGGGCAAGGTTGCACGCTATCAAGGCCAACAACGGGTGGCTGTAGTTGTTGAAGGCTTGTTGACCATAGCAACTGCATACGTGCCAAGTGCCTTTTTAGAACCCATATAATATTTATGATGTTTATTGGGGTCTTTTGTGGGATAATGAATGTAGTGTCATTCCTATTATATGCCTATGATAAAAAATGTGCTTGTAAAGGGAAGTGGCGCATACCGGAGTTCACATTGTTGTCATTTGCCTTTTGGGGTGGTGCTTTGGGTGCTTATTTGGCAATGTACATCTTTCATCATAAAACACAGCATGTGAAATTTCAAATCTGTGTTCCTTTGTTCCTTTCCATTCAGATAATAATAATGTTGATAATAAATTTATAAATGTATGAATATCTCGTTGATAGCAAATACCGGGATTCAGTTCCTGACCTTGGACTTTGAGGTTAAGGCTGAAGAGAGCTTTGTGGACAAAGAGGGGAACTTTCTTAGTCCCTTATCCGTACAAGATGAAAATGATTTTCCAATGCCTCTTGTCTTTCATGAAAGTTATGACATTCTGAAAGATGTTTGGATGTTGGAGATGGCTGTCTGTTTTTCTGGAGGGCAGATAGTTGGGCTTGACGAGTTGAGGAATCATAAGCCATTTCCTTATTTATATTCAGATGCGAACGGAACGGAACGCTTGGTGAGTGAAGACAAAATTGATTTTGACTCATTGGAGGTGTTGGACGAAAAGGATTGTTATAGTGAGTACAGTTTTGCTGGTTCCATTACGGAGCGTTTGACAAAAGGAAGCTGTCCATTGGATACAATAGAAAATCAATGGCTGCCTGTACCTATGTTTGAAAAGGATTCGTCGGGTAATTGTGTTTTCGGACCTACCGGTTGGTGTCGTATGAAACTTGTGCCATCCGGAAGGGTCAAGAATGTCAGGCGTTATCATATGATTTGGGCTTTTGATACGGGCTCGGTGAAAAATGGAATGTCTGGAGTGAAACCATTTTTTTATGACGGAGAAGAAGAAAAGCGTTATTCTATTTGTAATGAATTGAATCTTTTATTTGATTTTTTCTCTCCTGAACCTTATGATTGTGAATGGGTGGATGATTACATTGCGACTTTGGTTCATGGAGGGAAGGACAAATCGGAGTTGGCTTCTGCGGATGGTATGGTGTCACATTTCCGTTATATAGCTTATTATATAACCTTGATTTCTTACCTTCAGAAGGTGGGTTTGACTCCAGATGTAGTGCTTTATGCGGACGATGAGACGTTTAAGCCTGTAGATTTGGTGCTTGATATCGGGAATTCCCGTACTTGCGGGGTGCTTTTTGAGGATGCGGATTTTACAAAGGTGGACATGTTGCAGCTTCAGGATTTGTCTGAACCTTGGAAAGTTTACAAGAAGCCGTTTGATATGCGGTTGGCTTTTCATCATTGTAAGTTTGGAGAGATGGATGTTCCGGGACAGTTCCTTTGGCAGAGTTTCCTTCGCGTGGGGGATGAGGCGATAAAGCTTATTTATAAGTCACGTCCATCCAATGGGGTCGCATTGCGTACTACAAATTATTCGAGTCCGAAGCGTTATCTTTGGGATAACAGGCAGTTCGAAGGGCAATGGGATTTTCTTACGACAGAGGAAGATTCCAATTTGTCACTCAACCGTTATATTAATATTAAGGGGTTGTCAGAGCAATTCGACAGTGATGGTTCGCTTCGCCGTAATCAGAGTGGCGGGATTTTTAGTTCTTTTTCCCGTCGTTCTTTGATGACATTTGTGTTGATTGAGATTTTTCAGCAGGCCAATTGTCAGGTTAACAGTGCAAGTTATCGGGAAAAGCGGGGTGAAGTGAATTTGCCGCGGAAGTTGAGGAGTGTGCTTATCACTTGTCCTACGGCAATGTCTAAAGAAGAACAGATTATTTTGCGCCAGTGTGCGGAAGATGCTTATATTGCTTTGTTGCGTTGTAAGGATCCGGATTTATATGAGCTTCCTTACGATCCTGCTGAGTGGCAAGATAAGATACAAATTATTCCTTCTGTGAAGGATTTGTCCGTAAATCCAAATAATCCTGCAAACCAAAGGATTAAGACGGAGTGGGGCTATGATGAGGCGACTTGTTGCCAATTGGTTTATCTTTATGCGGAAGTGGCCCAGCGTTATTTGAATCACTGTGCGGATTTCTTCAATCTTTATGGCCATGTCCGGAAGGAATTCCTTGAAGACGATTACCATCGTAGTTCCTTGACAATCGGTTCTGTTGACATCGGTGGAGGAACGACAGATCTTATGATTTGTGCTTATAAATATGATGAGAAAGGGATTTGTAAACTTACTCCCAAGCCCTTGTTTTGGGATAGTTTTTATTATGCCGGCGATGATATCTTGGAAGAGATTGTTCGAACTGTGATTATAGAAGGGCAAGACAAGGGCGGAGGACAACTTTATGAAGGGCCGATATTCAATGCGGTTTGCTCTAATTACATGGCACTTTCAGATGAAGATTTTATAGAGGCTCTTGAACTCAAGGGAAAGGTTCGGTTGGACAATTTGACAGAAGCGGAGAAGGAGGAGTTGAAATATGTATATGCCTCACGTGAAACCTCAGAACGCATTCATAACTTTTTCGGGAAGGATAAGGCTTCAATGGATTATAAGGACCGTCTTATGCGTCAGGACTTTAACGTGCAGGTTTCTGTACCAATGGGAATGAAGTTGCTTGAGATGTTGAGGCGTGGCCGTAAGTCTGTACGTTTGAAATATGAGGACTTCTTTGGTGAATTGCAACCTGCAAGTTTTATTTTGGAGCATTTCGCGAAGCATTTTAGTATAGTGAAAGGCGAGAAAACTTATGTGGCTATTGACTTTAGAAAAATCATTTGGGACTTTGATGCTGATTTATTGTCCAAAATCATTATTACGAAGATGGATCCTCTGATGAAGCAGTTGGCTATTATTCTTAATACATACAATTGTGATGTGATTCTTTTGGCAGGCAGACCGACTTCTTTGGATGCCATTACGGATTTATTCTTGAAGTATTATCCTGTTTCTCCCAACCGGTTGATTCGTTTGAATGACTATCGGGTTGGGGAATGGTATCCGTTTGCAGATGGTTTGGGGTATTTTAAAGACCAAAAATCGCTTGTTGCTGTGGGGGCGATGATTGGCTATATGTCATCCAATGGGGGAATTAACGGTTTTCATATGGACATGACTCACTTTAAGAAGGATATGGTGTCAACGGCCAACTATATGGGGTTGTATAATGTTGTAAACCAAAAGATAGCGGAAGCTATTCTTACACCGGACCAGAATACGGCTACGTTTGAAGTGCATGGCTTCCCTTTGTTTATTGGTTGTAAGCAATTGGTTTCCATGTTCTATCAGGCACGTCCTCTGTTTGCTTTGGATTTGGCTGAAGGGGTTGATTTGCATACGGTCTCTTTGCCCTTAAAAGTCTCAATTGTGAGAAACTATTCTCAAGATAAGGAATTGTTGAAAATTGTATCAGCCGTGGATTCGATGGGGAAACCATTCTCTATACAGAAGTTGAAGTTCGGGGTGCAAAGTTTGGCTGGTGATGGTGCTTATTGGCTTGATAAGGGAGAGTTCGTTTTAAGTATTAATGGGTAATTTAGGGGTTTATAGTCATGAATGATATCATAGAGAACAAGAATCTGGAGTTGATTCAGAACGTGACCAATCAGATAGGTTCCATCAATAATCTGATTAAGTGGGCGGATTGCCATCTGCAGGAGAGCCGTCGTGAAGAAACTTTTAAAAAGCTGGTGAACATTCGTCGCCAGTTGAAGAGATTACGCTATGCGTTGGAAAGCAATCCGGCCATTGCCGCGTTTGGTGAAAGTCAGAAAGGAAAGAGTTATGTCATTAGTTCGCTCCTTGCGCGAAAAGGACAGCAGTTTATGGTGGTTGATCCACTGACGGGAAAGAAGTATAATTTTGTCGAGCAGTTTAATCCGATTGTCCGTGATGTGGAAGCCACGGGAGTGGCTACCCGTTTTACGAAAGTATATGATGTCCCAGATGAAAGTTTTCCTATTATGGTAAAAGTGCTTTCTGTAGCGGACATGCTTGAGATTTTATGTGATACCGCGTATAACGATGTGAAGACTCATTCCATTATCGACTGCGAGGACATCGATGAGTTTATCATCGCCCAGGAACGGCGTTATAAGGGAGGGGCTACGGTTCAGCATTTTCTTGATGAAGATGATATTATGAATGTCCGTGAATACGTGGAAGGGCATGTGGGAATGGCCAAGGCTAAGGAGTTGTTGGATTCCCGTTATTTTGATGTGTTGGCCCGCATCATACCACAAGTCCAACCCAGGGAATGGCCGCAATTGATGTCCAAGTTGTGGTATGACAACCCTGATATAACAAACCTTTTTGTGCGTATCTTGCAAGGTTATGAAACGTTAGGGTTCTCTAAACGGATTTATATTCCTATATCTGCATTGTTGAACAATACAACCACGTTGATGAGTTCAAATTGTCTTCAACGTCTGGACATGCCCACCCCGACGACCGGCAACATGGATCCCAATCAGGGAACTGACCTGCTTATAGAAGACCGGCAGGTCGTGAAAGGCTTTTCCAAAAGTGTATTGTCTGCAATGACGGCTGAAGTGGTGTTCCAAATACCGGAAGATACCATAAATGAAGATTTGGTCTATCACACAGAAGGTATCATGGATGACAGTGTGCTTCAGCGTCTTATTTCAAAAGGATGGAATAGGAAAGTAAGCAAGAAATTTCTCAATTCCGTAGATATCCTGGACCTTCCTGGAGCACGGGCGGCATTGGAATTGCAGGAAGAACAGGTTCCCATAGAATTGAACAATAAAATGATGCTTCGTGGCAAGGTTCGCTATCTCTTCAATAAGTATAATGACGAGAGGCTCATTAACGTATTGATGCTTTGCCACGACCACATGCAGAATGGTCCTACTGTGATACCGGGACTTGTGGAGCAATGGGTAAAGCAGAACATTGGGGAAAGTGCCCGGACTCGTACGTCTTATCTTGACAAGAGTATCGTTTCTCCTTTGTTTATCATTGCGACCAAGTTTAATGTGGATATGAGTCATTCTGTCCAGGCCGGAGGAGATGACCAGATAGAGAATCGTTGGGAAGACCGTTATAAAAAGGTCTTGTATGACCAGGTGTTGCAGGCTGACAGCCTCAGCTGGTTCAGTGATTGGACAGAGCGCGGGGGGTTCCGTAATACCTATTTGTTGCGTGATTATAAGTATTCCGGCGTTAATGGAAACCGTTTGTTTAATGGATTTGACACGCAAGGAGCCGAAACGTCCGAGATAGATGCGGATTTCCATCAGAGGCTTCGCCGGAGTTTTGTTTCCAGTCCTTTTGTCAATACTTTCTTTGAGGATCCTGAATTGGCGTGGGATTCTGCGGCTACGATGAATAATGACGGGGCGACACGTATCATTGAAAATTTAGGTGTGGTTGCGGCCAATGCCAAGGAGAGTCGTTTGTATAAATACCAGGCGGAAATCAAGGGGTTGCATTTGCAGGCATATTCATTGATGGCGGAATATTATCATGGAGAGAATGATGAAGATACGCTTCAGAAGGCGATTGCGTGTAGCGGCTCCATTATTGCTGAGTTTGATGTGGTTTGCGGGAAAGACAATTATTTTTTTGGACGTATGATTCAAAATCTGCAAATCAGCGAGAATTATGTTTTCGACTTTTATTATAACCAATTGAATAATACGAAGATGATTTCAGAACGTGACATGAAGGAGTACGACCTCATTCTTACCCGTTGTCATGGACGGATTTCTGCTTCGAACACGTATGAGGAAAATCTGGAGATTTTACGTCAGGAATATCATTATCCCACTGGAGCCGTTTGTCGGGAGTTTTTTGAAGGGGCGAAGGGGATTTCCTTGGACAAGCTTTTTGAGTGCAATTTCAAGCAGAAAAGCAACTCCGAGCAATTGGCAGAAGGGATTGTTAGGCAATGGTTGGAGGACATAGGTTCACAGAAGAATCTTAAGTTTTATGAATCTGAAGGGTGTAATACGCTTACTGTGCTAGATTTGATAGAAAATCTGAAGGTTGTGGTGGGAACCACTCAACTTGTTGCTTCCATTGCCAAAGCCATCAGCCCGTTTGTGGATGCTGTTTCTGTGCCTCATCAAATCTTGGATATGATAGCGGATACTACGGCGCAGATGATTAATGAGTTTGTGGTGACGTTTGGTTTCAACCGTTATTCCCCTGAAAAGATAGCTGACCTGAAACTGATTAATGAAAAGAACAACCTGCATCTCTCGTTTGACTATGGCTTGGCGGAGAAAGTTCCGATGTCGAAAGACGAATTGTCCGACTTATTCGATGCGATTCGTCCCACGGAAGAAAATGTCCGGCTCGCATCCTTGCCGTCCTTTATTAATTATAACAAATGGATTGACATGCTTCTTATTTCGTTTGTCGCGTCATATGACATTCCGAATTATGATGTGGAGGCCAACAGGCAGCTTGGTTTGTTGTTGGAGACTTACCAAAGTCTGGGATGAGGTGAAAGGTCGGTTGGGCTGTACTCTTTTGTGTTTGTTGGGAATTATTAATACGTATAAAATAGTGGTTATGTCAGGTAAATTTTGCAAGCGTTATTCGAATCCTGTTTTGACGGTAATTGGTTGGATTTTATATAATCTGAAATGGCTCGGATTGTTTTTTAGTATTCCAAATTTTTTGTATTGGCTTGATCGGGCTACAAGTAATAATTCATGGGGAACAGGTGAATATCTTTTTTGGTATTCTTTCTTGCTTGTGATTTCCATAATTCTCTTTTGCGTGGATAAGAAATGGAAGGCTTTTTGTGATGCCATGTTGAACCGCTTGGCTTAGGTCTGTTTGCATAAAAGGATATGGATATACATCGTTCGTCTATAAAAGATTTTATTATGCCTAAAGTAAAATCGGTTGTTGTAACTGATTATTATGAAGGCATAAGAAACATGTTGAAATCACGTCCGGAATTTCCTTATAAGGACTTGTTGGCCAATCCCCGCCTTCGGACCCAGACGGAAATCACCTGGTCTTCGGATGTCTTTTCCAAGAAGCCTGTAGTGCTTGCTGAGCTTCAAGAAGAACAAAAGGGACGCTATGCTTATTTGTTGAAAGATTGCATCAGGTCGGTTGAGAATTTGGCCGGGGTGTTAAAGGAAGAGGGAAACCTTTCATTATGTGAGTTGTTGACGAAAGCCATTTCGTACGTGGATGAACACTCTGTGTATTGTGGTGACGGGAAGGTGGTTTTGGTGAATTGGGGCTTGATTCCGCGTCGGGAGGAGCTTGGACGGGGAGGTATTTATAGAAGTGGTCATTTCGTAGGATATTGGGGAGAACCGGTGCCTCATTCCTTGCCGACAACAGAAAATGTAGAAGTGAAAACGGAAATGCCCGAGCCAGAACCGGACATTCCTAGCAAGCCCGCTGTGGCAGTGGTTTCCGATTCTGCTTCTGATTCAGTTGCCTTTTCAGAAGAGAATCCTGTGGCTGCTAATGAATTGAATCCGGAACCTGTGGTGGAAACTCCTGTTCTTTCATACTGGCCGCAACAGGAGCAGGTTCGTGAAGAATCCCCTAAGACGGAACATGTGAGGGCTGTGGGGCAGGAAACGTTGATTCCGCCTTTGTCGGATGCCGAAAAGCCTGTCACTGAAGAGCCGATAACGGTTGGGTTTGGAAGAAAAGTACCTCCTACGGAAGTTTCTTCCCCACATGTTTCACGGAAGGAGGGAAAAAGGGGGGCGGTTGGTTTCAAGAAAGGCTTGAGGGCTTTTTGGAATGTGTTGCGGTGGCTTTTGCTTTTGCTCCTTTTGCTCTTATTACTTCTGTTCTTATGCCGGGAATGTCAAAGTCCGGTTTCTTGGGTCAATCCGTTTTATAATCCTTTGCCGGATCCCTCTGTGGTGAGACCCGTGGAGGACGGACAGGTGGGTGTGAGCAGTGACGGGATGACCCGGATTGCGACAGACCGGCTGAATGTGCTGTTGGAACAACGCGATGAAAATACGATGTTGGAATGGGCCAAAGCGTTCAAACGCATTTATTATGGCAAGGAATATGAAATTACGTATTATGACAAGGTGCTGAATTTGCTTCAGCTGCGGGTGCCGGTTGATGAACGGGAAAAAATCAAGTCGGAATTGCCGGGACAAATAAAGGATTTCAATTTCGAAGTGTTTGACGAGCAGGTTTATGGAGGAGGTGAAGTGATGACCGACCCGGTACTTGAGGATGCTGACCGTTCATGGTATCTTGCTCCGATAAGTGCGAGGGTCGCATGGGATGTCACGTCCGGTGTGGATGAGGTGATTGTGGCTGTCGTGGATAACGGCTTTGACCTGAGTCATCCGGAGCTGGCTGGAAAGGTTTACAGGCCTTATAATGTGGTGTTGCGGAACGGTAATGTGCGTCCAGTCTCGATAGCTGGCGAAGTGAATCCTCATGGAACACATGTGGCAGCTACGGCTGTGGGGAACTGTAACAATGGGAGCGGATTGCTTGGCATTGCACCTCACTGCAAGTTGATGCCGGTGCAGGTGGGGACGGATAATGCGGATGGTTCTATGGGCTCACTGGCCATCATGCATGGTGTGAAGTATGCCATTGGACAAGGGGCTGATGTCATTAATCTTTCGTTAAGTCTGACAATGACCGATGAGATGAGACAGATGGGGGAATCCGAGCAGTTGAATTACATCAATACATGTCTGAAACAGGATGAAAGGATTTGGAGTCAGATTTTTGCTTTGGCGGATCGGAACAACTGCACGATTGTCTTTGCCGCCGGGAATGACAATATGGTGGCGGGAGTGGATCCCAAGAAACGTAGCAACCGTGCCATCAAGGTGTCTGCTCTGGATCGGAATCTGTGCAAGGCTGATTTTAGTAACTACGGAGTTTATCCTGCATTGCAGCGTGAGTATTCCACGTTGTCTGCCCCTGGGGTGGACATATATAGTGCGGCTCCTAGTGGGCAATATGTTTCGTTGCAGGGAACCAGTATGGCGGCTCCTATTGTTACAGGGGCTGTGGCCTTGTTGAAAAGTGTGGACCAGACTTTGACGACCGATGAAATAGTCCGGCTGTTGAAAGAGACCGGAAAGGAAGTCGGTGACAATATCGGGCCGATGATTTGCATCGGACAGGCCTTGCAGGCTTTGAAAGGTGCTCCGGTGGTGGACGACCGTTGTGAGGCTGTCCGGAAAGAAATGGCTGTGTTGCGAGCCAAGATGGACAGTCTTGCACGTATTTGTCCGGATGCAGCGGTGCAGGGGGATACTTTGAAGTTTGCTGATGCCGTTAGGGATGCGCACGGACTGGACGGCATGTGGAAGTCCACCTCGCAATTGGTTAGTCTGAGGGATATGTCGCCCATTGAGTTGTATATGACTTTCAGTCAGCTTAAAGGGCAGCTTGTCATCGTGAATCATGGCATGGAGTACAAGGCACCATTGAGGGCGGAAATCGGTGACGGGCAAATCCGGATTTATCAGGATGTTCCCGCCACAAGCAATGCCGGGTCGTTCTTGCCCTATGTCTATCAGTGTCAGGCGGACTGGCAGGGGAATCTTCAGTGTACCGCTACGAGTGCGATGAACCGCACCATGTTCAATTTGGTCAGAATTAAATAATTAAAAATAGTAAGAAGAATATGAGTCAATCCAATTCAGGCAATCTCTCCAAGGGAGATGTCATTTCGTTTGTAGCCTTGCTGTTGTTGGGGCTGGTGGTGTTTTTTGGCTTGAACTTCACGATGTTGGGCAACAGGCTGCCCAGTGCCATGGTGGCAGTCTTGTTGTTCATGCTGATGGTCGTGTTTGTCTTTTTGGCTGCATACGCGAAAGCGCAGGATTTCAACCAGGACAAATGGAAGGCAGTGGAATATGTGATGTTGGGATTTTATGTGATTGCACTTGTGCCCTGCTACCTGTATGCCGGGAAGTTCTTTGATGTGATGTGGGCCAAGGAGGAAATCACGCAGACGGTGGAGCGTGACATGGATGATATCGACCACATGTTTGCCGAGTATCGGAAAGGATGCGAGTCGCGTGTCGGAACTTATCAGACAGAGCTTGAGGCTTTGCTGGAGTCCGAAGAAGGGCGTAAGCGCATGGTGCGTTTGTTGGATCTGGACAAGCAGCCGGAAGAGGTTTCTCAGGCTGACGTGTCGCAGGCGGTATCCAGTTTCAGTGACTTGTTGGAGTTGAGCGCAGGTCCTTTGGAAGAGGAGAAGGAGGAGCTTGTCATGCAATGTGAGGAGAATTTCAAGGGATGGGATTTGTTGTTCATGCCTCAGTATGCTTCAGAACTGGATAACGCCAAGGAGCGGTATGCGAAAGGCTTGGAGGAGGCGTACGCCAGTCGGAAAAGCAAGCTTGAGGACGAGGCTCCTGCGCTGGATGTAAGCTCTTTCGTCCGTGAAAGCAACATCGGGCAGATGTTCTCTTCTTTTTCGAGTTTTTCTTTTTCCGGATTATTGGCAGTCATCATACTGGGAGGCTTGGGACTGTTCAAATATTTTTGGGGCGAAAAGTCCAAGAGGAAACAACTGCGGAAAGGTGGCTCCGACTCGATTACGGAGGATGGTGGATTCATTGTGGGAGAAAGAAGTTCAAGAGATTAACAGGTTATCAATATGAATATGGATATGTTTACGGAAGAGTGGAGAAAGAATATATATCTTCGTTGTAATGTGGCTCCTATGGAGCAACTTCTGCAACTTTGCCTTAATCCCGAGACCGGCATTACGCCTGAGGGGTTGAGAGACGCTGGATATCGGAAGATTGACCAGCTTGAGCAACGCTATCAGGTGCAGGCAGAGGAGGTCTTTTGGCAGAAGGCACAGGATTCGGTGGATTTGCTGGCTCAGTATGTGGAGAAATGTGAGCAACATGTCTTTTCAGGGACACATCTGGATAAGGCCAAAGAGCTTATCCGGCAGCATGCCGCGGCTCAAGAGGCAAAGGACTGGGAGAATATCTGCCGGACGCAGGACAGGGAATTGCTGATGGCTTTCATCAAAAAGTGCAAGGACGGGATGTATTCCCAGTCGCATTTGCAGGAAGCCCTGACTTGGGTGGAGCGGTTGGACTGGCAGACGGCGCAGGACTCGCATGACGCGGTGGTGATGAACGGGTATATCCAGAAGTGTGCCACGGGATTTTATCTTATGAACCATCTGGAGGAGGCCAAGGCTCTTTTGGAGAAATGGGCCAACGGCACCCTTTTGGAGGAGTGGAATGCGCTTTGGGTATTGAAGAATACAGACCCTCAAAAGAAGGTGCTGTTGGACCGTTTTGTCCAGAAGTATGCCCAAAATATGACGGACACGGCAATGGAATATAAGGCGAAGGCCGAAGAGCTCTATAAGGTCATTGAGGATGCGGAAGAGGCCCGGAAGGATTGGATCAACGCGAAAAAGACGAATACAATATTGGATTATGCGAATTTCTTGGAAGCACACCCCTATAGCGAGTATCGGGAAGAGGCCGAGGAGCTGATACGGAGTATGAAAGGAAACCTGCTTACCGACATGAAGTGTTATCCTTTCAAATATTCCCGTAGTATGATGTATGAATACATCAGTACCGGTGCCTTGACGATGGAAGACCTGGTGGATGTCAGCCATACTTTGACGGATCGGGCATACAGCCATATCAAGCGGTATCCGAATTTGGCATCGGAACAACGTGCATTGCCGGTAAGCACTTTGGAGAATCCCCATAGCGAGGATGGCAATACGGATATTTATTTTTGGGGAATTCCTTCTTCGGGCAAGACTTGTGTGTTGGCCGGCTTGATGAGCCTTACCGGGCGGCTGGGGTTTAGTTTCGATCCTAAAGGTCCAGGTGGAGGTGGGCACTATGCGATGGATTTGCGCAACTATGCCCGCACTAGTATGCTTCCGCCTTCAACCGAGCAGTCATATATTCAGGTTATTGACGGGGAAATTGATGACGAGAATGGTTACTTGCGTAAAATTTCGCTGATAGAGATGTCTGGGGAGAAAACAGCGAGGTTTGCCTCCATTAACAATCCTACCGGTTTGAAAGATTTGGGGGAGGGAGCGGCCGGCTTGTTATCGAATGAAAACAGTAAGGTCTTTTTCTTTGTCATTGATCCGACGGCCAATGAAAAGGAAATTTCGTTGAATGCTTTGGGAGAACAACCGCAGGTTGTAAAGCAGAGCGATGCGTTGGATTGCATAGCTTCGTTGCTTAATCAAAATCCCGGATTGATGAGGAGGGTTGTGGCCATTCATATCATTCTGACCAAGAGCGATACATTGGGGGACATCGTGACTCCGGAAATGCTGAATGATATTTTGAACCAACAGGGATACCAGGCGGTGCTGAACCGAATAAAGAGAATTTGTGAGATGTATGATATCAATCAGACATCAGATAATAAGGTCGGGCTTTACCCGTTTTGCGTGGGCAAGTTCATGCCCGGTGATGTGTACACGTTTGATGAGACGGACTCTCTTAAGATCCTGCGCGTGATTCAGCGGAATGCCATTCCGTATGTGAATCCTAACAAGGGGGGGATATGGGGCTCCCTGAAAGAATGGTTTAACAGTTAAGGGATAAGGATAAGGAGATTGAGTATGAGTAGCAATAAAATACAGATAATTATTTCAGGAAACCTGACGGGATTCACTCATTTTTATGCGACGCAAGGAGTAAAAGATTGGTATGAGGAATCTGAAATTAATTTTGATTACCGCAATCTTGTTACTTTCTTGGAGCAAAATGGAGAGAAGGCTTATGCCTTGTCTTTTGCTTCTCGGGTGGTGGCGGTCAGTCTTGTGACAAGAATTCTTGATACATCCCGGCGTCCGGGGGTATTGGTTGTTTCGGTGCTTCTGCCGAGGGGGAAGAAGGTGGCGGCGGTAACCCCGTCCGGGTCGAATACAGCCCTTTACGACTTGTTGAATGCGTTGAACAGCAGATTCTGTGAGCGGAATCTGATTGGAGAAGAGCTGACCCCTAGCCTATCGGTGCTGAGGCAGGATTACTATTCGGATATTCTTTCTGGTTATCAGCTCGTCTCGGACGCGGGGCAACGCAAGCTCAACATGGATGTGGCTTCTTTGAAGAAGGGAGTGGGATATGTAGCCGCAGAGGAGCGTGTGATGTCGGCCTATCTTGCCTCGCTGTTCCGTCGGAGTTATGAGGGATATCCGCATGTGTTTTTTGCCCCGAACGCTCCGGCGAACATCGACGAACCTGCGGAAGAGGAGATCATGTATCAGGTGCGTGTGACGAACAAGGCGACAAACACGGGCAGGATGCTTCCTGGATGGGTCCGTTCCAAGGATAAGATTTATCAGTTGGCTCCGGAATATTGGCAACTTCCTATTGAGAATTTGGATTATTCTTATGAAGATGTCCTTCAGGGGAAGGCCGGCAGGCAGATTCGGGCGTCTGTAGGGATTGACGGAATCCTTGACGTCACCTATGACTTTGCCCCCCAGACAAAGGAAATTGCTTTCGTCTTTAAAAAGAAAGGTGGGAAAGCACTGGACTTTGCAGAGGTGGCACCGGTATGGATTAAAGATAAGCAGAGGGAGATGAGCTATCCTTTGCCCAGCGATACTTATGAGTTTCGCGGCGAGGAGATTTATGGAAAGAAGTCATTGGAGAGTGATCGCTATTTTATTGAACCCGAATTTTTGGACTTCAGTCAGTGTGGCTCAAAATGTGTGATGACAGTGGAGCGGAAGACTATTCTGCAGTTTGACTTTCCTGCGCCATTTGATGCTGTATCCAAAAGGATTACGGTGACCCGAGTGGGAACGAACCAATCTATTCAGCGTGAGAACATAAAAGGGAAATATAGTTGTCCGGTACCCGGTAATCAGGAGGAATGGGAATATAGGATAGAGGCTGAGGGATATAAGATGCAACACGGGCAATATCCGCCTGAGGGGGAAAAAATCCGGTTGAATCTTGAAATGCGGAAGCCGGAGGAGGTATCCCAATCTCCGTCCGGACAGAGGCAAGGAACAGGTTCTACAATGCGGGCTGAGCTTCAGGATACCAGACAGTCTGCTTCAATCGAGCTTTCACGTGCAAACAATAATACCGAAGGCAACGCTGTCCCGATTATATATGAAACCAATGGAAAGCAAAACGGCAAGAAAAGAAAGGGCAATGCCTGGGGTGGGAAACTGTTGCCCTTCCTGATTGCCTTGCCTGTGTTGGCGTTGGTTGTGGGATTGGGAGTTTTTTTGTATCGTAATAATGGGATTCCTACCGATTCTGACAATGAAAAATATGATTCAACAAAACCTGTATCCAAGATGGTGACAGTGCAATATAAGGATGTTTCCGGGAATGCAATCTTGCCGAATAAATTTAATGAGGAGAATTTGGAACCAATCCTTCATTGTTATTGTGATATATTAGAACGGTCTTCTATAAAGGTAAGCAGAGAGGAGGATGGAAGTCAGTTTGAATTAACTGCATCAAAGGATTGCAAAGACACGGTTGAAATTATCGCATCATTCGATTCTATTACTTTAGGTGAACCCCTCAAGATGGCTTTTGATAGCTTAGAGGAGGAAACGACGATATTCTATTCTTTGAATGTAAACAAATCGGATTTGGAGCTTTACAGAGAAATGTATAATCTGGAAGTTTCGGGGAAAAGAATGGGAGATGACTTGTCAGAAAAGTACAATAAAGAATTAACGAAATGGAATCAAGGCAATGGGAATTCTTTGTTTGTGGAGAAAATAAAAGTTCTATATGAAAAAGTGAAACCTGAAGCAACGGGTGAAGAAGTTGTAAAAATGGATCTTACTAAGTTGAGCGATGTAGATATATCACTAAAAGAGATTTCTAAAATCGAGAGACAATTGAAAAATAATAAAACTTATAATACTGAAAAATTTTCGGAGGATGGTCAAAATGTTCTCGTGAAAGAAAGGATAGAAGCTTTGAGGGGGGCTATAAATACCTTGAAGTACGGTTATCCGCGTAAAAAAACTAATAGAGGATTTAGGCCTGATACAAAAAATTTGTCCAGAGCGCAAAAGGAATGTATTACAAAACTCTTCGGACAAGTGGACACATCTCAAGTTAATAATTTTGGGCGGCAGGGATATTTCGAAGAAGCCGGAGACAATATTAAAGCTATAATAGCGGAAATGGGAAAATGTTTATTAGGATCATAGATATGAAAATCGTAAAATTATTATTGTTGGCCATAGTGCTGGTGGGCGGCATAGTCGCTTTGCTGTGGCTTAAACCGGAACCCAAAAAGGGTGTTGAGGGGCCGGAAGTAGGTTCTCCACAAGCCAAGATGTGGAAAGGGAAGATAGAAGAGTTGTGCCAGGAAGGCAAGTGGACCGTGGCCGGATACAAAGGGATTGAAGGCGGCATCCATTCAGACCGGGTCAACAGTGACGGGGAGCTGATCCGCATAACGGAAGAGCAGGCGTTGGTGAAGTATCTGTTCGCCTTGTCCAGTAGCTCATTGTGGGAAAATGCGGACAAGCACTTCCAACAATCCGCTTATTCGGAGAAAAAGATAGACGGGTATCGGGAGGCATTGGAGTTCCTGAACGGAAAGGTCGGGGAGTTTGGGGCTAACAGCAACCTGACGAACGTGTCGGGTTTGCTTTCAGGATATGACCGCCTGAAAAAGGGCTTCGGCTTCAGCGGCAAGGCCACCTATTCCCGTCCGCTGAAAGCATTTCCTTCGGTTTCCGTCTCATCGTTGGAGAATCGTATCAAAGGAATGAAGTATTGGAAGTCCCATTACTCCCACAACACTTCGTTGCGCAAACGGTTGGACAATCTGGAGAAAGACCGCAAGCGGGCAGAACGGGAGTATTATGAGAACCTGGAGCGCCTGGTGGAGGAGAATTATCTGTCGATGCCACGGATAGAAGTGCTGTTGGCGGATCAAATCCGTTTCAATGAGATTTCCACGAACGAAGAAGCGAAGGAGAAACTCGATGAGTTTGTAAAGAACACGGATGATTAAAAAGAACAGGAATATGAAAAAGGCATGTTGTATAGGGATTTTTTCCTTTCTGTGTGCTGCGGTGGTCTGCGGGCAGGAACGAGGGGAAGAGGTTGTGACCTTGATGAAGCAAAGTGAGACCATCGCGGGGCATTGGAATCAAATTCGGCAATTGGAAAATCAAATCCAGAATGCGGAAAACCAGATTGATTCATTGCGGAATGCTTGGCGGGAAGTGTGTGAAAATTATCTGGAAGGCGGATATGGAACCCGTGTGGGGTTTAATGAACTGCTTCGACTGACAATTAGAGAAATTGACGGAGAGGATTTGTACCGTCGGTTGGAGAAAGCTTTGAAAGACACCCCTGAAAATGGAAGCCGTCCATCACCCGTATATTCAGAAGAGAGAAAAAAAGAACCGGGGCCTATTCAAGATCCTTTGCAGGATGAAAAACCAATAGTGGAGGATGATGAGAATGGATTAAAGGACCCGGTGAGAGAGGATGGGAGAGGTAAAGACGGAAGTGGATTATCGAGAAACGGTTTGGAAGGCAAAATTGGAGGAGGGCAGAAAAAATGAGAAGGTATATATGGATAGTAGCCTTGCTGATGTGCTGCGGTGACTTTTATGGACAAGGCAAAGTATCGAAAAAGGACATGAATAGGGCGGCTGAAGTGAACAAAACCGTCATCATCGATTCGTTAAACAACCGGATAGATAGTCTGACGGTTCAGTATGACCGGTTGAAAGAGCTGCTCAGGAAGCTTGAGATCCGGAGTTTCAACCCGACGTTGAGTGATGCACAGCTTGAAAAATACCTGGGAGCAATGTCTTTGGAAGACATTTACCATAGACGTAATGAAGTCCGGGAACAGCTGGCATTGGCAGAGGAAGGCTCGAAATGGGCACCTGTGTATAAGGAGATACTGGATATCCGGGATCGGTTGGGACAACTTTATAATAAGGAAACGAATAAACGTGATAAGGAAACGTTGGACAATCCTGATTTTCAGCCGTTGGAGAACCATAAAAGTTCTTTTGAGGAATTGCGGACGGCTGTGAATGATTATCGCTTTGTTATGTTCGAGTTGGTGCGGGTAAAGAAAATCGTGGATAATATGGTGAAGAATACGAAGGATGCAGCGAAAATCAGAAGCAAATTGAAAGAAGACAATGAATTGGTATTTATTGAAGAAGTCCCGTTTGCAAACACAACAATCAGAAATTATATAGAATATAAAACTAAGAGGGAGGATGAAAAATTGGGGAATCTTGTGGGTGATTTGCAAAAGGCTTGTCCGGAGGCTTTTGAATAGAATTCAAGGAAAGACTTATGAAACAGTTGATTCGAGTCAATAATAAAGAGTTGAGCTTCAGGTTGAAGCTTAATTACAACACAGTGTATTCGCAGATGAAGATGTTGTTGGATGCCGGAAGTTTTATTTTTGCCGATTTGTCCACCAAGTCGGTGAATACAACTTGGTATTCCAATGACGATGCTGAATATGTCCGTCTGACCGATGTGCCGGAAAACGAGCGTCGGCAGATCATGTCCCGGTTGAAGGCGGTCGTGAATCAGGTGGCCCAGATGCTTCGGAACGCTCAGGAAATGGCTCCGTACGTGGACGACATTATGGAGATTCCGGATTTGAGTTTTGTGTTTTATAAGAAGGAGAACGAAAATTACAGGTTCCTTCTTGCCGGTTGGGGATGTAAATATGCTCATGCCGTGAACGGAGACCGGACGATGGGCATCTATAGAGGTGCAAACCGGTTGCCTGTGCCCGAAGACCCCGGGAAGTCCCAAAACACCACGTCACAATCTGGTTCGGAAAAAACAGATGCAAGCGATTCTGTTTCACGATTGGTGACAGGGATGTCAGGTTCCGGAGGAGGAGACCATCTGGATGAACAGTTAAAACCTGGATACAATATAATAGAAAAAATTGATGACGGGACAACAGGAACAATATCGGGCACTACGGGAGACGAGTCAAAAGTCGTAACCGAAGACACGGCACATATTCCTGAGGAAGATTCCGTGAAGAAGAAAATGCAGCATGTATGGTTGCGGGTGTTGGATCAACATGAACATGCAGTGGGAGGTGAGCGTGTGGAAATCCGGATGTCTGGCATGTCGGTGATGAAGTTGACCGGCGAAGATGGAAAGGCGGAGGTGGGAGACCTTCCTTGCCGGGATACTTTCACTGTATCGTTTCCTGACATGAAGGGAGTCGATGAGAGGGGGTTCGAGGTGGAGCCGAATGTGGAGGTCTATGACGCATATGTCAAGAAATTGGTGAGATACGCTCCGGTGTTGTTTGTGGAGGACCAGGATGGGAATCCGGTGCGGAAGCATGACATCAAGGTCATTGTGGCCGGACAGGAAACAGTGTATAATACCGGGGAGGAAGGTGTGGTGCAGTTGCCCTTCATGCAGGAAGGGCAGAAGTTCATTGCCGTGGACACGGCGAATTACGCCAATACTGAAGAGTTTGACATCACACCCGCTAAGGCAAAGACACCTTACTACTTTTGCATCAGGCAGTTTGTAAAGTCTAAGGTGGGCATTACGGTGCTAGATAAGGATCGGAAACCCGTGCCGAGGACGGTTGTGGATGTAAAGTCAGATGACAAACCTTGCCGGCAGGTCACGGGGAATGACGGGCGGGCGGAGTTCCCGCATGACGTGTTCCATGCAGGAAAGATGCTCCTTGGCATCCAGTCGCCAGGTAAGCAGAGAGTGTTGTATGAGCTGGACTTTAAACCTGAGACTACAGAATATGCCGTCCAACTTAAGGAAAAGCGTCTGTCACCCTCATTCGGGCGTTATTGGAAATGGTTGGGATTGTTGCCTTTGTTGGCCTTGTTGGCTTGGGGCGGATACGAACTGTATCAGTATCTGCATAAGGACGAGATTCCGTCGTGGGCCGAGTTAAACAAGGGAGTCGTTTTGCTGAGGAGCGATGTGGTTTATCATGTCGATACAGGTTTGGCGGAAAAGACCGGTTTTTCGGATTTCTATTTTAATTATAATGAGAATGAAAAAACGATTTTCAATTTTACGTTTGATGTAAATAAAGCGGTTTTCGATTCAGGCTGGGGCACCGGTTTCTTCATCTCGGAAGACGGGCTTATCGCGACGAACAGGCATGTCGCTGCTCCCATCCCTCCGGAAGAGGTGGTTCCGATGTTAAAAGACTTATTCGTATCCATGAGAGATATTTATTCGGATAAGGCTCAGAAGTTCCAAAAAGAATTGAACCAATATGGAAGTTATCGGATGCTTAGCAAGGAAAATGCCCTTATATTAGATCAAAGGCAGGACTCCCTCGACTATTATACCCAGGCTGCCAAATTCTACGACAGGATTGTGGATCTGGCGAACTACAAGGTGGAGGTGATTTGCAGGACCTATGCGGCTTTTGATAACTCAATGATTGGACATACGGTTAATGAGCAGACGTTCCATCCTTGTACTTGTCTGGCCTACGGAGAGCCGGGCGACGTGTCATCCAATGATTTGGCTGTCATACAGCTGAACGAAAAGGAGAAGATTATGCCTAAAGATGCCTACATCTTTGAGATTCCCGATACGGACCCGTTTGCGGACAATAAGGAAGGAAATGAGGATTATGAGATTTGGGTGCTGGGATATAACAACGGTCCGGCTTTGGCCGGTATGAAAACCGGAATCCATCCACAACACGTGAATGGCAGCATACTTTCGACCAACGAGAAATACCGCGTGGGCTATAATGCCGGAATCATGGGAGGGACAAGCGGCGGGCCTGTAGTGAACAAGGAAAGGAAACTGGTGGCCATCAACAATTCCGGATTGAGGGGTTCCAGCCTGAATTTCGGTGTACGCACGACTTTCCTTCGTAAATTGCTGGAAGAAGTGAATGAAAAAAGAAACGTAACCCAAAATAATACTGAGAAAAAATGAAAAAGTTGTTTATGTGTGTGGCATTCTGGGGAGTGGCCATGTGTGGCTTTTCACAAAACTACAATGCAGCCCAAGAGGAGTTAAGAAAAGAAGTGTCGGATTTTTTGGGCAGGAAGGGTTTTAACCCTGAGAATCTGGACAATGGCTTGGTGTTCAAAAGCGAAGGATTGAGGTATTGTGTGGAAATAGACGAAGAGGAGAAAAATCCGATGTATGTTTGTCTGCGTTTGTATTTCAATTATAGCGAAAAGTACAATAAAGACTTTGTGACCCGAAATTTGAACGATTACAATGGAAAGTATGGAGTGAAAGTATATTGCAAGGAGAGTTCCTTTGTGCTTTCTGCCGAGATGTTTGTCACGAAGGCCTATGATTTCAATTATGCGTTTGACACGATGTTGGACCATATCAAAAGTGCAAAAGATTTGATTATCGAATAAGCAGGAGTCATTATGAAAAAGACATTTTTATCCGTTATATTTTGTGTCCTTGCCACCATGGGGCTTGTGGCTAAAGATTTCAATGATGCCCAATTGGCCTTGCGTCTAGGGATAGTGGAATTTTTGTCGGAAGAGGGATTTCAACCTAAGATTGATCGTGATGGCGATGTGCGTTTCAAGTACAAAGATGTTTCCCATTATTTTATCATTAATGAGGATTGGGATGAGGGACCTTTTTTGGTTACACTCTATCTCGGTTTCTCGTACGATGATAATATTTACACTCGCGAGAATCTGGAAAGATGCATCCCATTGGAGTCCAAATACAAGGTAGTGAAGCTGTTCTGTATGGAAACTTCTTATTCGTATCGCTCGGACGTGTTTTGTAAGGATGCTGAGGTGTTGAAATCTACATTCTATTCCTTGTTGACGGAAATCAATGCGATGAGAGAGGAGGTGAACTTGACCGTCAACTCCGGCTTGTCTGAGATTGGACTGGATGCGGATCAGGATGAGGTGTTCAGAAAAGCCATGGAGTATTATAATGATGACAATTATGACAAGTCGTATCCTTTGTTCAAACATCTAGCTGAAAACGGGTATGCTCCGGCATACGGTTATATGGGACTAGCTTATGAGTTAGGTGAAGGCACCTCTCGGGATGATGAACAGATGGAGGCTTATTTTATCCGGGCCATAGATAACGGTAGTTATTGGTGCGCTTATCGCTTGGGTAATTATTATTATGAGAAAGGTGATTATGATGCCGCAATGGACAATTATCTGAAATGTGGTGCGAATGAGAATGGTTTCCAATCGGATGCCTTATATAAAGCTGGAAAGATGTATGAGGATGGTGTCGGTCGGTCTAAGGACCTTGCACGGGCTGTCACATGCTATAAGAAATCGGTGCAGCATTCCAGTATGTTGGGTTGTGATGCCCGCCTGGCTTTGATGAGATTGGGGGAACAGGCGGAAGCCAAAGAGGATTTCGTAGAGGCGACGAAGGGGATGCTCGCAGGGATGACACCTGAGGAAATGTATGAGGAAGGAGAGCGGTATGAATACGGACTGGGTGGACGTGACGTGTCGTTGACCAAGGCTTATGCTTATTTTAAGGCTGCAGCCGACAAGGGAAACGCTGAGGCGATGAACAAAATGGGAGAGATTTACGTGAGTAAGTTTTATCCATTCCATGACAAATCGAAATCAGACAAATATTATTCAAAAGCCTTGAAAACATACAAGAAGCAGGCTGATACTGACGGCAATGCTTGTTATGAGATTGGTTACATGTACCAGAATGGACATGGAGTGGACAAGGATTTAGAGAAAGCGAAATATTATTATAGAGAGGGTGCCTTGCTAGGAGATAATAATGCAGCTTGGCGGTTGGGTCTGATATATAAGGACGAGATGGAATATGAAGATGCCTACAATTTCTTGCTGAAGGCTGCGGACGGCGGGCAAGGGATGGCCATGTTTGAATTGGCCAAACTCTTTGAAAATGGATTGGGTACGTCTTATAACAAAGAAAAGGCAATAGAGTGGTACAAGAAATGTGCCGAGAGCAATTATCGTGCAAGTGATGATGCGAAAGAGGCCTTGGAACGTTTGGGCGTAGAAGGTTATTGAAAATAGGGGACGTGTTGATGATGAAACGTGTGAGATTGATGGGCGTGTGCGCATGGATGATAATCCAATGCGCACATGCACAACATTTGAATGTGAAATCGTCGGATTTCCTGGATGCCATACCGCCCGTACAAAGAATACCTGGTTTGGAAGCCCCTGTTTCTACGACTCCGGTGTCGGATGATTTGTTGAAAATGCTAAATCTTGAAAGTGATGTCTGTTTAGAAGTTAGTGAATTGTCTTTTGCCAACACGGATTCAAAGGGTACCATCATAGATGATTTCGGTTCGAAATTATATAGTGGGGATTTGAAGTTCGTGAAGCCTCAAATCCGATATGCAGGACTTGGGTCTGAAAAGAAAGACGTGCTTTTTCGGATTAGGGTATTAAGCCCTGAAGGCAATCTGCTGGTAGGACAGCATTCTACGGAGGGATTTACTTATGAAACGGTCGGGACCGTGATGCCTGGGAAGGACAATGTCTTGTCTTTGTCTGGTTGGGGGCATAATAAAGAAATGCCTTATTCGCCTGGTCGTTACCAATATGAGGTATGGCAAGGAAATTCAAGGCTGTTCGCAAAAAGCTTCACGGTCTATCCTGGCAAACATCCATTGGAGAGCAGTAAGAAAGTGAAAATTCAAGGTGTTGAGTTCTTTGGAAAAGACGGAGACGGTCAGATCGTTAGGGGAGAAGCTAGACGATTACCAGCCCGAAGAATGTATTTCCTTTATGGGGATTTGTCTTTTGAAGGCATGGTTTCGCAAGATGTACAAATGAATATCCGTATTTTTGACCCTAAGGGGTATTTGTGTCAAATAGAAGAGGCATCAACAGGTTTTACTTCTGATGATATGACGATACCGGTCAGGAAAGGAACTAACCAGTTTTTGTTGACTGGGATAGGACGTGCAAAGAAAGCTTATGAGGCTGGAACCTATATTTATGAAATTTGGAGTGAAGGAAAGAAAATTTATGAAACGACACTGGAGATGGAATAAGATTCTGTCTGGGTTGGCATTATATCAGGGGATGTCCGTATCTGTGGAGGCACAAGTCGTTGAAATGGAAGGGACTTCTTACGTCTTTCTGTCTGATAGTACCGTGGAGCTAGCCTCTTTCGTGCCGCCATTTTCTCTTGAGGATTGGGATGACACGTTATGTGTGCCGGAAGCGGTTTCATACGGCAACAAGATATATAAGGTGACAGCCATGGGGGAAAGAGTTTTTGGATCTGATTCGTTGACAAGAAGGTTCTGTAGAAGCGTGGTTGATGTGGTGTTCCCTGAAGGATTGGAAGGAATAGCTACAGATGCATTTTATGGACGTTTTTACAGCCTGAAAAAACTGGTTCTGCCTCAATCGCTCCGCTCGTTGGGGGAGAATTCGTTTGCGTGTCTCCCTTCGTTGGATGAAGTCGTGATTAGGGGCGTAAGGGAAGTGCCGGCTTGGGCTTTTTCGCTCAACCCATCACTGGCGGTGGTGAGCTTGGATTCATGTGTGTCGGTTATCGGGCGGAATTCATTTTATGAATGTACGCGGTTAAGTCGTGTGGATTTGCGCTTTGTTGTTGAAATTGGTGATAATGCTTTCGAAGGAACCTCAATAGATGTTTTGGCTGTTCCGAATGTGGAAAGTGTAGGAGAGTCTTCTTTTATGGGGTGCAAAAGTCTAACCCGAATTCATTTTACTCATAAGTTGCGGCGCATCGCGGCTTTTGCATTCTCGGATGATACTGCATTGCTGTCCATACATGTTCCTGCCGGAGAAATAGGAGAGAGTGCTTTTATGGGCTGCACCTCTTTGAGTCAGGTTGTATTGTCGGACAGTGTGTATAGTTTGGGTGAGGCTACCTTTTTAGGTTGTGTGTCATTAGACAGCGTGTGCCTTTCTTTCTCTCTTGACAAGATTAGTGCCATGACTTTTTGTGGGTGCGTGGACTTGGAGTCAGTAGCCTTGCCTAGTACGGTGAGGAGTATAGGAAAAGAGGCTTTTGCGGGTTCTGGGCTGAAACGGGTTGATATACCCGGTTCGGTGAAGGAGATTGGTGACGGGGCTTTTGCCCAGTGTGAACATCTTGAGGAGGTTATCCTGCGCAATCCGGATGTTTTGTTGGGAAAGGCCGTGTTTCCCAAAGATACAAAAATAAGATACATGGAGAAATACTAACTAATAAAGAGTAAGAAATATGATTGATTTGAGACAAAAACAACGGCATGGTTGTGTGACATGGTGGCTGTGGTTTGCCATTATTGTCAATTTTGTGGTGGCTATCATTTATAGTGTAGCAATGTTTGATGTGGCAGATAGTGGGCTGGCCTTGGGGAGTGGATTGCTGAGTATGTTGGGAGTATTGAATGTTCTGGGATCCATTCTGTTGATGCGTTGGAACAAGACAGGTTTCTGGTTGTTCTTGTCAAGCTCGTTATTGGGCGTTGTGATTAATATTGGTGTCTTGAACCTGAATCCGGCTGCAAGCTTGTATTCTTTGGTGTCGATATTGGTTTGGTGGGGGGTACTTCAAATTAGGAAAAATGGAGCTTCCGCATGGGGTCTGATGAACAAAGGATGGGATTATAAGCATTGCCGCCATTTATATCAGGTTTTTGCCGGTGTTATCATTCTTTTGTTTGTGCTTTCACTGGTGGCTTTTGGCGTGGCAAATCGGAAGTCGGGCAGTTTGATGTCAAATGAATCTGTATGGGAGGAAGAGGATGTGTATCCGGTTGAGGTGATGGATTCCGTTGTAGTTGATACGGTTGCGGTTGATGAGGAGATAGTAGAACTGGAACAGGATAAGATGCCAAAGCTTGCGAAGGAAGTGATTGAAATTATGGGGAAAGATGGTATGGATAAGGAAGAGGACGATCTGGCGGATGAGGCGGAACAGATGTTGAGAAGTGCCATTAAGAATATTGCATTGCCCATGGACGCCGGGGTCGGCATTACGATAACCCAAGTGACTTTGGAGGGTAGATATTTAGTCTATACGGCGGTTTGTGACGAGAACTTGGTAGATATAGAGGTGTTACGTTTGACACGAGATGATGTGAAGAAGAATGTGGAAGAATATTTTGTGGATAGTTCTGCCAGTGACCCCACGTTAGGTAATTTCATGGATTTGTGTATTACGGCACATAAGGGGGTGGCCTATAAATATGTAGGTGACACTTCCGGAGAGGAATGTTGGATTCGTTTCTCTGTGTCGGACTTGAAGAGATTGGTGAAGAAAATACAGGAATGAGAATTAAAGGATCTCTGCAAGGCTTGACTTTATGGAATGTTCAGGTCGGCTTTTGATTGCATGAATGGAGTGGAGTCCTGCAGGGAATGTGATGTTTTTTATTGTTTCTTGTTTCGTTCTGTAATATGGGTCGTCAAAGCTTATTACGTTTATGGTTGAATACATGGCTTGTAATTAATGCATGTTATGTAGTACTTAGTTGGGGATATCTGTTTGTATATCCACATCCGGCCAATCTTGCGGTGCATGTTTCTTTGTGCACGTTGTTATGTTTCTCAACTATTGTCGGGGGGATATATATATACCGGAATTTGCGTTTCGGTGTTTATTTATGGTTGGGGGTAAATATTGCTGTCGGCTTCTTGTCTTTCCTGATATTGTCCAAGGTGGGATGGGAGGTATATGTCTCATTGGGAGCTTGGTTTGTCACATTCCATTTCTTGATGCTCGGAGGTTTTTGGGCGCAAATGCGAAGAGGGGTGGATATGGCTCATTTCAGACATATATACCAGCTTTATGGGTGCATGATGCTGTTGGTGACTGTCTATGGCACTTATCAGGTTGTGCAGATAGGGCATAAAGATGACGAAGTGCAGAATCCGGTTGTAATAGTGGACAAGTTGCCTGAGGGGCTGACTCAAAAGGAACTTCTTGAAAGGATGGATGGGATTTCCATTACATTAGAACAGATTTCTCAGATAGAAAGCAAGATTACAGAAATGCCGGTGAAGTATGAAGCGCGAATAATGGCTTTACGACATCTTCTTGCCGGACATATTATGCCGGATATTCATGATTTGAAAGCTTTCCAAACCGCTTATTTCCTCCGAAAAGGAGATTTGTCTTCTGAACAGCAAAAGGTGTTGGACTGGTTTTTTCGTCAGCACAATAAGGTGAAGGATATTTGGGTGGAATCAGACGGGTGTCAAAATCTGGAGATTTTTCAAAACCGTTTGAGGAATGTGATGAAAGAAAGAAATATAGATGAGTTTTAAGAATCTAATACATTTAGTATATGAAGAAATGTGTTTGCTTGATATGTTTGCTAATCTCTCTTTCTGCATGTAAGGAGAGGGGGAGGACTGAAAGTCAGTTGCTTGCGGAGCGTGATTCTCTTATGAATTTGAATGACCAACAGCGTAAGGTCTTGGATGATATGACTTTGGCCGTGGTCGAATTTACTAATATTCTTGATACAATCAACATGCAGGAAAAGATATTGTTTGCTACCCATGATATAGAAGGACATCGGTATTCCCGACGGCAAATTGTTGAGAACCTGCGTACATTCGAGAATATTCTTCAAGAAAAGAGAATGAGGATCCATTATCTGGACAGTTTGATGGATAAAGGCGACGAACGTGTTAAACGATTGTCTTCTTTGGTTCGTTATTTGAATGAGGAATTGGACAAGAAAGATATTACCATCAAACGGCTACAGAACGAGATACGGTCAAAAAACTTTAATATCAATGCCTTGAATGAGAGGATTGCGACAATTAGCTCGGATATGGAACAGTTAAGTGACAGTCTTTCTGCAGTGACTGAGAGATCGTCTGACATGCAGAGCACGATTGATAGACAGAACGAAGAATTATATACGATATATTATGTGATAGGTACCAAAAAGGAATTAAAGGCCAAAGGGGTGCTTGTTGGAGGCCGCTTGTTTAAATCGGGGTCTGTCAATCCATCAGCCTTGTCTGTCGCGCATAAGGCTGATTATAGAGAACTTGAGTCAATACCCATAGAAGGAGGGAAACCCAATATTCTGACGGACATGCCGGAGGGAAGTTATAAGCTTACAAAAATATCAGATAAGAAATACCGGCTTGAAATTGTGGATAAAAAGCAATTTTGGAAGGTAAGTAAATTGTTAGTGATTCAAGTGAGATGATAATATAGGAATGTTTATGGATAGGAAGGTCGTTTTAACGTATACTGTTACTGGTATAGTTTCGTTTATGGCCGGTTGGATGGCAAATTGGAGTTGGAAACATTTCGTGAACGTTGATGTGATTGGTGTTGTTGAGAGTGAGACCGATGAGGGGGATGTAGTTCAAGTCGCAAATTTGGAGATGGAAAACGGTTTCATCTATTCTGGAGAATTAAAAGACAACCGGCGTTATGGGTATGGTCGTATGGTGACTCCTAAGGGAACGGTTTATGAGGGAGAGTGGATAAATAACCGGATGATTTCAGGCACGATGATTACGGAAAAGTCTGAATATGAAGGACAATTTCAGGTGCTTTCTCCTAATGGTTACGGTTCTATGCGGTATAAGGACGGCTCTTATTATAGAGGGAACTGGTCGAAGGGAGTTAAGACTGGCATCGGACTTTTTGTGGATAGTTTAGGTCGTCAGTCCTTCGGGTTATGGACACGAGGGGTGATAGAGCGGTCAACCATGACGGATGGAACAGGCAAGCAGGTATATGGAATAGACCTTTCACATCATAATGAAATTAAGGGGTGGGGAGAATTGGCACTTTATGTCAGCCCGGAAGGTCTGGTCTATCGGGATAAGCCTGGCGAAAACTATGTATTCCAGCCGGTGAGTTTCGTTTATGTCAAGGCCACAGAGGGTGCGACACATCGTGACCGTGATTATCTGACTAATATGGCTGATGCGAAGAAACATCATAAGATAAGAGGGAGTTACCATTTCATGCATCTGACCTCGAGCTCTTCCAAGGAGCAAGCTGAAAATTTTCTGGATTATGTGGGGACTGAAATAGGGGAGTTGCCGCCGGCACTTGATATTGAAGTACGTAATCAAGCAGAGAAGATTGGTGCAACGGCCACAAGGCAGAAAGTGTTGGAGTGGTTGGAATTGGTGGAAGATAGGCTGGGTGTTCGTCCCATTATCTACACGTCTGCCCGCATGAAAAGAGATTTCTTTGAAACGCATGAATTTGAGCGTTATGATTTCTGGGTAGCACATTATAAGGATGATATGCCTGATGTAGGCTCATTTGCCCTTTGGCAATGTACGGATAACGGATGTCTGTATGGACACTCTTCCGTACCGGTGGATGTGAATGTGTTCAATGGGGGAATGCAAGAGTTCTCCTCGTTTATGCAGAATAACCAATGTGTGGATAAATTGAATCAGTGAGGAAGGTATATTTGATAAGATGAGAGGGCATGAATAGGGTATGCTTTGAATTGGCGATGGTAATTTGTCCAACGTCACAAAAAGCAGGAACATTTGTTTTTTAACAGATATTGTTGGACAGTGGTTACTTTTTCATATAATCTGCATTAAGGTAGGACATAAGAATTTTTAGAAGTTGTGCCCGACACGGATAAAGGGTATAGGTGGTATGAAAAAAATTAGATGGTTTGTTGCTGTTGTGGTAATTGCAATAGGAGCAATAGTAGTTTATAACCTTCCTTATTTTAAGGAGAAGAGGTTGTATGATGAAATCGTGAAAGAAAGAGTTGCGTATAAATGCGAAGAATACTATTCCAAGTATCCTTCTGGTCGATATTACGAGGATGTCATGATGCTTGAGGTGGAACTGACCTCAGCCCCCTTTGATATTATAGTAAGATATTTGAAGAAATTTCCAGAGGGTAAATATGTTGACAAGATGCGTGAAATGTATGACGGCTTGTGGGCTTTGGAATTTGACAAGTATGAGAACCGCGATAAGACAGGTGAATCGCCAGAGGCTGTCAAGTTCATGACTTCTATGCTTCATTACATGAAGGATAATATGGTCAATACAGTGTATTTGAAGTTAAATCCGACAATATCTCTGAAGGACTATACCGATTATGATGTGAATATAAGAGGACTTCTTGAATTATTATATTCCGATGAAACACTTCAGTTGAAAACGGAAAATATAATCCCCCTTAAAGAGAATTTTCCAAAAGAAACCAAGGATGAATTGATGGAAATCTTGTCTAATGGGGTGGAAAAAAGTTTCAGCAGAATGTTTTCACCTGAATTAGTGTCGGTCGTGACTAATTCGTTTGAGGCTGACGAGAAATCGCCCGTGATTACATTTAATTATACGATTAAGAATCGCAATGAAGATGCTGATAATAAGATACCGGAAATTTGGGTGTATTCTACCAATAATATTCCAAAGTCATATATATTGGCTATTGATGTGTCGTTTGATGCAGAATTTAAAATTCCAAATTCCTCTGTGACATATATTTATTCTGAAGTTGGAGACCCTGGTAATGAAATTAGTGGAATAGAAGACATTAAAGACGGATATAGGCGTATGACAGTAGCATGTTTTGCCAAATTTTCTGATAAGATGTCTGTGAATTTAGGACTTGAGAAGGTTTACGCAGAGAATGACAGCGTTGTTGCCGAGTAGTTGCCGGCTATTTGTACAACCTCTGAATTTGAAAAAATGCAATTTTAATTATTATGGGTAATAATAAGAGTGGTAGCATTTGGAGCTGGGTGATTTGGATAGGTTTGATTCTATTCTTTAATTTACTTAGTTGGATTTTTGATTGGAGTTTCTGGGTATATTGAGATGAACAGGGATTATTTGACAAATGTCCTTTTTGGCGTAACGTTCCTGAATCTTGCCCTTGTCGGATTAGCTGCATTGAAATTTCAATGTTCGTTTCTGGCATTGGTAAGGTTAGGTGCCTTGTCATGTAATCTTTTAATGGGGGTGGCATTGTTGTTCAATAAAAAAAGTGTATCGGGCAATATGCCACTTTATAAACCTTATTGGCTGGGGATGATAATATGTAATATTATAATTGTCAAACAAATAACCCCGCATTGCTCATACCCGGGACTAGTTAGCTCATTTTTCATCATAGGCCTTTCGGTGGTGTTGGTATCAATTGTTTCTATGGGGAAAAGCTTTTCGGTTACTCCGATGATTTCCAAAATTAGGACACGTTTTGCATATTCGTATGTCAGGCATCCAATGTATTTGGGAGAAAGTTTGATGTTGGCCTCTTGTACGGTGACATCGAATTTATATCTCTCAATGCCTGTATTCTTGTTTTATATGTATTTCGTTGTTAAGAGAATAAAAGAAGAGGAACTGTTGTTACAGAAATCTGAATCATATAGGAAATATTGTTCTGATACACCATGGAGATTATTTCCTTATGTATGGTGAACCCGTTTAAGGATTAGCCATTTTGAGATATATTGATTCGTGAAGTTCATACTACGAGCACGTAGGAGTAGATAGAAAACAAGGCCGAAGCCTTGTTTTTATTTTGCCAGTTTGGAATAGTGAGAAAAGTAAGCATCTGATAACCTACAGGTTCATCCGAACGAACATTTTTCCAAAAAAGAATTGTTGGAGGGGTTACTTCTCATCGTCTTTTTGCATAAACAGGCAAAAGAATGAAATAATAATAGTAGTAATCTAATTTTAGAAGTTGTGCCCGACACGGATTCAGGGCATGGAAAAATGGTTAAGAGAATTTCTTTTGTGGCTTTCTTGATGGTGGCAATGGGGTGTGTCAATGTGGATGGCTTTGCGTCAAACATGCCAGAAACTATTTGTGTGCAAATGTCTCCTGCAACGAATGACGGCACATTTACTCGCACGAACTATGCCGTGACCATTTATACGGAATCAGGACATTGCAAAGGGACATTTGCTATTTATTTGCATGGTGGAAGGCGGTATATTGCTTTCTATAATACTTGGGTTTGTATTCAAGGCAAAAGCCGTTTTGCTTATAATGGCAATTGGTATGTGATTAGATGACAATTGCTTTTAAAGGAAGCTCTTGTCCGTGACTTGGCAAGAGTTTCCTTGGAAGTTTAATATTTTTGTATGTTTGATATAAGTGTGTGTTTATGAAGAAATGTGTTTGTTTGATTGCTATGTTGGCCTGCCTTGTAGGCTTTTCATCTTGCCGCAATACCGACCGGCATATCCAGCTTCTTTTGGATGAATGGATGGGGCCGGGAGAATTCAAAGGGTATGCCACTATATATAAGTATGATATGGATGAAGATGAATACGTGCAGGAGAGTTTCCGGAATGCGGTCTACGAAGACGAAAACGGGTATTTCATTGAATGGGACGGGGACACTTGGAATTTGGAAGAGCTTGAGGAGCCAATCGATCCATATGGATATGGGGTCACTCTTTTCCGATACAAATTCTATAACCACTATATAGAGGATATACCGCATTCGTATTGAACAGAAATAGAGAGTGTGGTATGCTGTTGGGGAAATAGCGGAATTGGGGCCTGGTTGTAATTTTGCACTCGCAATAACAACCAGCCCCAAATAGTAATGGACAGGTCGGAAATTGAAGAAACCGCTTGAGGATTTTGCATTTTCTTACTGGCGGTTCTATGAATTAAATGGCTGATTTTTTATGTCATCCATTGTCCTATCGTCAAGAAGTTGTATCTTTATGCCGTCAATCAGTTCAAATTATGCAGAAAATCCCCAAGCCGATGGGTATAAATCTGTTTGAGGCGAAGCCGACCGTTGAAACCATTGCCAAGGTGGGCAATCCGTTTGAACAGTTCGGTTCTTTGGTTGGCTTTGAGATGCCCCCTGTCAAGGGCGGAATCTCGAAAAATGAACTGGCTGAAAGGCTGCAGCATCATTCCTGGTGTGAATATGACTTTCCCTGAATTGATAATTGTCTGAGCGAAATATGATATGGCATTCTTGACGAGATTGAAATCCGCTTTAGGGAATAGGTTCCTCTACGTTTTGATAGGAATCCTTGTTACTCTGCCTATGCGAATCATGCATGCGCAAACTAATCCATACAGATTTGGTTCACCTCACTATTGGATGGCACAAGCTACATTGCACATTAATGATGGCAAATTTGACATGGCTTACGAAGACTTGCAAAAGGCACGTAAAGGCTATAGGAATGTCGGAGATATTTCGTATCAAGTCAATGCTATTGAAGCCATGGCATTGTTGAAATCCAATTTGGGTGAATGGACACAGGCTCAACGGCATTTTCAAGAAGCATTGGAGATTGCAAAGGAAGCAAAAGATGAAACGTCTATTTCAAGGGTTTTGGTTGAATTTATCACATTCTGCAAAGGCATTTCGGACATGAACGGATATAACCGTTTTGTTTCCGAGTTGGATTCCCTCTGCAGAAAGTCCTCTTCTGCAATGGTCAAGATGTCTTATCATATTTATTGGTCAAACGAATATGCCTCACGACAAGAATACGCAATGGCGGAAAACCATTTGGGGAAGTGCCGGGATGCCATGCAAGATTTGCCTTTTATGGAAAGGGAACAGGCAAAACAGGCATATTATAAAAATATGATGACTCTTTTTTACAAGCAAAGGGCTTATGGTAAAGCTATTGAATACGCACGAGAATATGTTGCACAATCGAAAGTCATAAATGGCAGAAACAGCAATCTGCATTTGCAAGCATATAATGTGCTGGCAAATATTTATGCCGAGAATGGAGATAGTATAAATGCTTTTGCTGCCTTGGACAGTGTGGAACGTGGAGTAGGGCTTCCTCATCAAGACGAAGTCCTGCTGGCATCTTTTTATAACAGCAAAGGTATATGTTACGCAAAGTTTAAGGATTATGAGCGGGCTTTGGCCTGTTTCGACAAGGCTTCCGATATCCTCAAAGACAAGTTGACCGAAGACACTCCGGCCAAGTTGGAGTGCTACCAAAATAAGTCGGAGGTCTTGTACATGCAGAAAAAGTATGATGAATCTTATGACGCATACATGAATTGTGTGCAAGCCTGTAAGAATAAATATGGCGAAACCTCGGGCAATTATTATCAGACGTTGTTTTCATTGGCAAGTATTGATGCCGAAAGAGGAAAGGTGGCAGAAGCTGATAGCCTGTTTAATATTTCCATGAATTTCTTGCTTTCCAATATGAAGCCAATATGGAGGTATTCGACTCCATCACAACGCGAGCAGTTTTGGAAAGAAGCATTAAACAAGTTAAGCGGGATGGCTGCTTTTTCTATCAAATGCGGCCTTGACAGTTGCAGGCTGACAGAGACTTGTTATAACGCGCTGTTGTTTTCAAAAGCACTGTTATTGGAAACGGAAAAAAGCACATTAGAGATTATTGCGAACGAGGGAACTGGGGAGGATATTGATAACTATCGACAACTGATGTCCTTAAATTCAAGATTGCTCGCCCTGAGATGTAATTATGACTATAATAAAGATGAGATAGATTCTCTTGTTGTAGTTCAAAGAAACCTCGAACAGCAATTGAATGACAAATGCCGTTCATACAGTGATTACTATTCGTTCTTGGATTTTGATTACCAAAAGGTGAGAGGCAAGCTTAAAAAGAATGAAGTCCTGATTGACTTTTCCGATTTCCAGACGGAAGACTCCCTTCATCAATATGTGTCATACATCATACGAGGTGGACAAGAATATCCACTACTCGTGAAGTGTTTTAATCAGAACCAATTGGATTCATTGTTGAATGGAGAAGCTAAGTTTAACATATACAATTATGAGTTCCATAAAGATAATGCAACAAAATTAATATGGGAACCTTTGAATCGCCATGTAGAAAGAGGAAGTACTATTTATTATGTGCCTTCTGGAGTTATGCATGAAATTGCATTGGAATCATTGCCTCTAGCAGACGGGTCGTTCTTGGGGCAACATTATAAATTTATAAGATTGTCATCCGCAAGGGAGATTGAAAAACTACAATCTTCGGATTTGGTTCAAAAAACAGCTGCACTATACGGTGGATTGAAATACAGCCTGTCTCCCCAAATACTAGAAGAGGAAAGCAAAGCGTATGACAAAACAGATTTGTCATGGATTTGTCGTTCAGAATATGGGAAAGAGGGATTCAAGGACTTAAGAAAAAGCAAAGAAGAGATACAGAAAATAGCCCGGACACTGGCCGACAATGGTTACGAAGTCAAAAGTTACTCCGGGGTTAAAGGGAATGCAGAGTCGTTTGTTGCGATGAGTGGCAAATCACCCTCTATTCTCCATATTGCTACACATGGTTTCTACTATACTCCCGATGAAGCAAATAAATATGATTATCTAAATGGATATACAGATGCCATGTCATTGTCGGGATTGATATTCTCTGGTGGCAATGCAGCTTGGCTTGGTAAGGAGGTTCCTCCCGGGGTGCTTGGAGGTGTGCTTACAGCACGTGATATTGCGAACCTTGATTTTAAAGGAACAGATTTGGTGATGTTGTCTGCTTGCAGGACAGCACAAGGAAATGTGACTGCGGAGGGCTTATATGGCTTACAAAGAGCCTTTAAGAAAGCCGGCGCTGGCACACTCATCCTGACGTTATGGAAGGTGAGAGACTCTGTGGCTGAATCTTTTGCGACAACCTTTTATAAAGAGTTGATGAATCAGAAAGGCAACAAAAGATTGGCTTTCGAGGAGACAAAACGCATCATTCGTGAAAAATTCGAGAATCCGTTTGATTGGGCATGTTTTGTGATGGTTGACTGAGTAAAAAGAATAGGATGGAAGGGATATTATTAACTGGATATTCAATATGAGGTAAATAAATGATGAAGTACATTGGGTTTTTCATAACTATCGTTTGTATGTTCTTCATGCTCACCGTATCCGCAGCGTTGCGGGCTCAGACACGGAGAGCTCTTGTCATCGGCATTGGTCAACAGGAAGATAAGGATTGGGGGAAGATTAATGGTGACAAAGATGTGCCATTCGTGGAAGAGATGTTGGGCAATGCGGATTTTGAGGAAGGAAACATCAAGACACTCGTGAATCAGCAGGCTACAAAGGCAACCATTGTGAATGCCTTTAAGGCTTTGGAGGCACAATCAAGAAGGGGGGATGTGGTATATGTCCATTTCTCAGGGCATGGCCAACAGATGAGGGACGTGCATAACGATGAGAAAGACGGGTTGGACGAGTGTTGGATACCTTATGATGCCTATCGTTTTCCTTGTGAAAAGGATAGAGGAGAGAAGCATCTTACTGATGATGAGGTGAACCATTATCTGAATGCTATTCGAGATAAAATAGGAGATGTGGGCAAGATGCTGGTGGTGATAGATGCTTGCCATAGTGGGGACGGAACTCGTGGCGATGATGACGAAGTCGTCCGTGGCGTGGAGGATATTTTCGAAGCCATCAAATCTTTTATATGGGGGGCTTCCGCAGATAAAGGCAAGACGGACGTTAATCCTGATGCGCAAAGAAACGTGGAGCGATGGATTACCATCAGTGCTTGCGAAAGCGATCAGGTAAATATCGAAATGAAGAGTCCGGCTGTAGGAAAGCTTACCTATGCCATATATAATAAGGTAAAGGAATCTGGTGACAATGACGATTTTTTCAGAAGAATACGGAGGTTTGTGAATTCCCACACGGGCAGCAGGCCGCAATATCCGGTAATGTCCGGTGAAACCAATAGATATAGAATAACAGATATCATACGATAATGGCAAAAACGATACGATTCAAAACGTCCATACAAGAAAAGGAAGCGCGCCTTGTGGCGGGTATGGCAGACAAAAGCCAGCGTATGCAGTATGAACTGTATGCCTACTGTGCCGATTATTTTTGGAGCAATTACCGGGGCGTACTCTTTGCTGAAAAGGAGGTGGCGAAAGAGATTTTCCAAAACGCTTTTATTGCGTTTTGGGAGAATATAGAGAGAAGAAGGATTTATGTGGAGGATGGGGTCGTGATGGGCAAAGACAACAAGCCCCTAAGTGGCAGCATCCTTACCTATTTTATGAGCATCGCCCGGAATAAATATTTGGAATTTGGGCGGGAGCATCCTGTGTATGCTGACCCGGAAACCCAATTGGGACGTTTGATAAAAAAAGAAGGGATTGATGCCCATGCATATACGGATATGCTCTATGACTCGGGCGAGAATATGATGCTTGAAATCTTGGCGGATGTCATATCCCGCATGTCGAAGCGGTGCAGTGAGATACTTACCAAATTCTATTATGAGGAAAAGAAACTGGAGGTTATACTCAGTGAAATTCCGACAATAGAATCATACGATTCCTTAAAGACAAAAAAGAACAAGTGTATGAATGCTTTGCGTGATTCGGCGAGAGAAATCTATAAGAGGAAGTTAAACTCATAAAAGGCTACTGATATGGATGAAAAGTTTCAAGACGGAATAGACGACTACCTTCTTAATCGCATGAGTGAGGCTGAAAAATCGGCTTTTTTACATGAGGTTGAACAAGATGACGAGAAGAAGAAACAGCTGGAATTTACAAAACAAGTAAGAGATGCCATCCGCAGTCGCGAAGAGAAGCTTCAGGTATTGACCCGGTTTCAGGAAGATTATGACAAAGAGCGGAATGTGGGCGTAGGATGTGCGGTTGGTACAGAATTCACCGAAAGTTGTCACTCAGATACCACAGCAACGCCTGTTCCTGTGCGGTCAACCAAGAAAATGTGGTTTTGGATTTCGGGTGTGGCGGCTCTTGTCGTGATTGGATTCTTTGCCGTCAGGCCGATGTGGTTGCATGAGTCCTCATCCGACTATAATGGAATACCGATGGAGCAGATGCGTGGCGGAGATGAGGTGTTCACTCCTGCCTCGGCTGACAGTACGGATAATGATACGGTCAGGATGGGAATAGACAAAAAGGAGACACCGGATGAATAGGGGCATAATTGCCATATTTTTCCTTCTTGGCATGATGTTGCAGCTGAAGGCGCAGACGCTGTCGGAGGCAGAGGTGACAGCTAAAATGACGGAAGCGTTTGAGTTGAACAAGGCAAATAGGAAAGCTGAAGCCCTCGAATTATTCTTGTTAGTAGGAGAAAACACTAAGCAACAACGTAGTGAAGGTGAGCGTCAGGTGTATGTCTGTAGCCAAATGATGGCTTGCATGTGTTTTGAGAGCCTGAAGCGATACAAGGACGGATATTTGTTGGCTGAAAAACTGCTTCGGGGCAAGTTGAATGATGAAGAGAGAAAAGAGATAGGCCGCCTTTATGCAATGAATGGTTATTTCTATGCGTGTGATTTTATCCGGCGTGATGGAGACGAGCCTGTGGATTATAACAGGGGCAGGGAGATATTTTCAAAAATCCTGCCTTATTCGGACAACGTGTTGAAGGGTTATGCCTTGCCCAAGATTCCGCTCTCTTGGTATTTCGAGGGGGTGCAATACGAAATGTCCCAAAAATACGATGAAGCATTGGGGGCTTATGAAAAGGCTTTGAAGGGGTTCCGGGACTTGGGGAAAGTGTCGGAAGAAATAGATGTCCTCACGGGGATGGCTTCTGTGAAGAATCATCTTTGCGAGTTTGAAGAATCAAAGCATTTATATTTCCTGGCGGAAAACTTGGCGAGACTTGAAGGGCTGGCAGCCAGGCAGATGAAAGTGCTGAAAGAAATGTGGTCTTTAGGCCGCGCCACGGGGAATATGAAGCTGGTGCGCACCACCGTGGCTTCAATGGACTCATTGATAGAAGTGATAGGAGATGCCAAGACGAAGTTTGCTTATTATCATCAAAAAGGTGACGAAGCGAAAGCCAATGGACAATATAAATTGGCCGAGAATTGGTATGTAAAAGGGAAGGATTTGGCCGAGGATGCTAATCAAAATCCATTTGCGGCAAACAAACATTTGGCGTATTCCAAACTCAGGGACCTGTATGTGACTACCGGACAATATGATGAGGCCGTCGTGTATGGACGTAAGGCTATCGAGGAATTCCAAAAGCAAATACCCCAAGAGGATGCCCGGTATTATCTCCCATATGCCCCGTTGGCGGATGTCTATAGGCTGAAAGGAGACAAGAAGAATTGTTTTGCTTGTATTGATTCTTTGTTCCTGAATGAGGAAAGAATTGATGAACCAAGAGAACTTAGCCATATGTATATGGCTCGTGCCCGCAGTCATAATGGCTTCAATGAGTACACCCAGGCAATCGTTGATTATAAAAAGGCGGATGAGATTTTATCGGCGAAGTATCCTCCGGCGGAAGAAAACAGGGTCATGCTCCTTGCATTGATGGGAGGAACGGCACACCGGCTTGGCATGTATGAGGAATCGGAAAAATATTACCGGCTTTATGCGCAGCATGCGAAACAACTATATGGGGAGAAGAGCCTAGAGTATATCAATGCGTTGTTGTACCTTGCTAATGCCGAAGGCTTTTCCAAGCACCTTGATGAGGGGTGTCAAGATTACACAGAAGCTGCGTTGAGGCTGAAAGAGTTGATGAAAGAGCGTATTCCATACATGAGTGCGGAAGAACGTGAGAGTTTTTGGTCGCCCGTATCTGCCCTGTTCACGATGATGACGCCATACGCGATAGAGGCAAAAAGGTTTCAGTCGCCCTTTACTAAGAGCTGTTATGATGCACTTGTCATATCGAAGGCTTTCCTGCTTGAGTCAGAACGTTCGTCGTTTGAAGTGATAAAGGAAGAAGGCACGAAAGAGGATATGCGGGACTATATGCGACTTGCTTTGATGAAGGAGCAAATCAAGGATTGGGAAAAAGACTATGTGAATCATGCAGACAGCATATTGAATATGTCGTTAAAGGCAGACCGACTGGCGGTGCGTTTGGCCGAGCGGTGCCGTAGTTTCGGTAATATCGTCGATTTTGTGGATATTGACTATGATGCTGTCAAACAAGCCATGAAACCCAATGAGGTTCTCTTGGACTTTACGGATTATGTATCTGAGACCCAAGGGCGGAAATATGCTGCTTATGTAATAAACAAAGAAGACGACTATCCCAGGGTGAAATATTTGTTTGCAGAAAGACAGATTGACTCGCTCGGCATCGTCCGTCCTGATATGTTTTACGACAAGGATTATGCCCCGGAAGTGCTGGACTTGTTGTGGAAACCGCTGAGGGAATATGTTGCAGAAGGATCGACTGTTTATTATGTGCCATCACAGTTGCTTTTCAAGGTCTCTTTGGAATCGTTGCCTCTTGCTGATGGTTCATTGTTGGGAGACCATTATAAATTCGTAAGGTTATCCTCAGCCCGAGAATTGGTGAAGGCACAAAAACAGGGGTTGTCCGCCAAGCCTCATTCTGCTGTCTTGTATGGAGGATTGCAATATGACTTGCAACCGACAGAAATGGTCGAGCAGGCAAAGAAATATGAATTGCCTGAATTGTTGGTGATGCGCGGTGACATGGCACGTGGCGATTCCATATTCCGTGAATTGCCAGGTTCAAAACAGGAGGTTATGCGGATAGATTCGATATTGAAAGCTAACAACTGGCAAGTGGCTTCTCTCACGGGAATGGAGGGGACGGAAGAGTCATTCCTCAACATGCACGGTAAGGCGCCCCAGGTGTTACAAATAGCCACTCATGGATTCTACTACACTCCAGGACGTGCTGAAAATGTGGATTATTTGAAAGGTTATTCTGATGCGATGCGGTTGTCGGGCCTCGTCCTTTCAGGGGGTAACGCGGCATGGGTGGGCAAGGATTTGCCTGATGGAGTATTAGGAGGCATTATGACAGCTAATCATATTGCTCGTCTTGATTTAAGCGGCACGGAGATGGTTGTCCTCTCTGCTTGCCAGTCTGGCCAAGGTAAGGTGACCTCAGAAGGGCTTTACGGTTTGCAGCGCGCTTTCAAAAAAGCTGGTGTAGGCACAATGGTCATGGCTCTATGGAATGTCAGCGACAAGGTGACAACGGAGTTTATGACCACGTTCTACGAACAGCTCGCTTCCAAACCATGCCAGTGGAACAAACGCATGGCCTTTGAAAAGGCAAAATCTATCATACGGGATAAATATCCGGATCCGTTTCATTGGGCTGCATTTGTGATGTTAGACTAGATGTTCACCAACCGTGGTTACTCTTTTTCAGGGTAATCTCCTTTTTAAAACTGCACCGGCCAACAAGTTCAGCATGGTGCAGTTTTTTTGATAGTAATGGGTTACATTTCACTCTCATTTGCCATAAAGAGTACAACAAACATATAGATATGAGGCAAGAAGAAATAGTGAATGAGATTAGGAAAAAATGTGGCGATGATGTGGAGTTGCTGCCTGCTATGGGGTGGCATTTTATCTACAACAAAAGGCATTATTTATGTATGGCAGGAAAAGAAGAAGGGATGGTACGCTTTTGTGTGCCTCATCTTGTCAATGCGGATGAATATGATGTAGGACTTTTGTCAGAGGTGATTAATGAAACTAATAGAAGTGTGAAATTCATCAAGGCCGTCAAGCTTGACTGCGGTAGCGTTTCTTTAGATTATGACCATAAGGCGACAAGTGATGAAACTGCGGAAACCATTGTCCCGCATATTATTGACATCTTGGATTTTGCATCAATTTATTTACTCGACAAATTGAAAAGGACAAAATAGACATTATAGATTAAAGTACAAACTCAAAAAAACAACTACAATGAGAACGATTACCACACATTTGCAGACCATGATTTTAATGGTCCTGTTTGCATTTGCTGCAGTTCAGCAGGCGGATGCATCGGCAAAAGCCGGAGAGGCGTCAGTCTATGAAGGAAGTACCGTAACCATATCATTGGCGGACGCTTACAAACGAACACTTATGCGGTCAACGGGTGTCACCTATCAATGGTATTCCGAGAACAACTCGTATGCTACCGTGACCGGTTCCACACGTTATAATGCAACCGTTAAGGGAATCAGGGTCACTTCCTCTTGCAAGGTGTACTTCAAATGCAGCTACTTCATTGATGGCTTCTTTAGAACCATGGATTTCTATTATACCATAACCGTGAAATCGACAACTGTCAGCGTGACAAGGGTAATGTTGAGCCAATCATCTATAAGCTTGAAGGAAGGAAACACATACCAACTGTCAGCTTCAGTCTATCCCACTAATGCGACAAACAAGAATGTGAATTGGTCAAGCAGTAACACAACTGTGGCTACTGTGAGCAATGGATTTGTGTCTGCAAGGTCAGCAGGCACAGCCACAATTACGTGCCGTGCAGCGGATGGCAGTGGTAAATATGCCACATGCAAGGTGCATGTTGAGCCGGCAACTATATATGTTTCAAGCATCGCGTTGAACAAGACTTCAGCCTCTTTGTATGTGGGAGAAACCACTCAACTCAGCGCAAGCGTCAGTCCTAGTTCTGCAACCGACAAAAGTGTCGGCTGGACTTCCGACAACACATCTGTAGCCACAGTGTCTGGCGGCGGCCTTGTCACAGCAAAATCTGTCGGAACCGCCACAATCACTTGCAAGGCAAAGGATGGTAGTGGGAAGAAGGCAACCTGTTTTATCTCGGTAAAAAAAGAGGATGTGGAACCCACAGCCATCACCCTCAGCACTTCTAAGGTGTCGCTAGCCGAAGGGGAGACTTTGCAGCTGATAGCCACGGTGAGTCCTTCGGATGCTGTTGATAAGGTGGTGACATGGATTAGTGACAATCGTGTTGTCGCTACAGTTGACGACAATGGCCTTGTAACGGCAAAAAGTGCCGGCACTGCCAACATCATTGCAACGACATCCAACAACCTTGCCGCTGTCTGTCGGGTAACCGTGAAAGAAGAAAGCACGGGAGAGCCTACGCAATGGGCTGGCCATTATAAGGTGGCATCCAGCCATGTGGAGAGCAATCCCACAAGGGAATATATAGATGGCTTTGAAATGACTATAACCGAGAAGGATGGCATATACTATATCACTTCCATGTTTGGCGATGACCTAATGACATGCAATGATGGTGGATTCAAGTTGTATGACAATGGGGACGGCACTGCAACCATTGATGTGTCGTACTACAATATCCTAAAATACACGGATGACGACAGTCCGTTATATGCGATATATGTGTTTGATGAAGCAGTTGATGACTGGGTGGACTCATGGACATTGAAAATGAATGAAGACGGAACCATTTCTGTTGGTGATTTTTATGTGGCGGCCTTCACATGGGTGGAAGATGAAGAGGCATGGAAGAACGGGCAGTTGGAAGCATTGTATTACAGAATGACAGCCACAATTGATAATGCTAGCGGCATGTCGGAGGTTGTTGTAGCTGAAGAATCGCCCGATATACACATTGAGAATGGAACAATCAAACTGGATGGAGCTGCACATGTGGCGGTGTACAAAGATAACGGGATGATGGTATTTTCAGGAAAGACCAACAGTGTGGACAACTTGCCCAAGGGATTGTATATTGTCAGGATTGGCACCCAAAGCAAGAAAATCTTGATAAAATAAAGCCCCAAGGGGGTTACATACACTATCTGTAATTCATAAACAGACAAAGAAACAATAATAACCATTAGAAGTTGCGCCCGGCACGAATTAGGGTATAAAATATGACTACTTCAGTAAATGTGTGCAATGAGAATGCCGGCAAGGCAATTAAAACGATGATGGCTACGGTAGTGGGAACAGCATTGGTGCCGGCTTATGTAAATTGGGCACTAACAGCATCCGCAATAGGCGCAGGAGTTGTTGCAATCGGTCTTTGTTATGGCATAAAGCTAACCCGGGATGAAGGTTGGAAACTTGTAAGGCAGTTTGTTCTCAGTGCTGGATTCTGGTTTCTTTCCATGAATGTAGGTACGAAGATTCTTTCAGCCTTGATGGAGTCCACAGGATTGGGATATGGCGCGGGGGTCGTACTAGATGCTGCCACATCAGCTGCTTTTGCGTGGGCAATAGGCTCCACAGCCAAGGAATATTTCCAAAGGGAGTATCTTGGCAAGTCGAAACTATCGAAAGACGAACTCGGGAAGATTTTCCGCGAGGCTTTCAAGGAACAGAGAAACAAGTAAATAATTAATGACGTAAGACTATGTTTGGTGATATTTTGGACGGACTCGCAGACTTTTTTCCGGATGGAGGACACACACATTATCATGATGGTCATCACGACATCATGAGCGGAATGGAGCATTCGGGCATTGACTTGTCGATGTACAGTGCCGATGAAATCAAGGAGGCTATGAAGGCTGCGATGGATGCAGATGATGGGCATGGCCATTCTGCAAGCTACGGCCATGACATTTCTTTCGGGGCAACACCTGATGTAGATGCCCGCAACATGGCAAAATCCACGTTGATTACGAAACTCGGCACTTTTCATATCTATCCGGGTCATTTAACTACGGATGGTTTATGGGGAGGATTGGATTCCTACTCAGGCGATAAGGTCTATGATGCAATCAACTCTGCTCGTGACCACAATAACATCTCAGATTCCGTATATAAGGAACTGATGGCATTGTTAAAGAAAGCGTGTCATACGCAATAAAGATTGTGTATTATGAAATTGTTCAAAAGAATATTTTGTATTGTGTTTCACTGTAAGAACGGCTGTGATAATAACACTGAACAAAAGAACGAGAAAACTGAATATGAGAAAGAGAATGATGACGTTACAGCAATCAAGTGCAAGTTTAGACTTCAACAAACTCAAGATTCCATCAAGGAGATATTTCTGATGTGTATGGAGCCATTTACGTAAGAAAAATAGAAGTTGCGCTTCTTGCAAGCTTAGGCATATAGACAAATACGAGATTTCGATGAGTTTGAAGCCATGATGTCCCGGCGAACTGGGAATGAAGCCAACCAACATTATGATAGCGAGGTGAGTGGGTACATTAGTTCTGTTTTTCGGCAAGCCAAGAAAGAACTTTGTGACTAAACAAACGGATATATAGACAAACTTCAAAAATATTTTATCGATTATGGAAAATAGCAAGGAAAAGAAAGAGATGAAGAAAACGCAAGTGTTTAATGTGGTTATCCTCGACCGCAGCGGTTCGATGGAGTGCATACGGTGTGCCGCTGTGGACGGGTTCAACGAGACATTGGCCGGCATCAGTAAAGCGCAGGAGAAATTCGCGGACACACAGGAGCATTATGTGTCTCTAGTGACGTTCTGCAGTTGTGAGATACGGCAGGTGTTCGACAAGATACCGGTGCAGGAAGCCCGTCCGTTGACCATGGAAGACTATGTTCCTTGTTGCACTACGCCGCTTTATGATGCGATGGGCTTTACGCTTACTTCTATGCAGGCCCATGTCAAGGGCATGGAAGACGTGGTTGTGGTTGTCACGATCATCACAGACGGGCTGGAGAATGCTTCCCAGGAGTATAGTGGCAAGGCGATAAAGAGTTTAGTGGAACGTCTGCGCGGGGAAGGATGGACGTTCACCTATATGGGTGCGAACCAGAATGCCGTCAAAGTGGCGGAAGACTTGTCTATCCGCAATGCCCGCAACTTTGCCTATAGCGAGGCTGGCACGATAAACAGTATGAAAAAGGACTGCAGCACACGGATGAATTTCTTCACGCGACTTTCACATTTCAGGGAGATGGAATCTGATGCTATCGCACCGATGTCTGCTGAGGAACGTCGCGGTCATTATACGGCTATGGCAGATGAAGCTTTTGATGAGGAAGAAAAAAACAGTAAAGATTAGGTTGTAATGGTATTACGATTGATTTTGATTGACGGAGGGTTTGAGGTGCATTCCAAAATCGGCAGAAAAATCAAGGCAGGATGATAGAAATGCAAGGGGCATATGCTCCTTTTTATAAAGTGTGATGAATAAATAAAGAGGATGAGGCGATGGAATATTTTACACAAGCAACAGGAGAAGAAACCTTTCGGTTTCGCAATGATGTTCGTGAGGTGACAGTGGCCGATGATGTCAGGGAAATACCGCCTTGTGCGTTTATCGGGAGTGAGCATCTTGAGGAGGTGCATATGCCGGATGGCATCGGCAAGATTGGCTTCAAGGCGTTCATGGGGTGTTGCGGGCTACGTGGCGTAAGGCTTCCAGAAGGGGTGAAAGTCTTGAGCGACAGGTTGTTTTATGGTTGCAAGGGCATGCGGTACATAGAACTGCCCAAAGGGCTTTTGCGCATAGAGGAAAACGCATTTCAAGACTGTGTTTCATTGTCTGGAATAGATTTGCCGGAAGGGTTGCAGGAAATCTGCGGAGGGGCTTTTGTCGGTTGTGCGAGCCTGAAACAGTTGGTGTTGCCGGCTTCATTGCGCATAATCCGGGGCAATCCGTTTGCAACCACATATTCAAATGAGATTTGTTCCAGTATCTTTGTTGAAGATGTGCCGTTTTATAAAATCTCAATGGACATTGTCAACAAATCACCGTTTTTTGACTTGGAAGATGGCGTGTTGTATGATAAAGACCACACGCGGATAGTCCATTGCTTTAAGCAGATAGACGAATTTCGCATTCCTTCGACTGTGACCGAAATCAATGAAATGGCCTTTTGTGGCCAATATTCGCTTCGGAGGGTAGTGCTGCATGCCAATGTGAAGAAAATAGGCCATGGTGCATTTTGTGGATGCCCTAAGTTGGAGGATGTTGTATTATCTGAATCTTTGTGTAACGTCAATGCCATGCTTTTTGCCGGGTGTGTGTCATTGCGCCATGTGGTTTTGCCCCCTGTTGAGGCCATCGGATACAGGGCATTCTCGGGGTGCAAGGCATTAGAGGAGATTTCATTGCCGCAAGAATTGTGTGAGTTGGGCGGTTCGGCGTTTTGGTGTTGCGAGAGACTCAAGGGCATAGTCCTGCCGGATGGTATTAAAAAGATTGAACATGGGACTTTCATGCTGTGCACTTCATTGGAGTCAGTCGGGTTTCCGGAACATTTGACAGAAATAGCTGATTATGCATTCCGTTGTTGCAGGAAATTGCATGAAGTCAATTTTCCTGAGACGCTTGAGAGGATCGGTGTCAGGACTTTTATGGAATGCTCGGCACTCAAGGCGGTGCATATTCCGGGCAATGTGCAATTCATAGGATGCGAGGCGTTTTATCAATGCAAGAACCTGATGACGCTAAGTTTTTCTAAGGAGATAAGCAGAATTGAAGTGGAAGAAGCGGCATTTGCCGGACATTTTGGCTTATTTTGGAAAGAAAATGACGAGGGGCTTGGCATTCCTAAAAATGCCTATATCGCGAATCCGTCGTTGGACAAGTTTGGTTTTTGGGATTAGTCTGGCATTTTATCTTAGATTATCAATATTTTAAATTAACGGTGTTAAGACAATGGAGAAAGTGACTTTTAGGGAGTTTTTCACGACCGTGGGACGTGGGGTGTGGCAAGCCATGAAATGGGTGGCTGGCATGTTCGGTTATGGTGACCCTTCGTGGTACGGGCGATTGGTTCGGCGGATATTTGCGGGTTGCCTGGCTATTATTGCCATGGTGGTGGCGTTGGCTGCCGTGTGTGCGGCCTATGAAGGCATCAAGGAGGACTATTTTGCAGAAGACGTGACTGGCGGGCTTGAATCTGTGCGTTATGTGGGAAGGGAAGTGTATTATGATGAGGCTAAATGCCGGGTCGTGAACGAACGGACTGGGGAGGAGATAGAAGATGTGGATTGGATTCGCATGAGCGTGGACGGCGATAGCTTGGTGTGTTTCGCTACGGCTGGCAAACGAGGGTATTTCAACCGGTTCACCGGAGAGGTCAGCATTGCACCGGAATATTCCCGGGCTTGGATTTTCAGCGAAGGGTTATGCTGCGTGGAGGATGGCGACAGTCTGATTTTCTTGAACCATGCGGGTGAACGGGCTTTTGATGCATCGTTCAGGCGTAGTCCCAATGCGGACGGATATGTGTTTCATGGCGGGTATTGCATCATGGCGGTGGAGGATTATCGCTATGGGGTCATAAACACGAAAGGCGATTGGGTGTTGGAGCCGTTGTATGACGATGTGCGGTATTTCGGGAACGGGCTTTGGGCAGTGGAGCAGTCTGGCATGTATGGCCTTTATGATGTGTTGGCGCAGGAATATGTTTTGCCTTGCGAATACCGGTTCATCGACGTGCGGGAAGGCGAGTATGTGGTGCAGAAGCAGGATTACAGCATGGTGCGGTTGGATTCAGCACTGAATGTAGTCCGTTCTTTTGTCTATACTTCGTTGTCGGATTTGTATTATGGCACCGGAACGTTTGACGGGATGGGGGATGAGATGCAGGTACGGGCCGGATGCAAGGTGTATGAGGTTCAGCCGGATTGGGACAAGGGTGCGCGTTATGGTTTGTTGGGAGCTGACGGGAAACCGGTGACGAAACCATTGTATAGCCATATCCGGGCGATAGGCGAGGACTTGTATTCGTGCAGCCAAGGCAACTATTGCGTGACGGTGAACGGCAAAGGGGAATGTGTGGAGTGAACAAGAAGGGAAGAGGCTGAATGGCAAACAGGAAATCGTGACGGGTTATGAGACGAAAAACCATCATATTGTTGGTCTTGTGCCTGGCGGCATGGACGGGCATCGCGGTGCAGGCTTCCAATCCGGACCGGGCGAAGTATTACCAGCGTCAAGCTGAATATTACCAGGAACAAGCGGAACGGCATCGTAAAGAGGCGGCATATTGCCTGAAGCAGGCGGAACGTAACCAAAAGCAGGCGGCCTATTATACGAGACAAGGGGATATAGGCCGGGCGGAGATGTATGCGCGCAAGGCTTCACGGTATGTGGAGAAATATGAGGCGCAACTAAAGTATGCGAAGCGGGATGATGAAAAGGCGGCTGGCTATCTTCGGAAGGCTGCGAATGCTTTGGAGTGATTATGAAGAAACAACATATATGAATAAGGAAAAGAATGGATTTCGGACGGCGGCGGTCAAACTTGGCCTGTCTCCAAAGGACTTGTCGCAGCGCAATGGAGTGGCCAATGCCGTGTTGGCCGGCGTTGAAGTGGCTGCCGTCTTTTATGGGCTATGGTTGTGTGTGGAATTGGCCATACAATGCTACCATGATGTCATTGTGCGAGACCGGTGGTTGGCAATGGGTTTCGCGGATTTCATGGGTTACCATTATGAGAAGGGATTTCTTCCGGGGCTTCTTGTCTGCATTGCCGTGGCGGCATGCAATGCCCGTGTCATGAGGTGGAAACAGGACGGGGTGTATGCCGTGTTCGTCGTGCTCTTTGCCATTTCATGTTCCACCTTGTTTTGCAGTATGGGATTGTTTTTGTATTTAATGAATGTCCGTAAATATCCAATTAGTAAATTCGATGTTTAAACTCAGCCCTATAAGTGCAAGCGCAGAGTTCCAACCTTTCGAAGAGC
>CALUFQ010000007.1 GCA_944319925.1 uncultured Paraprevotella sp.
ATTGAATAGTTTGTTGACACTAAATTTCCAAATCACAGACTCGAAAAATGCACATTTTGATGCCGCGTAAAGTATAATTCCAATGATACACTGATTTACTGTTGTGCTGGTTTGCTGTCATGCTGGTTTACGACAGCGAAACTTCAAATAAAAGTTTCAGCAATGGAGTGCGGATTTAGAAATGTAGAGTTCGAATGATGTAAATCGGTGGAACAATGTGTTCGCCTTTCAATGTGGCGATATCAATGAAATAATTGAAATAAAAACATCCTGAGGTTCTTTCTAATCCAAGAAAATGTGTATATTTGAAAATGTGATATTCTTGAATATGTGAAATATTGATTAGATAATAAAGGCGAATACGTGAATCATGAGAAGAAAGATATACGATAAACTGCTGGAATGGAAGAAGAACCATAAGGGAGACACAGCTCTTTTAATTGAAGGAGCCAGGCGTATAGGGAAAAGCTATATCGTGGAAGAATTTGCACGCAAAGAATACGAGTCTTACATTTTGGTGGACTTCAGCAAGGTAAATCCTCAGGTAATGGAGTTTTTCAACCTTTATCTGGATGACCTCGATATGCTTTTCATGAATCTGGAACTTTACTTCAGACGGAAACTTACTCCACGTCAGACGAAAGACGAAGAAGCCCGTTCCTTGGTCATATTTGACGAAGTGCAGTTCTGCCCCCGTGCCCGTGCAGCCATCAAGCACTTGGTGGCAGACAGACGTTATGACTACATTGAGACAGGCTCGCTTATTTCCATTAAGAAGAATGTCAAGGACATCATGTTGCCATCCGAAGAACATGCCATCGAAATGTTCCCAATGGACTTTGAGGAGTTTCTGTGGGCGATGGGTGATGAAATGCTGATGCCTTACATCCGGATGCGGTTTGACAAACGTCTTCCGATGGAGGCTTTCCATCGCCGGGCAATGGACTATTTCCGGCAATACCTGATTGTCGGAGGAATGCCACAGGCTGTACTGAAATATGTGGAAACACGGGATTTTGAAAAGGTGGATGAGGTGAAGCGCGACATATTGGCTCTTTACCGCAATGACATCCACAAATATGCTGACAATCAGGAAACCAAAGTCGCCGCCATTTTTGAGGAAATTCCGGGGCAATTGCAGAAGCATGAAAAGAAGTTTGTCTTGTCCGCATTGCAGAGTGAAGCCCGTATGCGTGATTATTCACAGGCTTTCTTCTGGCTGAGTGACGCTAAAATCATCAACTGCTGCTATAACTCAACGGAGCCGAGCATCGGGCTGAAACTGAATGAAGAACGTACTACGCTGAAATGCTATATGGGTGATACAGGGCTGCTCATTAGCCACGCTTTTGACGAACGTGGAATAGTAAGTGCAGACCTTTACCGGAAATTGATGTTTGACAAGCTGGAAGTGAACGAGGGAATGTTGGTGGAGAACATTGTAGCGCAAATGCTTCGGGCGGCAGGACATAAGCTTTACTTTTTCAGCAATAGTTCCCGGACATCAGCCGAAGACCGTATGGAAATTGATTTTCTGATAGCCAAATCCGTGACAACCAGCAGGCATAATATTTCACCCATTGAGGTAAAATCCGGACAACGCTACACATTGAACTCGTTAAGAAAATGCATCGCCAAATACGGCTCCCAGTTATCCACACCCTACGTGCTTCACGATAAGGATGTGAAAATGGAAGATGGGATTATGTACCTGCCTTTATATATGACACCGTTGCTTTGAATGGTATGGGAAAACAGCTTACATACCAAGAACTGTTGGCTGCGTACAACAAACTTCTTAAGGAAAAAGAGTTTCTTCATAAAGAGGTAGATAGGCTACAGGCATTGCTAAACAACAAGGATATTCTCATGGAACAACAGACCATAAAGCAACATTTGACTTTGGAAGAAAAAGTAGATGTATTCCGCAATCTGTTCAAAGGGCGTGAGGATGTGTTCGCACGGAGATGGTACAGCAGGACAAGCGAGAAGTCTGGCTACCAGCCGGTGTGTCGGAACGAATGAGACAGGCAGCTATGCAATAAGAAAAAATAATATCGGCTTAATCGGGTTATATTTTGAGCGGTCAGATGGTTTGTTTTGAGGCTGTCATTCGACAATGTGAACAACGCCACAATGCGGTGCGGGGCTTCCGTCATCACCCAACAATAAGTTTTCCCCAACAATTCTTCCGCATACAAATCGGCATCATTGAGGAAAAAATCATCAAGGTCGTCCACGCCACAACTGAAAGTGGGGCAGTTATCACGCACCTCCTTATTGCAGGCAAGCATGACGCAATAATCATCGTATAAGGAAATCCCGCCATTGTCAGTTGAACCATATTAAGCCTCTATTAAACGCGCTCTAAACACCTGCATCCATGAAATTAAAGGGAAACTAAACCAAATTAAACCTTTTGTCCGTTTCGTTTTGAACAGGACAAGCCACCAACACCCACACATCGCACACACATTCAAGTATTTACGCCTTCATCCCGCCATCCGCCCCTTGTACACTTCGTTTTCCTGCCCATAAATAAATCCGCACAAGTCCCACATATCTGACTTTTTTGTGTAACTTTGCAAGTTCAAAAGAGAAAATTCATAAAATACGTTATATCCATGGAATTAGCAAGCAAATACAATCCGGCCGACGTGGAGGGAAAATGGTATCAATATTGGCTCGACCACAAGCTTTTCAGTTCTAAGCCCGACGGGCGTGAACCTTACACCATCGTCATTCCGCCCCCAAACGTGACGGGTGTGCTCCACATGGGGCACGTGCTCAACGAAACCATACAGGACATCTTGGTTCGCCGGGCCCGCATGGACGGTAAGAACGCTTGCTGGGTGCCCGGCACCGACCACGCTTCCATCGCCACGGAAGCCAAGGTGGTGAACCGCCTGGCCGAGAAAGGCATCAAGAAAAGCGACCTAACGCGCGAAGAGTTCCTGAAACACGCATGGGAGTGGACAGACGAGCACGGCGGCATCATCCTGAAACAGCTCCGCAAGCTGGGCGCCAGCTGCGACTGGGACCGCACGGCCTTCACCATGGACGAAAAACGCAGCCGGAGCGTCATCAAAGTGTTCTGCGACCTGTACAACAAAGGACTCATCTATCGCGGTGTGCGCATGGTGAACTGGGATCCGAAAGCACTGACGGCACTCTCGGACGAAGAAGTAGTGTATAAGGAAGAACACAGCAAACTCTATTATCTGAAATACATGCTGGCCGGAGAAGACGGGCAGCCGGACGGCAGCGGACGCTACGCCGTGGTGGCCACCACACGCCCCGAAACCATCATGGGCGACACGGCCATGTGCATCAACCCCGCCGACCCGAAGAACACGTGGCTGAAAGGCAAGAAAGTCATCGTGCCGCTCGTGAACCGCTGCATCCCCGTCATTGAGGATGACTACGTGGACATCGAATTCGGTACGGGCTGCCTGAAAGTGACTCCGGCACACGACGTGAACGACTACATGCTGGGCGAGAAACACAACCTGCCCTCCATCGACATCTTCAACGACAACGGCACCATCAGCGAAGCCGCCGGACTCTACGTGGGCATGGACCGCTTCGACGTGCGCCGCCAAATTGCCATCGACCTGGAACAAGCCGGCCTGATGGAGAAAGTGGAAGACTATAATAATAAGGTAGGCTTCTCGGAGCGCACCAATGTGCCCATCGAGCCGAAGCTCTCCATGCAGTGGTTCCTCAAGATGGAACATTTGGCCAAGATTGCCTTGGAACCGGTGATGAAGGATGAAATCCGCTTCTATCCCGCCAAATACAAAAACACCTACCGCCACTGGATGGAAAACATCAAGGACTGGTGCATCAGCCGCCAACTGTGGTGGGGACACCGCATCCCGGCCTACTACCTGCCGCAAGGCGGTTTCGTGGTGGCCGAGACCGCAGAAAAGGCCCTTGAACTGGCCCGGGAAAAGACGGGGGACAAGAAGCTGGAGCTAAAAGACCTGCGCCAGGACGAGGACGCGCTCGACACATGGTTCTCCAGCTGGCTTTGGCCCATCTCGCTCTTCGACGGCATCAACAACCCCGGCAACGAGGAAATCCGTTACTACTATCCGACATCCGTACTGGTGACCGGCCCGGACATCATCTTCTTCTGGGTGGCACGCATGATCATGGCAGGCTACGAATACGAAGGGCAGATGCCGTTCAAAGACGTGTATTTCACGGGCATCGTGCGTGACAAGCTGGGCCGCAAGATGAGCAAGTCGCTCGGCAACAGCCCCGACCCGCTCGACCTTATCGAACGCTACGGGGCCGATGGCGTACGCATGGGCATGATGCTCTCCGCCCCTGCGGGCAACGACATCCTGTTCGACGACGCGCTCTGCGAACAAGGCCGCAACTTCAACAACAAGATATGGAATGCCTTCCGCCTCGTGAAAAGCTGGCAGACGGCCGACGCCGTCCAACCGGAAAGCGCAACCATCGCCACCCGCTGGTTTGCCGCCATGTTGCGCACCACGGCAGCCGAAGTGGCCGACCTCTTCGGGAAATACCGCCTGAGCGAAACCTTGATGGCCGTTTACAAGCTCTTCTGGGACGAGTTCTCCAGCTGGTACCTGGAGATGGTGAAACCGGCCTACGGGCAACCCATCGACCAAACGACTTACGAACAAACCCTGCAGTTCTTCGACACGCTGCTGAAACTGCTCCATCCCTTCATGCCGTTCATCACCGAAGAGTTGTGGCAGCACCTCTGCGACCGCCAGCCCGGCGAGAGCATCATGATATCGCCACTCCACACGGACGCACCGACAAAAGAGGATGCCGCACTGATTGCCCACATCGAAAACGTGAAGAACATCGTGAGCGGTGTGCGTACCGTGCGCAACCAAAAGAACATCGCCCCGAAAGAAGCCTTGACGCTCGAAGTGACGGGCGAGAATCCGGAAGCGGCTTTCGACTGCGTGACCATGAAAATGGCCAACTTAGGCGGAATTTCTTCCGTGGCACAAAAGAGCGGGAACACCGCCGCCTTCATGGTGGGTACCACGGAATACGCCGTGCCCATCGGCAACCTGATTGACGTGGAAGCCGAAATCGCAAAACAAGAAGCCGAACTGAAACACCTGGAAGGTTTCTTGGCCGGAGTGATGAAAAAGCTGTCCAACGAACGCTTCGTGGCCAACGCCCCCGAAGCCGTGGTGGCCATGGAACGCAAAAAGCAATCCGACGCCGAAAGCAAAATCGCCGCACTGAAAGAAAGTCTGGCACAGCTGAAGAAATAACGCGCACACAATAGCTGAGGAGACCGCTTCCCTAACCTGTAGGAAAGCGGCCTCCTATTTTTTTGATAAAGATGTAGCCCGTTTTCTATAATTCCCTGATTTGCTCTTCGCCCAACCCTGTATATTGCACAATCATTTCCAAGGGAACTCCACTTCTTTTCATTTGACGGGCAATATCCAACGCCTTTTCATTGGCACCTTCTTCGCGGCCTTTATCCCGTGCCGTTTTCATCACACTGAACCAATCACGATAATTCTTCAAGCTTTCCTCGTATTCACGGCGTTCCACCTTGTCGAACTTTGCAATCTCCGCAGCTTCGAACAAGTGGGCAAAAACTTTTTCCTGTAAGATGGCAGGACGTTCCATTAAGGTAGCAAGATTCTTTATCACAAACAACCATTTGTCGAAAAGCGTCTCCAACTCTCCTGCCGTCCTTGTGAACTTGGGCATCTCCAAATAGATGAAGGTCAACTTGTCGTAGAACACTTCCTTCGTAACCACGTCCATCAGTTTCACCTCGTGGCGATAATCCGCATCATCATCGAATATACAGAAGTTCAAGATGCCAATGGTGTAAATGCCCTTCAAGCCATAGTCCCATTCCCCGCGCGGTGCCTGCTCGCGGATGGCAAAGGCGGAATAATAAAGGCTGCGGTCCTTGAAAAACTGCTGCTCGCCCTTCTGCATCTCCACAAGAAAATACTCACCCTTTTCGTTCGTGCAATACACATCGAACACGGCGCGGCGGTCGTATTCCTGCGTCCCCAAATGTTCCGTATTCAAATAAGTTATTTCTTTAATTTCCTCCCGCCCTTGCAACAACGCATTGAGGAAACTGATCAGCAAGTCCTTGTTGATTTCCGTCCCGAACAGTTTCTTAAATGCAAAGTCGGTATAGAAGTTAACGTATCTGTCTATAATTCCTTCTGAACACATGGCAAATTCTTTTCTAATTGCAGGGAACAAAGTTACAAAAAGGCGAGAAAAAAACAAATTCAAGAATCATCTTTCTATTCTACGCCCCTCTCCGGGCACACCTGACGAAAAAAGTGTGCGAAACACAAAAAAAAGATAGTCAGAATGTTTTCCCACACGGCATCTTTTCCGTAACTTTGAAACGGAATTTTATACTAATATCTAAAAACATAAACTCAAAAAACACAAACTTAAAACCATGGAACAAATTCTCTTTTGGATGATTCCTGTATCCTCATTGCTGGCCTTACTGCTGGCCTGGTACTTCTACCGCCAAATGATGGGAGCCGACGAAGGCACCCCCGTCATGCGGAAAATCGCCCTGCACGTGCGACAGGGTGCCATGTCCTACCTGAAACAACAATACAAAGTAGTAGGCATGGTATTCATCGTTCTGTGTGCGCTGTTCGCCATCATGGCCTACGGCTTCAACCTGCAAAACGCATGGGTGCCGGTGGCGTTCCTCACGGGCGGTTTCTTTTCCGGCCTGTCCGGTTTCCTGGGTATGAAAACTGCCACCTACGCTTCGGCCCGCACAGCCAATGCAGCCCGTAATTCACTCAATAGCGGGTTGCGCATCGCATTCCGCAGCGGCGCCGTGATGGGACTGGTCGTTGTAGGTCTCGGGCTGTTCGACATCTCTTTCTGGTACATCCTCTTAGATAGCGTCATTCCGACCGATGCAAACGCACCGGCGGCCAAACTCTGCATGATTACAACCACCATGCTGACTTTCGGCATGGGTGCCAGCACGCAAGCCTTGTTTGCCCGTGTGGGAGGTGGTATTTACACAAAAGCTGCCGATGTGGGCGCCGACCTTGTGGGCAAGGTGGAAGCCGGCATCCCTGAAGACGACCCGCGCAACCCTGCAACCATCGCCGACAACGTGGGCGACAATGTGGGCGACGTGGCCGGCATGGGAGCCGACCTCTATGAATCCTACTGCGGTTCCATCCTGGCCACAGCCGCACTCGGCGCGGCGGCATTCATGAGCAGCGGAGACGTGGACATGCAGTTCAAGGCCGTCATCGCCCCGATGCTGATTGCCGCCGTGGGCATACTGCTCTCCATCATTGGCATCTTTTCCGTGCGCACCAAAGAAGATGCCGGCATGAAAGGCCTGTTACGCTCACTTTCATTGGGCACAAACCTCAGTTCCGCCCTCATCGTGGTAGCCACGTTTGTCGTACTGTGGGCTTTGCAACTTGAAAACTGGCTGAACATCTCGCTGGCGGTAGTCGTAGGCTTGTTGGTGGGTATCGTCATCGGGCAGTCCACGGAATATTATACCTCACAATCTTACCGTCCCACAAAGAAATTGGCGGAAAGCGGCAAGACGGGACCGGCCACGGTCATCATTTCCGGCATCGGACTGGGCATGGTGTCCACCACCATTCCGGTCATTGCCGTCGTGGCTGGCATTATCCTCTCCTATTGGCTGGCATCGGGCTTTGACCTTTCCAACGTAAGCATGGGACTTTATGGCATCGGCATCGCCGCCGTGGGCATGTTGTCCACGCTGGGCATCACGCTGGCCACAGACGCATACGGCCCCATTGCCGATAATGCGGGCGGAAATGCCGAAATGAGCGGGTTGGGCGAAGCCGTGCGTAAACGCACGGATGCCTTGGATTCCCTCGGCAACACCACGGCTGCCACAGGAAAAGGCTTTGCCATCGGTTCGGCCGCCCTGACCGGATTGTCGCTTTTGGCTTCTTATATTGAGGAAATCCGCATCGGGCTGACCCGCTTGGGCAATACAGTGCTGACCATGCCCGATGGCTCCACGATGCCCATCCACGACGCATCGTTCACCGACTTCATGATGTATTACGACGTGACGTTGATGAACCCCAAGGTGCTTTCCGGCATGTTCATCGGCAGCATGATGGCCTTCCTTTTCTGTGGTCTGACCATGAACGCCGTGGGACGCGCCGCAAGCCACATGGTGGAAGAAGTGCGGCGGCAGTTCCGCGAAATCAAAGGCATCCTGACGGGTGAGGCTGAACCGGATTATGCACGTTGCGTACAGATTTCCACCAAAGGGGCACAGCGCGAGATGGTGTTCCCCTCATTGTTAGCCATCATCGCCCCTGTACTGACGGGTGTCATCTTCGGCGTACCGGGTGTTATCGGCCTGCTGGTGGGTGGCCTGTCTGCCGGTTTCGTATTGGCTATTTTCATGGCTAATTCCGGTGGAGCATGGGACAATGCCAAGAAATATGTGGAAGAAGGCAACTTCGGCGGCAAGGGCGGTGAAGTGCATAAAGCAACCGTCGTGGGCGACACCGTGGGTGACCCCTTCAAAGACACGTCGGGACCGAGCTTGAACATCTTGGTCAAGTTGATGTCTATGGTGGCCATTGTCATGGCCGGGCTCACCGTGTCATGGAGCTTGTTCTGACAAAGGATAGGTAAAGGGTCGCATCATTACTCAAAAACAGAGTTTGATGCGACCCTTTTATGTGTCACGGTTCTAATCCGTTACTTTTAGAAGACAACATTTCAATTTTGATACTCCCTCATACATTTTTGCAATTTATGGGAACAGTAGAAATATAACGGGGAACGGTTTCATGCTTCCCAGCCGATACGCCGCAACGGATTTGACATTTTGCTATTTTCCGGGGATTTGACACTTTGTCATTTGAAGGCCCCTGAGATTCACTTGTACGGGGCAGGGGGCGGTGGCGGGCGCAAAAAACGCAGTCTCGCGGAACGTGCGGAAACCCAAATGTCGGCAAATAGAGGGCGCAGGCTTTCTTTTTGTCGCGGGTGCGGGCTGTTTCCGCGCCGGGATTGCCGGGGCACGTAAGCCGGGCGGGGCTTGTGCCGACATATTGACATCGGGGATTTGTCGGTGAAAAAGTTCCAAATAGCGGAAAAAAGGGCTTCTGAATCGCCGTCTGAAAAAAACGGGGCTCGAAAAAAGAATTTCGGGGCCGGGAATTTCTTTTTCGGGGCTCGGATTTTTCCGTCCCGGCGGCAAGATTTCGGGGACGGACTGCCTCAAAAAGTAAAAATCCCCCATAAAACATTGCATAAAGGGGCTGTTTTGCGCAAAAAACGTCTGTTTCTTTCTCTGCTTTGCTTCGTACGCTCAAAAGCCGCGTCACGGAAATCCACTAAAATCCGGCAAAAAGAAACTTGTTCCGCCTTCGGGGTGACACTCTGCCAAACCCGAGTTTCGTCGGATACGTCCTAGGTTCAAAAGGCGTATCAAAATTGAAATGACTAAATTTCGACTGACCCTCTTTATGTCATTCAACCATAACAATGAGCAGCATTAGGCTCAATCCGCCAACAATTTCTTCAGGAAACCATCCAAATCCTCATCCAACCCTTTCAACAACTCTCCATCCACAATCATGGTGTCATCGTCCACCAAATAGAGGTCGCTCACCGTTTCTTTGTCCTCGTCCACCAACACAAAGGAGTAGGGTTTCAAGATAGAAACGTTCTCCCATGCCTCCTTCATTCCCGTGATACATTGGCGCAGGACAGGAGTTACAGTCTCATAAAAATCTTCGTCCTGATAGCCTATCCATTGTTCAACCACGCAACGGGTCAGTTCTTTGTCGTCATCGTCAAAGGCTAATAGCTCCCCTGACTCCGCTTTCGCCTGCAAGTGGATATCCGTCAACACCATGTCTTCCCTGCCTTCAGGATATTTGGCAGCGACTTTCCGAAGTGCACGTTCGATTTGTTGAATGGTTTGCGATGTGGCTTTCATATCTCGTTTCTCCTTTATTTATGTCTTCAAAGGTACAAAAAAAACATCGGCGAAACACGTCTTACGCAAAAAAAGTTCAAGAAGCATGGATGCTTTTCACGAATCCGCCGCAGGCAATGTTTCTTCCATCTTCTGCTCGCGGTGGCAGAGGCGCACTTCGACGCCAAACCGTTCATGGAGGTGTTCGGCCAAATGCTGAGCCGCATAGACGCTGCGATGCTGGCCTCCCGTGCAACCGAAAGCAAACATCAAGTCGGTGAAACCACGCTGCAGGTAACGCGCCACGTGGGCATCCGCCAAAGCATACACATGCTCCATGAAATTCAGGATTTCCCCGTCTTCTTCCAAGAAACGGATGACCGGCTCATCCCGCCCCGTCAACTGTTTGTAAGGCTCATAACGCCCGGGGTTGTGGATTCCGCGGCAATCGAACACGTAGCCACCCCCGTTCCCGCTCTCATCGGCGGGAATACCCTTGCGGTAAGAGAAACTGAAAACCCGCACGACCAAAGAGCCACGCCCGTCGTAAGCCGAACGGGACGGCATCCCGTCTTTCCCTTCCGCGTTTTCCTGTATGGTAAAACGCGGAAGCTCCGTCAAGCGGCTCAGCACGTCATATAAATAAGGATACGGGCAACCCCCGTCCGCCAACACCGCCCTGAGATTCCGGATGGCCGGCGCGATACTGTCCAAGAAATGCCTTTTCCGCTCAAAATAGCCGCGGAAGCCATACGCCCCCAACACTTGCAGGATGCGGAAAAGCACGAACAACTTCAAGCGGCGGCGGAAATGCGCCTCATCTATTTCCACGTATTGGCGCAATGCCGCAAGATAGGTTTCGACCAACTCTTCGCGCAACATGCCGGGATAGCGGGCTGAAGCCTGCCAAAGAAAGCTGGCCACATCGTACTCCAACGGGCCACGCCGACCGCCTTGGAAGTCTATAAACCAAGGACGACCTTCCGCATCCAGCATGACATTGCGGGCTTGGAAGTCGCGGTAAAGAAACGTGTGGCCGCATTCGGCCAACAAGTCGGTAGCCATGCGGCGGAAATCCTCCTCCAGTTTCAGCTCATGGAAATCCAGCCCCGTAGCTTTCAGAAAACAATACTTGAAATAGTTCAGGTCGAAAAACACACTCGTCCGGTCCATCTCAGCCTGCGGGTAACAACGGCTGAAATCCAGCCCGCGCGCTCCTGCCACCTGTATCGCCGGGAGTGCCTCCATCGTGCGGCGCAACAACTCTTTCTCGGCCTCGGAATAATCACCGCCACGCCCGCGCCCTCCGGCAAGGGCATCGAAAAGGCTCCTGCTCCCCAAGTCGGTCTGCAAATAACACAAGCGGTCGGGCGACACGGCACACACACGGGGCACCGGCAAACCGCATTCCGCGAAATGTCCCGAAAGATAAATGAAAGCCTCGTTCTCGTCACGCGACGTGCCGACTACGCCCACAATGGTAGAACCATCGGCCGCCGCCATGCGATAATAAGCACGGTTGCTCCCGGCTCCCGGCAAAGCCTCAACCTTGGCGGGCCGGTTCCCGGCCCATGTTTCATACAACCCTATCAAACGTTCCATGCTGCGCACCCTCATCCTTTATGTTTCCAAATAGACAGCACTTTGGCCTGGATGGCACACACGTTGAGCACACTGACAACCAAACACAACACAATGCCCAAAGCGCAGGCCGGCCACATCCCCGCTCCTTCGATTTGCGGGAAAAGCAAAGCCAACGTGTCCAAATAGTACCCCCTCAGCAACGACACGAGACCAAGGGAAATCACCAACACCAGCACGTTGAGCCCCACGGCCAGCACCTCGTAGGGCAAGCTCACCCTCCACGGACTGTAACCAATGAGCAACAGGTTCTCCATCTTGGTCGTGTTCTTCTGCACCAGCAGATAAATGCTCAACATCAGGATGTAGAAAGAAAGCAGGCTGATGAGCAGTCCCACGCCCATGACGATTCCCGACACCACGCGCAGGAAGTAAGTCGTCTTCCCCGCGTCCAACTTGTCGGCCTCCGTGTCGTAGCCTTTCTGTTGCAGGAAACGGGCGATGGCATCGTCTGCCGGATTATTGACTTCCACGATCAGGCGCGTAGGAGCCACGCCGGCATCGGGAGCATACTCCGCGTTGCTCCAGTCCATGAAACTTTCCGGCACAAGAATCGTGTTCAGCCGGTCGGTGAAACCCACGATTTTACCTTTCATTACGCCTTCCTTCCCATTGCGCCCCCTCAACCTCACGTTCAACTCCAACATGCCCACAACGCCTTCGGACAACTTGGGCAACGAACGGCTCTGCGAAAAGCCGAAGTTATAAATGGCCAAGTAGCTGCGCGGAAGAATGATGGGAACCACTCGGTCGCCTTCCTCAAACTTCCACTCCTTCGAATTCGTATCCACATAACGGTCGGGCACGGACTCGAAAAACAATTCCGTGCTCATGTAGCCCATGCCCTCGACACCCATGCTCGCACTCACGTCGTACTGGCTGGCCGTGAAGGCACCCACGCTTTTGCAAAAGCCCTGGGCACGGATTTCGTCGATATCCGCACGGGAAAACGCGCTGTTCTGCCCACTCATCGCGCTCACCACGCCGATGCGCTTGGACACCACGATATAATCACCTTTCAGGAAACTGTCGTTCCCCGAAAAAGCCGGAGCCACATCAAAATAAAACTGTATGCCGAGCAGCACGATGAGCATTCCCAACAGGTTGGCCAAAAAGAAACCGGCCAACTGCGGAAGGCTGAGATGCCGGCGCAGGAGTTTCCACACCAATGTCATAGCCTGAATATTTTTTCGTAGTCCAACATCATCCGTTTGCCGATACTGGTCACGATGACCCCTGCGCCCTGCCGGCGCACCTCATCCATCATGATTTCGCCCATCACTCGGCCGTTCTCGTCATCCAAGTGGCTCACCGGCTCATCGGCCAGCAGGAAGTCGAAAGGCTGCGCCAACGCCCGCATCATGGCAACGCGCTGCCTCTGCCCGAAACTCATCCGCCCGACCTTCTCGTGCATCTTGTCCCCGATGCCCAACGCGCCGAACCATTCTTCAATCTGTTTCCGTTTCTTGAATCCCGTCAGGTTGTTCTTGATGGCCACGTTCTCGTAGGCCGTCAGTTCGGGAAAGAGCCTGAGCTCCTGGAACAGGTAACCCAGCGAACGTTTGCGGATTTCCACCCAATCCTTCACCCGGTTGTTACGGATGTTTTGCCCGTCAAAACAAATGATGCCCTGGTAATCGTCACGGTACCCCACGAGGTAGCTACACAACGAGGATTTCCCCGTGCCGGAATCGGCTTCCACCAAATAGACGTGGCCACGCTCGAACGTCACGTCCTTATGCCACACGTCGCTCTCGATATCGTCACGCAAGGCAAACACCATGGGCAACGTGTTCTTCAATTCTATCTTATCCATCTATTCCAATAATTCTTTCCACACATTCCGCCCTTCCGTGCCCCGCATGTCTAATGTGAAATGACGGGCATCGGACGAACGCAGCACCAAGTCGCCGAACAAATCCAAGCCGGCGGGCCAGCCTGCCACGTTCCGCAACTGTGCCAAGTTGCACCACAGGAAGAAACGGCTTCCCTTTATCTCTTTTTCCCATCCGGAAAGGGTTTGTGTCTTTGAGCCGTTGACTTGGGTCGAAAGTCCTTCATTCGGGGTCACGTAAAGCGTCTTGTCCTCCACTCCAAAATAAGCCCGCATGCCAGGAGTAGCGATGAAGAAACGGTTGTCACCAAAATCCTTGAAGGCTAATCCGCTCCTAGCCGCACTTTCTCTCCAATAAGGCGCTTCTTTCAAGAAATCCTTATCTTCCAAACGGGCTTTCAACAGGAAGCCTGCACCCGACATCACCGAGGGATAAATTGTTACTGCCAAATCACCTCTAATGCTTCCGAGCATCAGGTCGGCATCCACTCCCATGTTCAAGCCCAACAAAAAAGTGCGCACTGCCGGATTCCTGCGCAACTGTTCCAGCAACTTGTCGCCATCTACGTTCATGCAGCACCAACCCAAAGCACTTGCGGGCACGTCTGCCGCATAATCACCATCGATTTTCCCGCCCAAGACGGCCAACTGTTCGAAATAAGCATTGATTTCGGGATTCTCCGAACGGATTTCCGCGTCCAAAGTGAAACCGTTTGCCATAAGGTTCAGCCCGGCTACCACGTTCACATCACTCAAATTGGCATGTTCCGGCAACCCACGCATGAAATCCTCGCCATAGAGCGCAGACAACACATCCAATTGTGCAACCAACCGACAAGCTGAATCCTCTCCATCGACATCGGCAAACAAAGAAGAAACCATGCCGCTTTCATCCTTTTCCTGCCGCAAGCAAACCGTCACCTCCTGACGCAACACGTCCATCTCGGCTGACAGTCCGGGGCCGATGGCCAACAAGGCACGGTCGTCGAACCCGACCATCCAACTGCCGCCCCACACCGTCCAATAGCGGCCATTACGCTCCTCCGGCACACTGCATTTTCCATCTGCGGCGGCTTCGTCGAACCATGCGGCCAGTTTCTCCGCGTCGGACACGGAAGCCAACAATCCCGCGTAATCCTTGGCCGACACGAACAAATATGTTTTTTTCGACCAATCGATGCCTTGGGGCAATTCTTTTTGTCCTGGGTACAAACCGGACAGGCCGTCCATGCCCAGTCCCGACTCATCGGCCAACTTCGGCCAGTCCACAGCCATCAACACCTTCGGGCGCGAAGGCAAAGCTTGCAAATAGCTGTCTGAAAACCATGCCCGGTAACAAAAATAAGCCACGGCGCATACCACGGCCACACACAACACCCCGATCCACGTTTTTCTCTTCATCTTATTATTATATTATATATGTCCTTATCTCGCATGGCTGATGTACATCAGATGGACAGCCACCAAGGCTGCCGTTTCGGTGCGCAAGCGGCTTCGCCCAAGACTTACGGGCCGGAAACCGTGCTTTATGGCCAAACGCACTTCATCCACGCTGAAATCCCCCTCGGGGCCTATCATCACCAACGCGTCCTGAGATGCGTCCAACACGTCGAGCAGAAACGGTTTCCCGTCGTCCACAGCCAGCTTTCCCGCGTCCTTCCCGTCAATGTCGGCCTCGTCATAGCAATGGGCAATGAATTTCTGTCCCGGAAAATCACGCGCCACGAAACGACGGAAATCTTCCATGTCGTTCAACTTCGGTTTGAAAGCCTTGTGACTCTGCTTCATGGCCGCCACAAGGATTTTGTCTATCCGCTCCGTCTTCACCACCTTGCGCTCGGAGAAACGGCAGCTAAGGAACGTCAGTTCGTCGAACCCTATTTCCGTGGCCTTCTCGGCCAGCCATTCCATCCGGTCCATGTTTTTAGTGGGTGCCACGGCCAGACGCAGGCATCCTGTCCATTCGCGCGGCAACGGCTCTTCCTCCACGACACAGAAACGGCAACGCTTCCCACTACCTGCCACAATTTCCGCACGGCAACAACGTCCTTTCCCGTCCGTCACCCATATTTCGTCACCCGCCTGCAAGCGCAACACGCGCAGACAATGCGCCGCCTCATCAGCCGGAAGTTCATCGCTCCCGTCCAAGTCCGGCGCATAAAAATATCGGATTTCCTTCATTTTCTTCGCTCTATTTCGTCGCGCAATTGCGAAGCCAGCTCGTAATTCTCTTCTTCCACTGCCCGTTTCAACGCCTCTTCCAAGGCTTCGAGGTTCACGGAGTTGACGGGAATGGAATAAGTGCCGTCTCCCACTTCGCGCATGTACTGATGCTCCAGCAACGACTCGTTAATGGTAATCGGACAATCAAACGTGTAAGCCAAAATCAGGCAGTCGGGTGCCTTGCAGTAGCGCACCATGTGGTAAACGCTCCGCTCCCTATACAAAAGATGGCAATAGGTCACCCCCGCCTGCACGGCAGCGATGCGCACCTCCTCCACGTCCATGCCACATTGCAGGAAAGCCGCCTTCATGATGTCGGCCATCGTCGAAGGCAACGACAAGTCTTTCATGCCTTTCATCTTCATCAACAACTGAAAGGCCTCGCTCCGCTCCATAAGAACCGGCAGGATGCGTTTCCCGTCCCGTTCACGCAGGATAGCCATATAAGCCGCACCATCTTTCGTGCATTTCGACACGGTCTGCACCCGCAACTCTTTCACCGACTCGCTCATGATGCTTCGCCACCTCCTTTCGGCACATGCTCATATTTGAAAAAAAACGCAAACAATATGGCTACGGCCAACGCATAACCCGCGAAGATATACCAACAAGTGTTCCAACCCGCAATGACCTCGTGCCCTGTGGCCGTGGCCGGCAAGTCGTACACAAAATGGTTGATGACAGCCTGGGCGGAAAGCGTCCCCACAGTGGCCCCGAAACCGTTGGTCATCATCATGAACAACCCTTGCGCGCTGCTGCGGATGCCCGCGTCCGTCTCCTTGTCCACGAACAGCGAGCCGGAAATATTGAAAAAGTCGAAAGCCACACCATAGACCAACATGGACAACACGAACAGCCAAACCCCACCGCCGGGATTCCCCACGGCAAAAAAACCGAAGCGGAACACCCAGGCCATCATGGCGATGAGCATCACCCGCTTGATGCCAAAACGGCTCAGGAAAAAGGGGATGAGCAGGATGCAGCATGTCTCGCTGATTTGGGAGAAAGATATCAAGATGTTGGCATGCTGCACACCAAACGTGTCCGCATACTCAGGAATGTCACCAAAAGAGAAGATAAACGGGCTGGCAAAACCGTTCGTAATCTGCAGGCAAATGCCGAGACACATGGAAAAGATGAAAAACAAGGCCATGCGCCGTTGCCTGAAAAGCGCGAAAGCCCGCAAGCCTAACGCCTCAGCCACACTCTTGCGTTGCGAAGCGTGGCTCACCGGACAAGCCGGCAACGTAAGGGCATACGCGGCCAGCACCAAACTCAACGCGCCGGAGAAGGCGAACTGCCCCGCATTCTCCTGCATGCCGCCCAAATCAACCACCCACATGGAGCAGATGAAACCTATCGTGCCGAACACCCGGATGGGTGGAAAATCCTTTACCGTGTCCAGCCCCGCACCCTCCAATGCGGAATAGGCCACTGAATTGGCCAAGGCGATGGTCGGCATGAAAAACGCCACGCTCAAGGCATAAAGCGAATATAAACTAGAGAAAGACGCATCCGCACCGGCCTCGAAACCATAAACCGACGCACTTAGCATGAACACGCCCGCCAACAGATGGCACAGGCTCAAGGCTTTCTGGCCCTGCAGCCAGCGGTCGGCCACGATACCTATCAGCGCGGGCATGAACAGCGACACGAACCCCTGTACGGAATAGAACCACCCGATATTTTCGGCCATCCCGATTTTCACCAGATAACTTCCCATCGAAGTGAGATATGCCCCCCACACGGCATACTCCAAGAAATTCATCACCGTCAAACGCACCTTCAAATTCATAGTACCCTCCTTTCATGCGGGCCGCAGCCAGTTTCTAATATTCAAAGATAAACAAAAAATGAGATTCCTACAACGAACGCACAAGAAAGTATTTGGAAAATCTGCAAAAAGCCAATCAAAACACCAAAGACACTTTCATCTTCTCCTTTCACGAAATTTACAGCAACGCACAATCCACGCGTCCGCCCGCAATAACATACCACCATGCTATCGGCCAACACGGACACACAGACTGCGCGTTGCTGCTATTCCTGCATCAGGAGATGTGCTATTTCGCCTTGCCGGTCAATATGGCACCGCCATCGGGCGCAAGCGTCAACTTAAACCCGCCGTCCTTGCCCACTTTTTCTTCTTCCACTTGCGGTGTCCGGCCATCCTTGCCGTCATGGTAATAAGACACCTTGGCACCGGCCAACATAGGCAAATCCACCTTCAACTTGAGCGTCTCCTTGCCGGCATTCAACGCAGCCACATACCATTCCTGTCCATGACGACGAGCCAAGACCACATAACGGCCGGGGTAGCCATCAACGAACTGCACCTCGTCCCACTCCGTGGGCACAGCCTTCATGAAATCCATCTCGAAGGCTGGCTGTTCCGTCAGGTTGTTAGGCGTGAGGGCAAAGTTCTGCACAGGATTTTGGAACGCCACCGCCGTGGCCAACTCGAAGATGTCGGTGGCCACACGTGTCGTGCCACCGTCGTTGCCCCGGTTCAGACGCTTGTTGAGCACCGTGCCGCCAAATTCCATGCAACCCACCGTATTACGGATGAATGGGTGCAGGCAGGCATTGAAAGCCTCGTTGTCGCAAAAATCCTGCCCGAACACGAGGTTCTCGGAAGCCAGCACGGCTTCACTGCCCACATAATTAGGATACATGCGTTCCCAACCGCGCGGCAGAGTGCAACCGTGGAAGATGACCATCAGCCCGTGGTCGTCGGCGTCACTCAGGATAGCCTCGTAAAGGCGCATCGTTTCCTGTTTGTCGCCGCCGAAAAAGTCTATTTTCAGGCCCTTCACGCCCTGTTGCTGCAGCCAGCGCATCTCCTTCTTGCGGGTGATAGGGTCGAACATGATATTAATGGGCCCCTGTTCAATATCATTCCAATAACCGCTCGAACTATACCACAGGAAAAGTTCCACGTTCTTGCCGCGGGCATAACGGATGAGCTCCTCCATACGCTCATGGCCGATATAAGTGTCCCACCAATTGTCCACCAACGTATATTCATAGCCCATCGCGGAAGCCAAGTCGATGAAACGCACTTGGTCGTCGTAGTTGATGCTGGCGTCCTGCCACAGAATCCAGCTCCACGTACCACGCCCTCCTTTGTACTGGTGCGTGGTTTCGAAGCGCGGTTCCACCACGTCCCAAGGAATGGTGGTCTCCACTACAGGCTCCAGCGTACGCCCCAGCGTCAACGTGCGCCAAGGCGTATGTCCAGGCAAGGAAAACGCAGGTTCTACCGTACCATTGCCATTGTTTTCCTCCGGCATGGGAAAAGCAATTGTGTAAAGTCCGTCTTGCGCATCGCTCAGGTGCGAACCGCAATAACGGCTGTCCACCCCGGTCTCGCTCACCAGCACCCAACCGTCATCACCCACGCGGAACAGCCCGGGGAAGGTGTAGCCATGTCCATATTGGGAACGCTCGCTCATCGGCGCATCAGCCTTATAAACTTCCTCGTAGCTGGGCTTTGTGCGCTTCCATCCAATCATGGCGTCGCTCTGCGGTGTGAGGAACGTAGTCGTGCGTTCAGGGAAACGGAAACCAGTGGCCTCGGACATCACGCGCACACTGCCCGTCTCGCCGGCCTTGGGCAAGAAATAACGGAAAGCGATGTTCTCGTCCTCGACCACGAACTCCACGTCCATCCGCTGCTTCTGCGCGTTGGAAAGCCGCACGGTGAATGTGTTCGCCTTTTTGTCCACCCGGCTTGTCTTGCTACGACTCAGGTCATAACAGATGTCACGCGAAGCCGTGCTGTCCGACACCCAAGCCAATCCCCGGCTGAAATCACCGAAATTAGCCACCAACCCGAGAGGCGACTCCTCCACGAGCGTCATTTCGTGGTTCTTTCCACCGTCATCCGACACATAATAGCCGGCTTCATAGTAAGCACGGCCATCCTTCAGTCCCACTTTCAAGAACGTCTGCCCGTCGGGACTGGTTACGACCTTCTCCGTTGTCTGCCCGGCAGCAAAGGCCGGCATCATCGCGGCCGTAATCAAAGCCGCCCAAAAACTTTTCTTCATGAATCCGTCATTTATATTATATAAGGTGTTTTTCTATTTGTCAAACTGATAGCCACGGAAAAGCTTTCCATCGCCTTCGAGATCCGCCCCGAAATAAAAGCCGGGCTGCGTGGGCTGATTATAGGCCACGTTTTGCATGGCCACACTGAGCCGATAGGGACGGTCTTCAAGAAACGTGTGGAAACGATAAGCCGTGGGAAAAGGTGAAACGTAAATGCGCAAGGCACGGCTGTCCTCCGTGCGCGTCACAACCTCTTCACGCCAGTCGCCCAAAATGTCGGCCTGCAGGCAGGGATTGCTCTTCGAACCGTTGTTGAAACGGCAACCCTCAAAACGCGCCAAAGGGCGGCATTCCTGCGTAGTCCAATCATACTTGCTCACCGTCTCGTGGTCTAGCATCTCACGAAGCAGGTCACCATCCCACCACACGGCCATGTTCACCGGAAGCCCCTTGGGCGCGGCACATATCACTTCGCCCTTGATGTTCCGGATGCCGCCCGAAGCAGACGACCACATCTCCATGCCGTAATTCGTGGGGTCAATGTCGGCTGCCATACAACGTCCCACGTCTTTTCCCGAAGGAATCTGGAAAATGACTTTCCCCGTAGCCGCATCGCGAAAATCAGTCCCATCACGACGGTTCTCATGACAGTCCCACACCTGAAGACGTTCCGACGCAGGATCGAAAGCCGTCAGATGAAGCGCATCGCCATGCCCCATGCCTGTATTGTACAACCCCGTGCCATCGTGGTCGATGGCACAAGAGCCATAGGTAATCTCATCGCATCCGTCACCATCCACATCCGCCACACGCAAATTGTGGTTGCCTTGCCCGGCGTAGGAAGCCCAACGGGTGGAATCCGTGTCAAACACCCAACGGTGTCTCAACTGTTTCCCGTCCCAGTCGAAAGCGGCCAACACAGTGCGCGTATAGTATCCACGGCACATCACGAGGCTCGGCCTGCGTCCGTCCAAAAAAGCCACAGCCGCCAAGTAACGTTCGCTGCGGTTGGCATAATTGTCGCCCCAGTCCTCCACACGTCCACGCGGAGGCACATAACCTGTCGTATATAGAGCCGCGCCCGTCTCTCCGCTGAACACGGTAAGAAACTCAGGCCCCGAAGCCACATAGCCTTTCCGTCCGGCCAGTGTATCACCTACGCCCACCCGGTAGTCCGCCCCAGCATTGCCTACCACCGTGCCGCACCCGTCCACTGTGCCGTCTGCTGTTTTGGCCGTCACTTCGGCCCGTCCGTCGCCGTCCAAGTCATAGGCCATGAATTGCGTGTAATGCGCTCCGGCACGGATGTTACGCCCCAAGTCAATGCGCCACATTCTCCGTCCATCCAATTTATAGGCATCCAAAAAAACAGTTCCCGTAAAGCCGCTTTGCGAATTATCCTTGGCATTCGTGGGGTCCCATTTCAGCACGATTTCCATTTCCCCGTCGCCATCCAAGTCGGCCGCAGAAGCATCCGATGCCACGTACGTACACCGTTCTCCATCCGGCATTGTTTGTGGCTCAGGTTGTTGCAAAGGTATCTCCACATACCCACACGGCGCATCAGCCGGCAATTCGAAAAATCCCCGCGCCAGCCCCACTTCCTTTCCATCCACGACCGGGCACACCTCATAACGGGCTGCCGTCCGCGAAGGATTACGGTCATAAAATTGCGTGGAAACCGCCACCGGCTGCGGTGTGAGCAACCGTCCGTCGCGATAAACGTTAAAAGCCACCCGCAACGGGTCGGCCGACAAATAACGCCAACCGACCAGTACCGTATCCGGCGAAAGGCGGACAGCCACCACCCCCCGGCCAAGCCGTTCACCGGCGTTTCCATCAGACACCCCTGCCCCCACACGTGGCTTGCCCTGCGCCGCAACCGAAGAAATGACACATGCCATGTACAAAAGCAATCCACAAAATAAGACTGTTTTCCAACCGTTTTTCATTGTTTGTCATTTTTTCACATTTACAAAATTAGAAAAAACTGAAAAGAACATCGCATGACAGACTGATAAAATCTATTAAAATCTTAAACCCCACTCACAGAAAAGCCCCGGGAAAAAGCAATTTGTAACTGAAAATCCATTATATTTGCATGAAAATGGAAGGTAACAAAACCATAAAACGGATTTTCACCCTCACGTTAACACTCATAACATGTCTCGTATGGGGGGAAGTAGCACAGGCGATGACGACCCAAGCCACCAACAACAAATTCACGCTGGTCATTGACGCCGGACACGGCGGACGCGACCCGGGAGCGATAGGCCGTTTCTCGCGCGAAAAAAGCATTAACCTTTCCGTGGCCAAAGCTTTTGGGAAACTGGTGGAACAACATTGCCCTGACGTGAAAGTGATATACACCCGCAAAACCGACGTGTTCGTCCCGCTGGGACGGAGGGCGGAAATCGCCAACAACGCACATGCCGACCTGTTTGTCTCCATACACACCAATTCCCTTCCCGGAAAAGCTATCGGACGCGGAGCTGAAACCTACACCCTCGGTATGGCACGGGCTGACGAGAATCTGGAAGTGGCCAAACGGGAAAACTCTGTCATCTTGGTGGAGGAAAACTACCAACAACGCTATCAGGGTTTTGACCCGAAATCATCGGAAAGCTATATCATCTTCGAACTGATGCAAGACCAATACATGGCCCAAAGCGTGGAGTTCGCACAAATGGTGCAAAAAGAGTTCCGCACCACCGGCGGACGGAAAGACAAAGGAGTACACCAGGCGGGATTCCTCGTTCTGAGAGAAACCGGAATGCCTAGCGTACTCATCGAATTGGGATATATTTCCACCCACGACGAGGAAGCTTTCCTCAATTCGCAAAACGGCATCCGGAAAATGAGCCAGAGCATCTATAACGCATTCGTGAATTACAAGCGGCAGCACACGAAAGGCCAACGCGCGGAAGCGCAGCCCGACGAGACGGCAGCCACGGAAAATGCGGCAGAAAGCGATATTACCTTGCTGACGGCGGAAAAACAAGCCGAAGAAGGTGGGCATCCCGTTTCCGCACCAGCCTCTGACGCACAAGAAGAAAACCGTCCCGTGTTCAAGGTGCAACTCATCGCCACCACCCGGCAAATCCCCACAGGCAGCACCCGTTTCAAAGGCCTGTCCCCGATAGACTTCTACAAGGAAGGCTCGTATTACAAATACACTTACGGGGAAACAACCGACTACCGGGAAGCCGTCAGGATGCGCGAACGGGTAAGAGATGATTTCGAAGGCGCGTTCATCGTGGCCTTCAAAGCAGGCCAGAAAATGCCGCTCAACGAGGCCATTTCCGAATTTAAAAAGAAACAATAAAAGTCGAAGAACTTATGAAATATTTCACGAAAGAGGTCAAAATCGGCCTCACCGGCATCATCGCCATCGCCGCGCTCTTTATCGGGCTAAACTTTCTGAAAGGCATCAACTTGTTCAAACCGAGCAATTCTTACTACATCGAATTTGCAGACATCAAAGGGCTGGCCAAGTCCGGCCCGGTGTATGCCAACGGATATAAAATAGGCGTCGTACACAACATCCAATACAATTACCAAAACCCAGGGCACGTGGTGGTGGAAATCAACGTAGATGACGGTATGCGGCTGCCTAAAGGCACCGAAGCAAAGCTTGTGACCGCCATGCTCGGCGGTTGCGACTTGCACCTGACCCTTCCTACAGAAATACAAGAGTGTTACGCGCCTGGCGATACCCTCAAAGGCTCAGACACAGACGGCCTGATGGACAAAGCGGAAGCCATGTTGCCCCAAGTCGAACAAATCATGAGCAAGGTGGACACGCTGATATCCACGCTCAACACACTCGCGGCCAATCCCAACCTGCCCGCCATCATGGCCAACGCCAACGAAATCACGGTCAACCTGAATGCAAGCAGCCGTCAGCTCAATGCCCTGTTGCGCCACGACATGCCGGAACTCACGGGAAAAATCAACCAAATCGGCGACAACGTCATCACGCTAACGGACAACATGAACCAGCTCGACCTGCAAGGGACGCTCGCAAAAGTGGATACCACACTGAACTACGTGCAACTCATGACCGAGAAGTTGAACAGGAACGACAACACATTGGGCTTGTTGCTCAACGACAGCACGCTCTACAACAACTTGAGCAACACGGCAGGAAGCGCGAACAACCTGCTCATCGACCTGAAAGAAAATCCCAAACGTTACGTCCATTTCTCGCTCTTCGGGCGCAAAAACTAAGCGAAGAAAGACATCATTATTTTTTATTTTTTTCTCCGCTGAATACAAGGAAATTAAGCCCGCCGGCCACTTTCAACGGCCGACGGGCTCTTGTTTTTATCGCAGAATATTCCGAAATTTGCAACGTAGAAGCAAGGGATTTTTCACAAGGACGAAACAAGTATCGAAATGGAAGGGTCAGCTCAAACGCGATGGGAGAGTTGTCTGCAACTCATTCGGGGACAGATAAGCAAAAAGGAATATGAAACATGGTTTGAACCCATTCAAATCATTGCATACGACAAGCAGACACTGACGTTCGGACTGCCAAGCAAATACTTCTATGAGTTTCTTTCGGAACACTTCGGCGGACTAATTTACCAAGCAGCCAGGCGAGTGTTCGGCGAGCATACGCAATTGAAGTACAGCCTGACAGACCAGACGAGCCATGTCACAGTCAACATAGAACCGGCAAAACAAACGGTTCCGACCCTACATGCGCCCACGACAGACGAGGCAACGGGCAAAAAACAACAAAACGTGCGCATGGCCCCGCCACAAGGGCTTGACCCGCAACTGAATCCCAACTATAGCTTCGACAACTTCATCGAAGGCGCAAGCAACAAGTTGCCGCGCTCGGTGGGGCAAGCCATTGCAGAACATCCCCGCCAATCCACCTTCAACCCGCTGTTCATCTATGGCGCATCAGGTGTAGGCAAAACGCATCTGGTAAATGCCATCGGCGCGAAAATCAAGGAGCTGCATCCCGAAAAACGGGTGCTATACGTCTCCGCACACCTGTTCCAAGTGCAATACACGGACTCCGTGCGGAAAAACACAGTAAACGACTTCATCAATTTCTACCAGACAATAGACGTGCTCATCATTGATGACGTGCAAGAATTTGCCAGCCTGACAAAAACCCAAAACACGTTTTTCCACATTTTCAACCACCTGCACCAAAACGGAAAGCAACTCATCCTGACCTCCGACCGGCCGCCAACCGCATTGCAAGGCATGGAAGAACGCCTGCTGACCCGGTTCAAATGGGGCTTGCTGGCAGAAATTGAAAAACCCAACCAGCAATTGCGCCACGACATCTTGGAAAGCAAAGTGCGGCGCGACCACCTTAAGATGCCGGAGGATGTCATTGATTACGTGTCGGAGAACGTAAACGACAGTGTACGCGAACTGGAAGGCGTTGTCAACTCGCTGATGGCCTATTCCGTGGTATGGAACCGTGACATCGACCTGCCATTGGCTGAACAAATCATCAAACGGGCCGTCAAGGCTGAAAACAAGCCCATCACTATCGACCAAATTATCGACACAGTCTGTAACTATTTTAATGTGAAGCGCGACGACATCTTCACCAAAAGCCGGAAACAAGCCATCGTGCAAGTGAGGCAGGTCGCCATGTACCTGGCACAAAAATACACCAAACTGTCTTCGGCACGTATCGGCGCACTCGTGGGCAACCGCAACCACGCCACCGTGCTGCATTCCTGCAAGATGGTTGACGACCGCTTACATGTGGACAAAGCCTTCAAAGCCAAGGTGGAAGAAGTCGAGAATCTGCTGAAGAAAAGATAACTCTAAGGCAATCCCCCATCTTCCGCGCGGGGGATTGCTTTTTTAACTATCAGCCCAAAAATCCCTGCTGCTTCAAAGCCTGCAACAGACCTGCGCTCATGGTTTCGTTGTCTTTCTTATTATAACGGATGTCCGTGAACACTTGAGCCAACGTTTCCTTATGGTTGATTTCCACAAAATGGCGGTTCTCGGGCAACGCTTCCTTTTCCTTATAATAAAGGTCTATATCCGCAGGTGAATAGTCCCGGTAAACTTCTCCGTGCACCACGGCATCCAGCGGCAAACGGTCGGTCTGTTCCGGATGTTCGTCAGGCCAGCCCACGGTAAGCGTGGCTACAGGCATCACAAGACGCGGCAATTGCAGGATATCGATGATTTGCGATGGCATGTAAAGCGTCGTGCCCAAATAACAAATTCCAAGCCCCTCGGCCTCGGCCAAGTTGCAGAATGTCTGCGTGAACAGCAACGCATCGGTCGCCGCATTCAGGAATGAAAGAAAATTGTCATATCCGGGCACGGCATTCCGCTGTTCCGCCCAACGTACCGTGCGGTTGAAGTCCGCACAAATCGTCAACACTACCGGAGCCTGCGTCACCATCGGCTGGTTGAAATGAGCCGGTGCCAAACGCCGCTTCATTTCCGCATCACGGGTCACCACGACACTGTAAAGTTGCATGTTCCCCATCGTCTGTGTGCGTTCGGCCACAGCCAACAGCCGCCTCAACAGGTCTTCGCCGACAGGCTTGTCGGCATACTTGCGGATACTTCTCCGAGTTTTCAGTGAATCTATCATTTTGTTTGGTTTTTACTTCATGCAAAGATACACAAAATTTCCATAATCAGTTAATCTCCAAAGACTTTTCCCGAAAGAAATATCTCATTTCGGAAAACTTTTGCGAAGCATGAAAAACATAACACGTTAATAACAAGATATTTAGTAATTAAAAACGGAAAACTTTCCACCGACAATCCATTTTTCCAGTCTTTCTTTTGGCCATATCAGAAAACATGCGTAGCTTTGCAACATCGCAAAGAGATGACCGCCATTGCTTCTACAAAAAAATGACGGAATCACAATAACCAACTATAAAAAACAAACCGCAGTGGAACAAAAAACGTACAGCTACGATGAAGCGTTCGGAACCTCCCTCGAATATTTCAAGGGAGACGAACTCGCCGCAAGGGTCTGGGTAAACAAATACTCCATGAAAGACTCCTACGGGCACATCTACGAGAAGTCACCGGAAGACATGCATTGGCGCATTGCAAGGGAAATCGCCCGCATTGAGAACAAGTATGAGAACCCCATCCCTGCCGAAGAAATTTTCGGACTCCTGGACCACTTCAAGTACATCATTCCTGCCGGAAGCCCCATGACGGGCATCGGCAACAACTACCAAATTGCGTCGCTCTCCAATTGCTTCGTCATCGGGCTGGACGGACAAGCCGACTCCTACGGCGGCATCATCCGCATCGACGAGGAACAGGTGCAACTAATGAAACGCAGAGGAGGCGTGGGGCACGACCTTTCACATATCCGCCCGAAAGGTTCGCCCGTGAAGAACTCGGCCCTGACCTCCACCGGCCTTGTCCCGTTTATGGAACGCTACAGCAACTCCACCCGCGAAGTGGCGCAGGACGGACGGCGCGGCGCATTGATGCTTTCCGTAAGCATCAAGCATCCCGACGCAGAAGCCTTCATTGACGCCAAGATGACGGAGGGAAAGGTGACAGGAGCCAACGTGTCGGTGAAAATCGACGACGAGTTCATGAATGCCGCCATCGAGAACAAGCCCTACGTGCAGCAATACCCCATTGACAGCACAGACCCCATGGTGTCGAAAGAAATCAGCGCACAGGAACTTTGGCACAAAATTGTGCATAACGCATGGAAAAGTGCCGAACCGGGCGTGTTGTTTTGGGACACCATCTTGCGCGAATCAGTGCCTGATTGTTACGCCGACCTCGGTTTCCGCACCGTCAGCACGAATCCCTGCGGCGAAATTCCCCTCTGCCCATATGACAGTTGCCGCCTGTTGGCCATCAACCTGTATTCATACGTAGTCAACCCCTTCACGCCGGAAGCTTATTTCGATTTCGACTTGTTCAAGAAACACGTGCAACTTGCCCAACGCTTGATGGACGACATCATCGACTTGGAATTGGAGAAAATCGAGATGATTCTGGAAAAAGTCAACTCCGACCCGGAATCGGAAGAAGTGAAAGGCGCGGAACGCCACTTGTGGGAGAAAATCTACAAGAAGAGCGGGCAAGGACGGCGCACGGGCGTAGGCATCACAGCCGAAGGCGACATGCTGGCCGCGCTCGGACTGCGCTACGGCACACAGGAAGCCACCGACTTCGCGGTCGAAGTCCACAAGACAGTGGCATTGCAAGCCTACCGCTCGTCCGTGCAGATGGCCAAAGAGCGCGGTGCGTTCGAAGTGTATGACGCGGAACGCGAGAAAAACAACCCCTTCATCAACCGCCTGCGTGAAGCCGACCCGGAACTTTATGAGAACATGGTGAAATACGGGCGCCGCAACATCGCCTGCCTTACCATCGCTCCCACTGGCACCACAAGCCTGATGACGCAGACCACGTCGGGCATCGAACCGGTATTCATGCCCGTCTATAAACGCCGCCGCAAGGTGAACCCCAACGACCCCGAAGTGCATATCGACTTTGTGGATGAGACCGGCGACGCTTTCGAAGAATACATCGTCTATCACCACAAGTTCCTCACATGGATGGAAATCAACGGCTACGACACCCAAAAGAAATACACCCAAGAGGAAATCGACGCGCTGGTGGCCAAATCTCCTTATTATAAAGCCACGGCCAACGACGTGGACTGGCTCATGAAGGTGAAGATGCAAGGCGCGATACAGAAATGGGTGGACCACAGCATCAGCGTCACCGTAAACCTTCCCAACAACGTGGACGAGGAGCTGGTGAACCGCCTCTACGTGGAGGCTTGGCGGTCGGGCTGCAAAGGTTGCACGATTTACCGCGAAGGTTCACGCTCGGGTGTGATGATTGCCATGAAGAACGAGAAGAAGCCGGAAGAAATCCCTTGCAAACGGCCGGAAGTGGTGGAGAAACGCCCGCAAGTGTTGGAGTGCGACGTGGTACGCTTCCAAAACAACAAGGAAAAGTGGGTGGCTTTCGTCGGACTGCTCAACGGCTATCCATACGAAATCTTCACCGGCATCCAAGATGACGACGAGGGTATCATGCTCCCCAAGAGCGTCATGAAAGGACGCATCATCAAGAACGTGGACGAAGAAGGCAACAAACGCTACGACTTCCAGTTCGAAAACAAAAAGGGATACAAGACCACCGTGGAAGGGCTCTCCGAGAAATTCAACAAGGAATATTGGAACTATGCCAAACTCATCTCCGGCGTACTGCGCTACCGCATGCCGTTGGACCATGTCATCAAGCTTGTCAGCTCCCTGCAACTGGAAAGCGAGAGCATCAACACATGGAAAAACGGCGTGGAACGCGCCCTGAAGAAATACATTTCTGACGGCACGGAAGCCAAGGGCATGAAATGTCCCAACTGCGGCCACGAGTCGCTAGTCTATCAGGAAGGTTGCCTCATTTGCAAACATTGCGGCGCATCGCGTTGCGGATAATCCATGGAAACCAAGCGACAAACCATATTGCTACGCCGTGTGCGGGTCTATGCCCGCCACGGCGTAGCTCCGCAAGAGCGGCTGACAGGGGCCTATTTCTACGTGGACATGGCCGTGGACACGGATTTCAGCGCGGCAATGCGCACCGACAAGTTGGACGGCACGGTAAGCTATGCCGACTTGTTCCAATGCATCAAGGAAGAAATGGCCGTTCCTTCCCAACTCGTGGAACACGTAGCCGGACGTATCCTGGAACGGGTGTTCCGCGACTTTCCCACCGTAAACCGTATCCGCCTGACCCTAACCAAGGAAAACCCGCCCATGGGAGCCGACTGCAGAGAAGCCGGAGTGGAAATCGAGACCGAGAGATAACCCTGCAACCATACGATAAGCCCGCCTCCCACAAAAGGCGGGCTTATCGTATCCCCATCCCCCATATGGGCACAAAAAGGCATGGCACACAAAAGGGTCGTTACGACCCCGTGAGTGTGAGCTCCCCTCCGCCCCTTCGGGGCTTGTCCCCCTGCAAGGCGGGACAGTTCATTCCTGCCGGCTTTGACTGCGGATATTCATCTGCGAGAAACTCCACGTCACTCAATTTCTTCAATTCATTTTTCCATTTAGGGTTAAATCCCCAAAAACACAAACTGACCCACCAAATCAGGATGTCATGAAATGCTTGTGAAAACAGACAAATTGTGCCGTTTTGGATGATTTCCGTGACGCGACTTTTGTGAGATCCGGCCCAAATAGCAGATTTTTGTGCGATTTTTTTTGCACAAAACGGGGCTTCTGCGCAAGGTTTTGTCAGTATCATTTACTTTTTTGGAGCGGTCTGACGAGAAATTTCGGGGCCGGAACGCGAAATTCCGAGCCCCGGAATTCTTTTTTCGGGGCTCGGAATTTTATTTTCGGGGCTCGGACGAAAAAATCCCGGTACAGAAACTTTTTCGCGGCGGCTTCAGGGGCGTTTTTCCTTCCCGTTGGAACTTTTTCCCGGACACGTTTCCCGTGTCATTTTGTCGGCGGAATCCTCAGGCGGGCTTTCCCGCCGGTCGGGTTTCTGCGCCGGGAGTGTCCCGTGTCCCGTCAGAAGGACAGGTTTGGAGGGGATTCCGCGACATTTTGATTCCCGCATGGCGCGTGTGGCTGCGTTCTTTCCGCGCCGTCCCGGCCCGGCAGCCGAATACGCGAATCTCAGAAGCCGAAAATGAGCAAATTGTCAACGCGCACCCGAAAGCATTATTTTGTCAATGGAAGGATGTGCGCAGGGGGGGCGCATTTCCTTCCGCGCCGGAATCCGGATAATTTCCCCTTGCAGGGAGACATTGTCATTACTGCGGACTTTGGGCGTTTGCGGATTCATTAACTTTTACTCATCTTATCCCCATAGGATTTCCGCTGAGCCCACCAAGCACACTTGTTCATTTTGCACAAAATGATACCACGCAAAGTATAAAAATCCCACAAAAATCCTACCGCCCCGAAATCAACCTTGGAAATATACCCGCTTAACCCTTGAACTGACACCCGTAAGGATTTCATAGGGAATCGTGCCCACAGCATCGCTCAGCACCGTCACGGGAAGGTCATCGCCAAAGATGATGGCCGTGTCGCCCTCCTTGCAGTCAATGCCGGTCACATCTATCATGCACACGTCCATGCAAATATTACCCACGTATGGCGCGCGCCGCCCGTTGACCAGGCAATAGGCATGCCCGCAACCCAGTTTTCGGTCTAACCCGTCGGCGTAACCAATAGGCAAGGCGGCGATGCGGCTGTCGCGCGTCAGATGTCCTTTGCGGCTATAGCCCACCGTTTCTTCTTTTGGCACATTGTGGATTTGCAGGATGGTGGTTTTCAACGTGCTGATGTTATGCAGGATGGCGTTGTTGCGCGAATTGATGCCATACAACCCCAACCCCAGGCGCACCATGTCCAAATGCCGCTCGGGGAAATGCTCAATGCCGGCACTGTTGCAGATGTGACGCAGGATTTTGTGGCGGAAAGCCTGCTGCAACTGTGCGCTTCCTTCCAGGAAAAGCGCATATTGCCGGGCAGAAAACGCGTCGAAATCATCGCTGTCGCTCCCCACGAAATGAGAGAACACCGAACGGGGAATCACGGCCGTCTGCCGTTTCAGACGCGCCACGAGTTCCGGCATGTCTTTCTGCGGGTCAAAGCCGAGACGGTGCATGCCCGTGTCCAGTTTCACATGGATGGGAAAATGCGTGATTCCTTCTTTCTCTGCCGCATGCACCAACGCGTCCAACAGGCGGAAGCTATAGACTTCCGGTTCCAAGTCGTATTCGAAAAGAGTCTTGAAACTCCCCATCTCGGGATTCATAATCATGATGTTGGCCGTGATGCCCGCCCGGCGCAAATCCACGCCTTCGTCGGCCACGGCCACGGCCAGGTAGTCCACGCGCTGGTCCTGCAACGTCTTGGCGATTTCCACTGCTCCCGCACCGTAAGCAGATGCCTTCACCATGCACACCATCTTCGTCCCCGGCTTCATGAAACTACGGTAATAATTCAAATTGTCCACCACGGCGTTGAGGTTGACCTCCAAAGTCGTTTCGTGCACCTTCAACACCAGCTGTTCAGCTAACAGGTCGAAACGATAGTCACGCGCGCCCTTGATGAGCACCACTTCGTCGTGCATGCCATCCAGCATACGGCTGGCCAACAAGTCGTCCGTCGTGTCGAAGAAATAAGCTTCCAAATCTGAAAAAGCCTCACTCGCCGCTTTCAAGGACGGCCCCACGCCAATGAACTTCGCCACACCACGCGAAACCACCAAACGGGCGACCCGCCCGTAAAAGTCCACAGGTTCCTCGCCGGTCTGCGCGATGTCGCTCAAGATAAGCGTCCGTTTCCGCCCGGCATGTTCCGGGCGACGGTTCATGAAGTCGAGCGCGATGTCAAGCGAATTGAAATCGGAATTGTAGCTGTCGTTGATAAGTGTACATCCGGCCCGCCCCTCCATCACTTCCAAGCGCATGGCCACCGGCTCCAGCTTCTCCATCCGTCGCGCGACCACATCCGGCGCCATCCCCAAGTAAAGGCACACGCACAGGCACGACACAGAGTTGGCCAACGAAGCATCGTCTATGAACGGAATCGCATAAACATGCTCTTCCCCCTTATATATATAGGATACGCGCGCGAAGGCGCCTTCCTTTTCCACTGCCGTCACGGCCACCGGCACATCGCGCCGCGTCATGGACCACGCCATGTATTCGCCTTTGAATGCGGACAAGTTGACACAGCCGGCCACGCACGGGTCATCAATGCAATAGACCAACACCCGCGCATCCTTGAAAAGCTTCAGCTTCTCCATGCACTTCTGTTCAGGCGAGCCGAAATTTTCCTGATGCGCCCCGCCCAAGCAAGTGAACACGCCCACCGTCGGCTGGACAATGGACTGCAGGGCTTCCATCTCGCCGGGCATCGAGATGCCAGCTTCGAAAACTCCCACCTCGCTCTGTTCGTTCAGCCCCCACACAGACAACGGCACCCCAATCTGCGAATTATAGCTTCGCGGAGACCGCGTGACAACCCTCTCTGGTGACAACAGCTGATAAAGCCATTCCTTGACGATGGTTTTCCCGTTGCTGCCCGTAATGCCCACCACCGGAATATCGAAAGCCTCACGATGTCGTTCGGCCAAACGTTGCAATGCCTTAAGCGGACTGACGACTTGCAAAAAATTGGCACCGGGATAAACGGCCATCTCCTGCGGCAAACGGCGCACCACGAAAGAACGCACCCCGCGCCGATAAAGGTCGGGAATGTAACGATGTCCATCGTTGCGACTCGTCTCCAAGGCAAAAAACAAAGTGTCTTCCGGGAAACACAGGGAGCGGCTGTCCGTCAACAGCCAATTGACTTCCGCATCTTCCCGTCCCACCAAATGCGCTCCGATGAACGAAGCTATTTTTTCTAATGTATAAGCCATAAGTCTTCAGACGTTTAACAAACCTTTCATCCTTTCATACTCAGAAGTCAATGCTAAGTTCGGATATTTTTCAGTAAGTCGGTCTAGCTTTAACATAGTTTGACGCAGGAAATCCCGGTAAGCCTCGCTGTCCGGATGAAAAGGACGGTGGGCCAAAGCCTTTTCCACGGCTTCCCATTCGGCCATGAACGCCCGCGTCTCGGGCTGGAAACAGACTTCCGAAAAACGTTCCCAAATATAAGACACGGCCAACTCCGAGGGATGCAACATGTCATCGGCATAAAAACGATAGTCGCGCAGCTCGTCGAGCACGATTTCGTATGCAGGGAAATAGTGGCAACGCTCCGCGAAACGGCTGCATAGCGCATCTACCGCCAAGAGCAACACAGCCTTGCCCAACTGGCTGCCATGGAAACCGTACTTGGCATAGCGGTAAGGGCTTACGGTGAAAATGACCTGCAACCCCGGATTCACTTCCCACAACGCTTCCAACGTTTGCGACAATGCAGCCACGGTCTCAGCCGCGTCCAGTTGTTTTTCAGCGAACATCCTTCCGGGTTGCTTGTGGCAGTTCCCCACCACCAAGCCATCATTCTCCAATTCATAGCAACGGTTCGTGCCTAAAGTGATGAACAAAAAATCCAACACGCGCAACCGTTCCGACTCTTTCCGCCGTGCCTCCTCCAACCGTGCCCTGCAGACGTCACGGCTCTCGGCATCAAACGAACTGTCGGTCAACCAACAATGCCACATTCCCCCGGACTCAAAGAAATAACCATCCGGGAAGCTCCCCTCCAGCACCAATGACATGCACATCGTGGAAATACTCGCCGGATTATACAACACTCCGAATGGATTGACATGCACATCCAAGCCGGAGACGGCCATGCGCCGCCCCACATTGTCGGCAAAACAAGAGCCCAACAACGTTATCCGATGGCCGGGATGAATGGACACTCCCGGCATGTCGCATGCGACAACAGTATGAAACTTCATCTTTTTCCCTCAGACTTCCTTAAAGTCATTTTTTCTTGCAAAAGTACGCAAGATATACGAATTTATGCTAATTTTGCAAAACTAAATCCGACTGATGAACGAGAAAAATACATATAGACTTTTATCTCAAATCAATTACCCCGCAGACCTGCGACGTTTGCCCATCGGGCAATTGCCACAGGTGTGCAAAGAATTGCGCCAGGACATCATTGACGAACTGGCCGACAACCCCGGTCACTTTGCCTCCAGCCTCGGCGTAGTGGAACTGACCGTGGCCTTACATTATGTCTATAATACCCCCTACGACCGCATCGTGTGGGACGTGGGACACCAAGCCTACGGGCACAAAATCCTGACGGGAAGACGCGACCGCTTTTCCACAAACCGGAAACTGCATGGCTTGAAGCCCTTTCCCTCTCCATCGGAAAGCGAATACGACACTTTCACCTGCGGGCATGCGTCCAATTCCATCTCCGCAGCCTTGGGCATGGCTGTGGCTTCAGCCAACAAAGGGGAAACCGACCGCCATATCGTGGCCGTCATCGGCGACGGCTCCATGAGCGGGGGATTGGCGTTTGAAGGACTAAACAATGTGTCCTCCACGCCGAACGACATCCTCATCATCCTGAACGACAACGACATGAGCATAGACCGGAGCGTGGGCGGGATGACCCACTATTTCCACCAGCTCCACACCAGTAACTTTTACAACAACCTGCGGTTTGCCGCCTCAAAGAAACTGTTCCGTTGGGGATGGCTCAACGAGGAACGCCGCAAGAGCCTCATCCGCTTCAACAATTCGCTGAAATCGCTTATCAGCAACCAGCAAAACATGTTCGAAGGCATGAATATTCGTTATTTCGGCCCCAGCGACGGTCATAACGTCATTGAACTGGTACACACGCTGAGGGCATTGAAAGAAATGAAAGGCCCGAAACTGTTCCACATCCACACCGTGAAAGGAAAAGGATTCAAGCCTGCGGAAAAAGCCGCGGACGTGTGGCACGCTCCCGGAAAGTTCGACAAAGAAACCGGCGAACGCATCAAAACGGACACCAGCGACCTCCCCCCCCGCTATCAAGACGTTTTCGGGGAAACCCTGCTGGAACTGGCGCAGGCCAATCCGAGAATCGTCGGCGTCACCCCCGCCATGCCATCGGGCTGTTCCATGAACATCCTGATGAAAGCCATGCCCGACCGCGCCTTCGACGTCGGGATTGCCGAAGGCCATGCCGTAACCTTCTCGGGCGGCATGGCACAAGACGGGCTCATCCCGTTCTGCAACATCTACTCTTCGTTTGCCCAACGGGCTTTCGACAACATCATCCACGATGTAGCCATCGAACGCCTCCATGTGATTTTCTGCTTTGACCGGGCCGGATTGGTGGGAGAAGACGGCCCCACACACCACGGGGCTTTCGACCTGGCCGCCCTGCGCCCCATCCCCAACCTGACCATCTCGTCCCCGATTGACGAACGGGAGCTGCGCCGCCTCATGTACACGGCACAGCAGCCCGACATGGGACCTTTCGTCATCCGGTATCCACGCGGCCGGGGCATCCACACGGATTGGAAATGCCCGCTCGAGGCCGTCAAGGTCGGCAAGGGGCAACGGCTGAAAGACGGGAACGACATCGCCTTGCTTTCGCTGGGGCCGCTCGGTAACATGGCCGCAAAAGCCATCGCCATGTTCGAACAACGACAAAAGGAAAAAGGCAACGACATCACCGTAGCCCACTACGACATGCGCTTCCTGAAACCTATAGACGAGGAACTGCTCCATGAAGTGGGCACCCGTTTCCGCAAAATCATCACGCTCGAAGACGGCGTTGTCCGGGGCGGGCTCGGCTCTGCCGTGTTGGAATATATGGCCGACCATGGATTCACTCCCGTCGTGAAAAGATTGGGATTGCCGGACACCTTCGTGGAACACGGTACCATCCCGGAGTTACAACATATCGTGGGCATTGACTCAGATGCCATCCAATCCCAACTTAATGATTTCTTAACTACGTAGGACAATGAAAATCATCATAGCCGGTGCCGGCGCCGTGGGCACCCACTTGGCCCAACTGTTGGCCAAAGAAAACCAAGACATCACGTTGGTGGACGAAAGCGAAGAAAAGCTGTCACAAGTGGCCGACCACGTCGATCTCATGACCCTCAATGTCAAACCCACCTCCATCCACGGCCTGAAAGACGCGGGAGCCGCCCATGCCGATTTGTTCATCGCCGTCACGCCCGACGAGATGAAAAACATCACCTGCTGCATGCTGGCCCACACTCTCGGTGCCAAAAAGACCGTGGCACGCATCGACAATGCGGAATACCTGAACGCGGAGTACAAGGACTTTTTCCGGAACATGGGCATCAACTCGCTCATCTTCCCTGAAATCTTGGCCGCCAAAGACATCATCGAAGGCATCAAGCACAGTTGGGTGAGACAATGGTGGGAGGTGCACAACGGGGCACTCGTCATGCTGGGCATCAAGCTGCGCGAAACGGCGGAAATCCTCAACATCCCCCTGAAAACCTTGTGCGGGCCAGACACCAGCTATCATATCGTGGCCATCAAACGATGTGACACCACGATTATCCCCAACGGGGAAACCTCGCTCCAGTTGGGTGACATAGCCTATTTTATGACCACAAAAAAATATATCCCCTACATCCGCAAAATCGTCGGAAAGGAGCATTATGAGGACGTGAAAAATGTGATGATCATGGGAGGCGGACGCACGGCCATGCACACCGCCCTGAACGTGCCGGGCTACATGGAAGTGAAAATCATCGAGAGCGACCCGCAACGTTGTGACGAACTGAACGAAGTCCTCGGCAACAAGGACGTGATGGTCATCCACGGCGATGCCCGCGACTCTTCGCTGCTCATGACTGAAGGCATACAACACACCCAGGCTTTTGTCGCCCTGACCGGACAAAGCGAAAGCAACATCCTGGCCTGCCTCACGGCCAAGCGGATGGGGGTGCGCAAGACAGTCGCCTTGGTGGACAACCTCGACTACATCTCCATGGCCGAAAAGCTGGACATCGGCACCATCATCAACAAAAAGACCATCGCGGCAAGCCACATTTACCAAATGATGCTGGACGCAGACGTCAGCAACGTGAAATGCCTTACCGTGGCCGATGCAGACGTGGCCGAGTTCGAAGTCAAGCCCGGCGCACGGGTAACCAAAAAATTGGTGAAAGACCTCGGGTTGCCGGCCGGAGTGGCCATTGGCGGCCTGGTGCGCCAAGGTGAAGGCATGCACGTCAACGGCATGACACAAATCCAGGAAGGCGACAGCGTGGTCGTTTTCTGCCAAAACCTGTTCATCAAGAAATTGGATAAGTTCTTCGTCTAATCAGCCGACAGTCTGCTACTTGGCGTTTTCCACCAATTTGGCCAGGTCGCGGCGAAGTTGCTGGTAAGGCGGCGCGTTCTTGAAGCCCACATTCTTCTTCAGCATCTCTTCCACGGAATTCTGACTATGCTGGTAACACGACAATTCGTTCTGCCGCTGGATTTCATGTTCAGCCAATTTCTTGATTTCCCGCTCGCGTTCCTTACGTAAGAGGATACAGACCGGAGTGAGCAAGGGAGACACCACGTTGTCAAACAAAGTATGCCCTTGGATGTATAAGTAAGTCGTTTCGGGAGTCACGCCCAACTGCAAGAGTTCCGCTTTCAACGGCCCATAGCCTTTCCGCGCCTCGGGGAAATGGCGTTGCAGCCACGACATCTTCCGGTTCACCTTACGGCGGACATAGTCCAGCGTGAGTTCCGGATGATAAACGTTGAGTTCGTTGAATGAAACGGTCGTCCCAAATTCGCTCAACGTGAAGTCACGGTAACGGTCGTTCCGATACACCCACACAGACCAGACAAACAGCGGCCATATAATACAGGAATATTCGCGCATAAATCCCTCGAAATCCACGACCTGCCGGTCATTGAGCGTGGCCATCACGCACACGCGGTGCAGGCTTTCAGCATAACATTGGTAATTCTCAATGGCATATACATACGTATGGAAAACGTATGGATTCCGGTTGACCAGCCGCGAAGTCTGCGTGGCATCCTGCATGAGGTAGTCATAGTCGGCATCGACACAGGCAATCATGTAATTGCCCAACTGAGGGCCGAGGCGGTTCATCAGCACAAGCTTTTTCCCTTTGCCCAACGTGCTGCGGGAAGGCAACATGATTTCAAAATAACAATGTTCGTCCTCAAACTCGTCCAAGACCGTGCGCCAAAAGAAAATGTCATCATAGCTTTCCACGTAAGCCACGATTTTCTTTCGTGCCGCCTTGGACTTCAGTTTCTGTGCCGCCCCCAAATAAAGGGAAGTCAGGTTTTCAGACAATCGTTTGGCCATCGTTAGCCCTCCTTCCGAAACTTATTGCGTGATGTCGGTCACTTCCGTCACGGCATCCATCCAGCCGTTCATGATGACGGCTGGCGAATGGGTGGTCAGGATAATCTGCACGTTCGGGTTGAGCTGCCGTATCAGGCTGATAAGTTTCTGTTGCCACTCGATGTGCAGGCTCACTTCCGGCTCGTCCATGAACAACACGTAAGGTTGCCTGTCCTCCACCAAGACGGTGAGCAGGATGGCCAGCATCTGTTTCTCGCCCGAAGACAACTTATAAGGTGAAAGCACTTCGCCGAATTGTTCCATCTGTATCTCATTGCTGGTACGTACGATTTTCTTCCCCGTTTCGCTAAACAACTCGTCCACCATGTCTTGGAACTGGACACGGGCTTGCGCCGCCTGTTGCGCCTTCTCCTTGGCTTCCGGGTCGCCGCTCGTCAGCATGGCAATCATGCGGTTGCCCACGTTCACCTGGTAGTCCAGGAAACGACGCTGGAGTTGGTAGAGTTGCCAGTCCAGTTCCGTGGCCACCCGGGTGTCGGCCAGTTTCTCCAGCAAATTCCCATGTATCAAGGGGCGGTCGAAGCTCCGGATGACATCAAACCTCACCGTCGTGGCATCTTCCGGGTAATAAGTCAGCTTGACATCCGGCTTGACAGGGCAGTTCTCCTTCATTGCCTCGAGCAGTTTCAGGATCACCTTGTTGAGGATCGTACTTTTCCCCACGCCGTTCACGCCACTAAGGATATTCACCTTCCGGTGCAAGTCCCACACGATGTGTTTCTGCCCGCTCCAAAGCGAATCTATCTCAATGCGCTGTATGTAATCGCCAATCTTTTCTTCCATAGCTTGTGTCCTCCATGCTGCCAACTACGCAAAGTTAACTTTTCCCACGGAAAGAAGCAACGGAATGATGCTAAAAAGTGTGAGAAAAAGCGTAACTTTGCAGCGTTTTTCAGACACAAAATAAGTTCATCACGAAATGTACAAAGACAAAAATCTGGCCGGGCATCTCTGCATGTTCGGGGCTTGCGCGGCTTGGGGGCTGATGGCCCCATTGGGGAAAGATGCCATGAGCCATGGCATCAGCGGGCTGGACTTGGTCAGCTTCCGGGTCATTGGGGCCGCCCTCTGCTTTTGGCTCACCTCCCTGCTGGGAGGCAAACAGGAAGAGGTCGCCCCGCGCGACCTGCTCCTCTTTTTCTTTGCCGGCATGCTGGCCATCGTGTTCAACCAATGCTGTTACACTATCGGGCTGTCCATCACCTCGCCCGTCAACGCCAGCATCGTCACCACCACGCTGCCCATCATCACCATGGTGCTGGCTGCCCTGTTCCTCAAAGAGCCGGTGACCAACAAGAAAGTGCTCGGCATCTTCTGCGGGGCCATCGGTGCGCTGTTGCTCATCATGGGCAACGGGCATGCCACACAAGCTGGAGACGGCGAACTGACGGGCGACCTGTTGTGCCTCACCGCGCAATGCAGCTTCGCCGTTTACCTGACCATCTTCAAAAAGCTCATCCAGAAATACACCGTAGTCACTTGCATGAAGTGGATGTTCACCTACGCGACCATCGTCGTCCTTCCCTTCACCTACAAGGAACTGTCCATGCTGCCTTGGACTTCCATCGCCGTCGCGACATGGCTGGAAACCGCCTTTGTGGTGTTCGTCGGCACTTACTTGGCCTACATCATGATGATGACGGGTCAGAAAATGCTGCGCCCCACCATCGTGAGCATGTACAACTACGTGCAACCCATCGTGGCTTGTGTGGTCAGCGTGGCCACAGGGCTGGGCGTGTTCGGCTGGAGCCAGGGGCTGGCCGTTGTCCTCGTGTTCGGAGGCGTATGGCTGGTGACGCAAAGCAAGAGCCGGGCCGACATGAAAGCCGAAGCACAACGACAAACCGCATCAAAAGACTAAGCCGTCATGCCCGCATCGTCCATCTTATGGTTGCAACAGCAACACCGGTTGCTGGAACTGGAATATGAATACGAGAAGGCGCAGTTCCGGCAACAGGCGGAAACGGTCGGCGTAGCCCGGAAAATCAGGCAAGGGCTTTGCTGGTATCCGCTCAGGTTGGGGAAGAGCTATTACAACTCACTCAACCAACTGGTCATCGAAACCGAGCGTACGGAATACACCGATGAAGAGCATAGCTTCGAACCGGGCAAACAAGTCTGTTTCTTTACCCAGGACGCCTCTGGCGACCTGCGGAAAAACAGACAAGGCGGACAACTGCATTACTTCCGTTTCACGGGCACTGTGAGTTTCGTCAATGGCAACCTGATGGTCATCACCCTGCCCGACCCGGAAGCATTGGCCCGACTGCGCGAAGGGGAACGTGTCGGTGTGCAGCTTGCTTTGGACGAAACGACCTACCGGCTGATGTTCGAAGCCTTGGACAAGGTGAGCGCAGCCAAACACGGACGACTTGCCGAACTCCGCGAAATCTTCCGCGGCGCGTCGCCGGCCGGAAAACTGACCTTCCAGCCTATGCGGTTCCCGTGGCTGAACCCCACACAGGAAACCGCCGTCAACGAAGTGCTGCGCGCCAAGGACGTAATGGTCGTGCACGGGCCGCCGGGCACAGGCAAGACCACCACCCTCGTGGAAGCCATTTACGAGACGCTCCACCGCGAGAGCCAGGTCTTGGTATGCGCCCAAAGCAACATGGCCGTGGACTGGATTGCGGAAAAGTTGGCCGACCGCGGCGTGTCCGTGCTGCGCGTGGGCAATCCTTCACGTGTCAACGACAAGATGCTATCCTACACCTACGAACGGCGTTTCGAGGCTCATCCTTCTTACCCGCAACTCTGGGCCATCCGCAAGACCATACGTGAAATGTACACCCATCGTCCCTCGTCGGGACGTGAAGCCTTCCACCAAAAGATAGCCAGGCTGCGCGACCGGGCCACCGAACTGGAAATCGCCATCAACGAAAGCCTGTTCAACGACGCACGGGTCATCGCCTGCACGTTGGCAGGGAGCGCCCACCGCGTGTTGATGGGAAAGAAATTCTCCACTTTGTTCATCGACGAAGCCGCCCAAGCCCTTGAAGCCGCCTGCTGGATAGCCATCCAAAAAGCCAGGCGGGTCATCCTCGCCGGCGACCACCGCCAGCTCCCACCCACCGTGAAATGCCCGGAAGCCCTGAAGGGCGGATTGGGACGGACGCTAATGGAATCCATCGCCGCCAGCCAACCGGACGCCGTCTGCCTGTTGCGCCTCCAATACCGCATGAACGAACAAATCATGCGTTTCTCCAGCGAATGCTTCTACGACGGTAAAGTGGAGAGTGCACCGGAAGTAAAATACCGTGGCATCTTGGATTGGGAAAGTCCGATGGAATGGATTGACACGGCCGACGAGTCACAGACCACCCCCTATTTGTCCGGTGGGAACAAGGATGCGGAAAACCTCCTTGACGCCCCAGCCGCACAATCCGACTTCGGCGAGACGCAAAACCCCGACAGCACCAGCCGCGCCAACCCCGAAGAAGCACGGCTCACGCTGAACATCCTGAAAGCTTACTTCCAAAAAATTGGAAAGGAACGCATCTTAAGCGAAAACATCGACACGGGCATCATCTCGCCCTACAAGGGACAGGTTCGCATCTTGCGCACCCTCCTGCGCCGCGATGAATTTTTCAAGCCCTACCGCAGCCTGATCAGCGTGAACACCGTCGATGGCTTCCAAGGCCAGGAGCGCGACATCATCCTCGTCAGCATGGTGCGCAGCAACGAAGAAGGCCAAATCGGCTTCCTGCACGACCTGCGCCGCATGAACGTGGCTATCACCCGCGCCCGGATGAAACTCATCCTCGTGGGCGACAGCCGCACCCTCTGCCGCACGGCGTTCTACCGCCGCCTGTACGGATATGTGCAAGGACTTGCTTGATGCCTAGCCACCATCCTGAACTCACTTCATCCGGGATGCCACCACGCTCCAGTCCACAATCTGCCACAATGCGGCAATGTGGTCGGCACGGCGGTTACGGTAATCCACGTAGTAAGCGTGTTCCCACACGTCGAATCCCAACAAAGGCACCAGCCCCTCTGTCACGGGATTTCCCGCATTTGGACATTGCACGATGGTAAGCCTACCCTGCCCGTCCTGGGCCAGCCACACCCATCCGGAACCAAACAAACCGACAGAAGCCGAAGCCATCTCTTTCGCAAACCCCTCAAAAGAACCGAAAAAATCCCGGATGGCATCCTTCAGTTTTCCCTTGGGTGAGCCCGTGCCCTCAGACCCTACCGTGTGGAACTGTTCAAAATACAAAGTATGGTTGAGCACCTGCCCGGCATTATTGAACAACGGACCGACCGGAGCCTTGCGCACTATCTCCTCCAGGTTCATCCCGGCATATCCCGTTCCTTCCACCAAGGTGTTCAGCGTATTTACATAAGCCTGCAAATGCTTTCCGTGGTGGTAATCCAACGTTTCCCGGCTCAGCACAGGCTTCAACGCATCCGGCCCGTAAGGCAATTCAGGCAATACGAACGGGGCTTTCATCTCGGTAATAGTCAATTGAGTCAACATCATCTCTTTTCATTTTTAGGGTTCATATTCTATTTCACAGCATTTCTTCCACGAGCTTGCGCTCCAAACGAAGAGACACTATACAAAGATAGTGTTTTTCCCGAATCCCAACGAATCTTTACCGGTTTATTTCCTATCATCCAAAACAAAATGCAACCGCCACGACTCTCCACGAAGCCCCTCTCACACCAAATAGACGCTCCCAATATTCCATACGTTAATATTCATTCCCGCCAAGGTTTTTCCATGTTTTTTGGTTAAGTTTGTCCTCTGAAAAAAACATTGCGACATGGACTTCAAATCATTATGCGAAGCGCGCTACTCCGTGCGCGCCTACAAACCGGATGCCATTCCGGCCGAAAAGTTGGAATACGTCAAAGAGTGTACCCGCTTGGCTCCGTCGGCCGTCAACAAGCAACCGTGGAAATTCTTCCTCTTCACGCGGGAGGAAGACCGCCGGCTCATGCAACAATGCTATGACCGCGAATGGTTCCGCGAAGCCCCAGCCTACGTGCTGGCCTGCGAAAACCACAATGAGGCCTGGACGCGCCGCTACGACGAGAAGAACCACGCGGACATAGACCTGGCCATCGCCATCGAGCACCTCTGCCTCGCCGCCGCCGAACAGGGACTGGGCACCTGCTGGGTGTGCAACTTCCGGGTACAACTCTGCCAAGAGCTGTTCCACCTGCCTGCCGAACTCTACCCCGTGGCCATCATCCCGATAGGCTATCCGGCCTCGTCCGAAATCCCCGCCAAGACGCGCAAACCCATGGACGAGATTTGGGAAGACCGATAGACCCGAAAGAAAAAGGCACCCCCGGGAAGATGCTTCCGACGGGGGTGCCTTTTTCTTTCGGGGTATTCAGCCTATGCGCGTCAGGCCACTTTTTCCAGTTTCTTCATAATAGAGAAGATAAACAAGGCCGAAAGCAGGCACAGCACGATGAGCACGCTCCACACGATCCACAACTCAATGCCGCCCCACAAGTAACCAATGATGGCCACCATGTAGTTGCCAATGGCCGTGGCCACGAACCAACCGCCCATCATCATGCCCTTATACTTCGGAGGAGCCACCTTGGACACGAACGAAATGCCCATGGGCGACAACAGCAACTCGGCGAACGTCAACACAAGGTAGGTTGAAATAAGCAAGTTGGGCGAAACCAAATCCACATCCGCCCCCTTGGACAAGGCATCGGGCGTGGGCAAACCCACAGAACCGAAAGCCATGAGCGCAAAACCGCAAGCGGCAATGAGCATGCCCAAACCTATCTTGCGCGGTGCGGAGGGTTCCTTGCCCTTCTTGGCCAACGCCCCGAATATGGCCAGCGACACCGGTGTCAGGGCCACCACGAAGAAGGGGTTGAACTGCTGGAATATCTGTGGCAGAATCTCTACCGTCTCGTCGCGGTTCACATACTGTACGCCCAAAGCGGCAAGCACCACCAAGCAAACCACGCCGGCCACCGTCTTGCCCCGTCCCGTATGACTTTGGAACACCGCAAACACGGCATAGACCAAAATGGCCAACAACACGAGGTTGAACACATTGAACGTCATGCCCAACAAACCGGAAGCCGAAGCCTGCGTGTAGTCTCTCGCAAAGAAAGTCAGTGTCAAACCGTTCTGATGGAAAGCCATCCAGAAGAACAGCACCACAGCGAACACGAGACAAAGGGCTGTAATGCGCTGCCGTGTCTCGGCCGGTGTCAGTTCCTCTGCCGCCACATGCCCGTCGGACGCAGCCGTCTGCGCGTTGTAGTCAGCATGCTTGAACGTGCTGCGGAACCCATAATAAATAAGTATAGACACGATGAGCGAAACGCAAGCCACAGCAAAACCATAGTTGTAAGCCTCAGAGAGTTTCTCAATGTAGGTCTGACAGAAGGTGGCTGTGTCGCCCGCAAAGCCTTGAGCCGCCTTCAACGACTCCAGCGTGGATGCCGACTGCGCCGTCATGCCTGCCGCATTGTCCAGATACTGATGGGCCAAAGCCGGAATCTGCGCGTTATACGTGAAACCGTGCATGCCCAACACATAATTGGTCATCTTCGTAGCCGCAGTCGGAGCAAAAAGCGCACCGATGTTGATGGCCATGTAGAAAAGGCTGAACGCAGTGTCGCGCTTGTCCTTGTACTCCGGCGCGTCATAGAGATTACCTACCATCACCTGCAAGTTGCCCTTGAACAATCCTGTGCCGCAAGCAATCAACGTCAACGCACCAAACATCATGGCCTTTCCGGCCACGTCCGCCCCCGTGGGGATGGCCAACAACAGATAGCCCACAAACATGATGAACACGCCAAGCGTCACCATCTTGCCGAAACCATACTTATCGGCCAGGATGCCACCGATGAACGGCATGAAATAAACCGCTGCCAGGAATGTGGAAAAAATTGTGGAAGTCTCGCCGGCGGAATATCCGAACTTCGCCTGCAAGAACAACGTGAAAATGGCCAGCATCGTGTAGTAACCGAAACGCTCGCCCGTATTGGCCAAAGCCAATGCATAAAGACCTTTTGGTTGTCCTTCGAACATGGTTGTAAAATGTTTTTAATAGTGAATAATTATAGGCGCAAAGATAACATTTTAATTCCGCTTTCCGGCGATTTACGGGGCTTTTGTGCCAGTCCCGTCTTGCATTTTCCGACAATCCGCCTAAGGAAAAGCCATGTACATAAACATTTTTTAGCAAATAATTGGTTTTTATGGCACAAAAAGGCTATCTTTGCAGCCCGCAAGCAAAAATGGGCACAAACACAATACTTTTATATCATGGCAAAATTCAAATTCGAGCCTAAGCTGTTCCTTGACCTGAAAGGTTACAGCAAAGAGAAACTGACCGCAGACATCATGGCCGGCATCATAGTGGGCATCGTGGCCCTCCCGTTGGCCATCGCCTTTGGCATCGCCTCGGGCGTGACTCCCGAAAAAGGTATCATCACAGCCATCATCGCCGGGCTGGCCGTGTCGCTCTTCGGCGGCAGCCGGGTGCAAATCGGCGGGCCGACAGGCGCGTTCATCGTTATCGTCTATGGCATCATCCAGCAATACGGCGAAGCGGGCCTGCTCGTGGCCACCATCCTGGCCGGCGTGTTCCTGATTCTCCTCGGCGTGTTCCATCTGGGCACCATCATCAAATACATCCCCTACCCCATCGTGGTGGGTTTCACCAGCGGCATCGCCGTGACCATCTTCACCACCCAGGTGAAAGACCTCTTCGGGCTGTCCATCGGCGAAGTGCCGGCCGACTTCATCGAAAAGTGGATAGCCTACGCGCGGCATTTCGGAAGCCTTGACCTGTGGTCCACAGGCGTGGGCGTGGCCAGCGTGGCCGTCATCGCCCTCTCGCCCAAGCTCACCCGCAAGATTCCCGGCTCGCTCCTGGCCATCGTCGTCATGACGGCCGGTGTCTATGTGCTGAAACAATACGGCATCGCCACGCAAGTGGAAACCATCGGCGACCGCTTCCTCATCAAAGCCGAACTTCCGGGCATGAACGTACCCGACCTGGATTGGGAAAGCATCAAACAACTGGTGTCGCCCGCCATCACCATCGCCGTGCTGGGCGCCATCGAGTCGCTGCTCTCGGCCACGGTGGCCGACGGGGTCATCGGAGACCATCACGACTCCAACCAAGAACTGGTGGGACAGGGCATCGCCAACATCCTCTCGCCCATATTCGGAGGCATCCCGGCCACGGGAGCCATCGCCCGCACGATGACGAACATCAACAACGGCGGACGCACCCCTGTGGCAGGCATCGTGCATGCCGTCGTGCTGCTGCTCATCTTCCTGCTGCTCATGCCGCTAGCCCAATACATCCCCATGGCTTGCCTGGCGGGTGTGCTGGTCATCGTCAGCTACAACATGAGCGGTTGGCGCACTTTCCTCCAGTTGCTCCGCAACCCGAAGGCTGACGTGGCCGTCCTGCTCATCACCTTTTTCCTCACCGTAGTTTTCGACCTCACGATAGCCATTGAGTTCGGCCTCGTGCTGGCCTGCCTGCTGTTCATCAAACGTGTCATGGAAACCACGGAAGTCAACCTGTTCAGGGATGAAATCGTCCCCACGGACACCGACGGCACAATCGTCGCGGAAGAACACCTGCACATTCCCGACCACACGGAAGTGTATGAAATCAACGGCCCTTACTTCTTCGGCATCGCCAACCGGTTCGAAGAAGTCGTGCTCCAAACGAAAGAGCAACCCAAGGTGCGCATCATCCGCATGCGGAAAGTGCCGTTCATCGACTCGACCGGCATCCACAACCTGACGAACCTGTGCGAGATGAGCCACCGCGAAGGCGTACACATCATCCTTTCGGGCGTCAACCCCAAAGTGCATGAAGCCTTGAAGAAAAGCGGGTTCTATGAAATCTTAGGAAAAAAGAACATTTGCGACAACATCCACACGGCACTGGACGTGGCGCGGCACTATCTCGCGAACGGGCAGCCGCAGAAATAAGAAAATGTTTCTAAGCCATAGCCAAGAATCCTCCCTTTCTTCCTTGTTTCCACAGAAGAAGAAGGGGAGGACAAATCAAACCGACCTCACAACGAAAGAATTTGTTCGCCGTGGGTCTTCGTCTTGATTTCCTTCGGGGAAAAGATTTTCTCAATCACCCCTTCCTCGTTCAGGATGAAAGTCGTGCGGAAAGTCCCCATGTACTTACGCCCGCACATGCTCTTTTCGCCCCACACGCCCATCTCGCCGACCAGCATCTTGTCCGTGTCGGCAATCAGCGTAAAGGGCAACTCGTTCTTGGCAATGAACTTTTGGTGCGAGGCCGCGCTATCAATGCTGACCCCGACCACTTCGTAACCTTTCGCCTTCAGGGCTTCGTAATTATCCCGAAGGCTGCAGGCCTCGGCCGTGCACCCCGACGTGCTGTCCTTGGGATAAAAATAAAGCACCACTTTCCGCCCGCGGTAATCCTCCAACCGAACCTGGCGGCCATTCTCGTCCATGCCCAACACCTCGGGGGCCTTGTCTCCTACATTCATTTCTTTTTCCTCCTATTCTTTTAGTTTATTCACACTCGTCAATGGTATAGTTCACAAAATCGTTGAACGGCTTCATCAGGCCGAACACTTCCGCCGTGCGATCCAGCCAATCCGGGGCGCGGAAGAAACCGTCCTCCACGGCATGAGCCACGGAATAGTCTTTCGGACGCAAGTATTGGGGATAAGGAAAATCCTTCGGAAACCCTTTCGGCAACGTTTTCAGACGCGTCTCGCCAATCACGGGAAAAGCCGTCTTGAAATCCGGTGCCTCCACGATGCCACGGAATTCGTCTATCTCGTCCACGATGGACTGGCGCACGGCTTTCAATATGGGCGAAGGCAGACACCACGCCCCGCCAGCCAGCATGCACCCGCCCGGCTGGATATGCAAATAGTACCCGCTGTGCCACGACTTCTTGCCCCGCGCGTTCACATATGCGCCGAAATGACGCTTGTAGGGCGACTTGTCCTCCGAAAAACGCGTGTCGCGATAGAAACGGTATGTGCAATCGTTCACCGAAAGGTGCGCCACACTGTCGTCGAAAAGCGCGATGCGGTGAATCACCATCTCCACCATTTCCTCGAAATAGCCGCGCGCCTCGTCGTACTGCGCCCGATGGGCGGCAAACCACTCCCGGTCGTTATGCGCCGCCACGGCCTTCAGAAAGCCGAATATGCAGTCTATATTCTCCTTCATGCCACTCCTATTTTTATAAATAGCTTACAACCGCCCGATGTTTTCCACGTCCAGTCCCGTGCACTGTGCCACCACATCTGCCGGAATGCCCCGCGATTTCATTTGGCGGGCGATTTCCAAAGCCTTCCGTTTTTCTCCTTCGGCCAGTCCTTCGGCACGTCCTCTCTCCACTCCTTTGTATTCAGCAGTGGCAATCGTATTCTGCCAATCGCGATACGCTTTCAAACTATCTTCGTATGCCTCATACTCCGTCTGACTGAATTTTGCGATTTCGGCTGCCTCGAACAACCGCTTGAAAACCCTGTCCTGCAATGTGACGGGACGTTCCATCAGGCGGGAAAGATTGCGTAGCACGAACAACCACTTCTCGAACATGCCCACAAGCTCGTCCTCACGTTTGTTGAACTTCGGCATCTCCAAATAAATAAAGGTAAGCTTGTCATAGAACACTTCCTTCGTCTGCTTGTCCATGAGCTGCACTTCATGGTGGTAATCCTCCGGGGAACGGTCGTCCATGACAAAATTAAGGATGCCGATGACATAAACCGCCTTCAGACGGTAGTCCCATTCTCCCCTTTTGCCCTGTTCGCGGATGGGAAACGTGGCATAATACAAGCTGCGGTCTTTGAAGAACTGCTGTTCGCCGCGTTGCATCTCCACCAGGACTTTTTCGCCTCTCTCCGTCTCGCAATACACATCGAACACCGCACGGCGGTCTGCCTCCCCCGTGCCGAGATGTTCCGTATTGAGATAGGACAAATCCTTGATTTCCTCACGCCCGCAGAGCAGGCTATTGACGAAACTGATGAGCAATTCCTTGTTCATCTCCGTCCCGAATAGCTTCTTGAAACCGAAATCCGTATAGGGATTGACATACCTGTCACCATAAGTCTCACCTGTCATCGTTCCGTCCTCCTTTTTCTTTTTGCAAAGTTAAGCATTTACACGATATGGATATCAAAATAATGACTATCTTTGCAACTATTCACATCAAAGCAAACCAACCATGAAAACAAGGACATTCCTTTTAATCGCCTCGCAATTCCTCTGACTGCCTTCCAATACCCCGATTCCAAAGGACGCATAGACTTTGAACTGGAAGAAATGAACCGCGACACCTTGCTGGTAGGTTCATTCACCATCGCGGACCTCAACCGGGAAAACGTAAAGATAGACACGATTCTGCCCGGACAAGCCCGATACACGTATCTGGCAGAAACAGACACCATCGCCTACAATGTGGTCATCGGCTCCGCGGACGGAACGCAAAGCATTGCGCTGGCCCTTCTCCCCGGCGAACGAATCAAGGTGACGGGCAACATGCAAGACTGGCTAGTGGAAGGCAGCAAGCTGAACGCCACCTATGCGCAGATACAGAAAGCCTGCTACCCTTACCGAGCCAAAATGGACTCTTTGGACCAAATAATAACGGAAAAAATCTACAATGAGGAATACCTCCCCACATGGCGTCAAAAGGACAGCATGCAGGCCGACTACATCCGCCAGCATCCGGATGACGACTTGTCTTTGCTCATACTCGCCGAAATCCGAAGAGAATGGGTGGACGAACTATATCCCACACTGACCGAACGGGTAAAGAACGGCCCGTTTGCCCCCATCGCACAAATCTTTGACGAAAACTTCCGGATAAGAAGAATATTCGAAGAAAACAAAAAAAGGATTGTGGAAGGTGTGGAAGCCCCGGACTTCACCCTGCACGACTTGCAAGGACAACCTCTCTCCCTCCGTTCCCTGCGCGGCAGATATGTAGTGCTGGACTTTTGGGGCAGTTGGTGCGGCTGGTGCATCAAAGGTATCCCCGACATGAAGAAATATTATGAGATGTATAAAGACAAGATGGAAATCCTGGGCATCGACTGCCACGATAAGGAAGAAGCATGGAAATCCGCCGTGAAGGAACACGGGCTACCGTGGCTGAACGTGCGCGATGAAAACCAACCCGATGTCAGCCTGCTCTATGCCATAGAGGGCTATCCCACAAAGATAATCATAACCCCCGAAGGCAAGATTGCCAAGATTGTACGAGGCGAAAGCCCCGTGTTTTATGAATATCTGGACGAACTGTTCAACAAGCCGGAATCGGACAAATAAACCTGGCTCAAACTGACAAGGCGGAAGTATGCCGCAAACGCCGCATGCTTCCGCCTTCTTTTTTACACAATCACTTTGCTGAAACTACACTCGCCGTGGGTTACAACCCGCGACCGTGGCAGTTCTTGAACTTCTTCCCGCTTCCGCAAGGACAGGGGTCGTTGCGGCCGGGCAACTTCTCGGCCACGACAGGTTGCGTCTTTTGCTGTTCGCGCGTATCGCGGGCAGCCGCTGCTGCTTGGTCGGGATCGGTCAAGTCCTCTCGCGATTCCACATATTTCTCCTGACGACGTGCCGGTTCAGGAGCTGCCTCGCGCACCTGCTCGGGCTGTTGCACAGGAATTTGCCCGCGCATCAGCACACTCACCGTTTGTGTGTTGATTTTGTCCACCATGGCATCGAACAACTTCACACTCTCCAACTTGAAAATCAACAGCGGGTCTTTCTGTTCGTAGCTGGCGTTCTGCACAGAATGTTTCAACTCATCCAACGCACGGAGATTCTCCTTCCACGCCTCGTCAATGGTGTGAAGCATAATGGCTTTTTCAAATGCCTTCACAATGGAACGGCTCTCCGTTTCGTAGGCTTCCTTGAGCGGCGAAGAAATCTGATAAATGCGGCGGCCGTCGGTAATCGGCACCATGATGTTCTCATACATGTGTCCCTGCGCCTCATAAACCTGCTTAATGACAGGTTGAGCCACGGAAGCCAGCAAGTCAGTCTTCTGCCGGAAACGCTCCATCGCGGCCTGGAAAGCTTTCTCACACAAATCTTCGCGCTTCATGTCGTTGAATTCCTGTTCCTTGAACGGCACTTCCATCGCCATTACTTCGATGAAGCCTTCCTTGCAGCCCTCATAATCATTGTTCTCTATGATATGGACACAACGATCCCAAATCATATTGGCAATGTCCATGCCTATACGTTCGCCCAACAAAGCATGACGGCGCTTCTCGTAAATCACCGTGCGTTGCTTGTTCATCACGTCATCGTATTCCAACAAACGTTTACGGATACCAAAATGGTTTTCTTCCACCTTCTTCTGTGCCCGCTCGATGGCGTTGCTGATCATCTTGTGCTCAATCATCTCTCCATCCTCAAATCCGAGACGATCCATCACCTTGGCAATGCGTTCGCTAGCAAACAGGCGCATCAGCTTGTCTTCGAGCGACACAAAGAACACAGACGAACCCGGGTCGCCCTGACGTCCGGCACGGCCACGCAACTGCCTGTCCACACGGCGGCTTTCATGACGTTCCGTACCGATAATGGCCAAACCGCCGGCCTTGCGCACCTCGTCACTCAACTTGATATCCGTACCACGACCGGCCATGTTGGTGGCAATCGTCACCGTGCTGCTCTGTCCTGCCTTGGCCACGATATCCGCCTCCTGTTGATGGAGCTTCGCATTCAATACGTTGTGGGGAATCTTGCGCATCTGCAACATCTTACTCAACATCTCGGAAATTTCCACCGAAGTCGTACCGACCAATACCGGACGCCCTGCCTTGATGAGTTTCTCAATCTCTTCAATAACCGCTTTGTATTTTTCGCGTTGCGTCTTATATACACGGTCGTTCATATCGATACGAGCCACCGGACGATTGGTCGGAATCTCCACCACATCAAGCTTGTAAATGTTCCAAAACTCGCCCGCCTCAGTCACAGCCGTACCAGTCATACCGGCCAGCTTGTGGTACATGCGGAAATAGTTCTGCAGCGTAATCGTGGCAAACGTCTGCGTGGCAGCCTGCACCTTCACATGTTCCTTGGCTTCCACGGCCTGGTGCAACCCGTCGCTCCAACGGCGTCCATCCATGATACGTCCCGTCTGCTCGTCCACAATCTTCACCTCGCCATCAATTACGACATATTCATCGTCGCGGTTGAACATGGAATAAGCCTTTAGCAATTGCTGCAGGGTGTGCATGCGTTCGCTCTTCACAGCATAATCGGAGAACATCTGGTCTTTTTTGGCCACTCGTTCTTCGTCGCTCAACGACTTGTCCGCTTCCAAAGCGGCCATTTCAGCCGTAATGTCAGGCATGACAAACAAATCAGGGTCGGATGTGGCCTTGGCCAACCACGCAAAACCCTTATCGGTCAGGTCCACGCTGTTCAGTTTCTCGTCCACCACGAAGTACAACGGCTCCACGGCCTCCGGCATGCGCTTGTTGTTGTTCTCCATGTAAATCTCTTCCGTCTTCAGCATTCCGGACTTGATACCCTGTTCGGACAAGAACTTAATCAACGGCTTGTTCTTGGGCAGAGCCTTATGGCTACGGAACAACTGCAAAAAGCCCTGTTCCACCTTTTCCTTGTCGCCGGAAGCAATCAGCTGTTTGGCCTCGGCCAAATACTGCGTGGCCAATTGACGTTGCACACCGACCAGTTTCTCCACCAACGGCTGATATTGTTCATATAACTGGTCATCTCCTTTGGGCACCGGACCGGAAATAATCAATGGTGTACGCGCATCGTCAATCAACACAGAGTCCACCTCGTCCACAATGGCATAATTATGGGCGCGCTGCACAAGGTCTTTCGGATTCATGGCCATGTTGTCGCGCAAATAGTCGAAACCGAACTCGTTGTTCGTACCGAAGGTAATGTCGGCCAAGTAAGCCCGACGGCGCGCCTCGCTGTTGGGCTGGTGCTTGTCGATGCAATCCACGCTCAAACCGTGGAACATGTAGAGCGGTCCCATCCATTCAGAGTCGCGCTTGGCTAGATAGTCGTTCACCGTCACCACATGCACACCGTTGCCAGTCAAGGCGTTCAGGAAAACGGGCAGCGTGGCCACCAACGTCTTACCTTCACCGGTAGCCATCTCGGCAATCTTTCCCTGATGCAGCACGACACCACCGAAAAGTTGCACATCGTAGTGAATCATGTTCCACACCGTGTCATTGCCTCCGGCTGTCCAATGATTGTGGTAACAAGCCGTGCTGCCCTTGATTTCCACGAAATCATACTTGGCGGCCAATTCGCGGTCGAAATCATTTGCCGTGACATGCACTTCCTCGTTCGTGGCGAAACGCTCGGCTGTGGATTTCACGATGGAGAATACCACCGGCATCACTTCGTTCAAGACCTTTTCGTAACGCTCCAGCACTTCCTTTTCCAACTTGTCAATTTGGGAAAACAGCAAAGAGCGGTCTTCAATCGGAGTTTCTTCCACCCTGGCTTTCACCTCGGCTATCTTCGCCTTGATATCATCGGCAGAAGACTGCACATACTTTTTCACTTCCTGCGTCTTGGCGCGCAAATCATCGTTGCTCAACGCCTGAATGGCGGGATAAGCCTTTTTTACCTCTTCCACCAACGGCTGAATCAATTTCATGTCGCGGGTGGACTTGTTGCCAAAAAGCTTGCTCAAAAACTTGTTTATGTCCATATAGTTGCTTGTTTTTAATTCGCGTTATGCCGGCCTGCGCCATCCGCGCAAGCCGATAAGATAAAAAGAAACAGTAAGAAACAAAAGAATAATCCGTGTGTCAACGTACTGCCGACAATGGAGCCACCGCACAGGCATTTGGCGCACGAATGCGCATGAAACGTGCCACTGTGGGAGCGATGCAGTCCACCGTCACAGGTGTCTTGACCGTTTCAGGACGCACATTACAGCCAAAAAAGATAATAGGGAATCCCACGTAGGAAGCATTCTCCAAGGATTGCTCATGGGTGATTTCATTCACGACTTTCCAACCCGGGGAAGCTTGCACAAAGATGTCGCCGGAACGCGACTGGTTGAAACTGTTCCGCAAGCGGCTGATGCCCGGCATGCCGGCCGAAAGTGCCAGGCGCTGGGAAGTGAACACGTCCCTCACACCAGCCATCTGCACCAAAAATGCTTCCGAACGGGTCAGCACGTCGCCCAAGTTCAGTTGCTTGTCCTCAATCAGCTTTTGGTTCAGGAAAAGTTGCGAGCCAAACTCCGTTTCCACATATTTGCCTTGCCCGTAAATCGCCATCAAGTACATGTTCAGCAAGGCTGAAGCCCGCGTAATGCTAAACGTACCTGTGGGTATGCGGTATTTGGAAAAATCCGTAATCTCGTCCTCTGTATAGCCTGTGGAGGTCACGACCAGCAGGAAACGCCCCGCACCGACTTTCTTCTCCAGCATATTGATCAGCTCAGCCAAATCCAGGTCAAGACGCACGTATGTGTCCTGCAATTCCACCGGGCATTCCGCCACCGGCTTATGGCAGAACGGGCCGGCATAATAAGTCAGCGAAAGGAAATCCGTCACCTTATCCACGCCCAAGTCGGTATGTTCCAAGCAATGGCGCACAAAACGGTTCACCTCCGCATTCACGCACGCACTGGTCTTGAACTCACGAAACTTCCCGTCACCAGAAAAACTGTGCCTGAATCCTTTGCTTTCATCCGGGGAAATAAAGAAATTGAAATTCCCCACAATGGAACTGACCGGTGTCCATGACAAATCTGAAATCCGGTTGGCCAAACGGCGGCTTCCCGCATCATAACCCAAAGCCCAGTTGGGATATTCGCCATAATAAGAAGTGCTGCACCATTGCCCCGAAGCATCATCTATCCAGAATGCCCCGTCGGCGGCATGTCCCGCCCCCAAAATGGCCGCATCCGCCTCGGGTGCCACGCTATAGACCAACGCCCGCCCGCCGGTAGCCATTTTCAATTCGTCCGCTATGGTGGACACGTTCAACGATGCCGGTGAATACCGTTCAGAGGTGAGCCAGCCTTGGCACGACGCGTCATCCACACAATAGGCCGGCCGAAGCGTCTTGCGGTCCATCCAACGTTCGCCCACAATACCGTTGTCGTACGGCACCGTACCCGTCACCACGCAAGCCACAGCCGAAGCCCGGTCAACATGCGCAAACGGATAGGACACATCCATGTAAGTGCGCCCTTCACGCATAATCCTGTTGAAGCCGTCAGCCCCGAACAGGGAAGAAAAAGCTTCCAAATAGTCAGTACGCAATTGGTCAACCACCACATTGACCACAAGGCGCGGGACAGGATTCGCCGTCTGGGCTTCCATGTTAGCCCAGGCCAATGCCATAACCAGCGAAGTCAGGAAGCGGTAGTTTCTATGATGCATTTTCTTTCCTATCAAAGCTTTTTCGGTAACTTGCCACGTAACTGCAAGAGCGCAGTAGCAAAACTAATGCCAAAGGTACAACTACCGCACAAAAATCCTGCGGTATAAGGGCTGAAAAAAGAATAAAAAACATTAAAACGACGGCATTGAACACATGATACCGCGTTTTGCGCCTCTTGAAGCCACACCAAACCACCCATGGCATCGCCACAAGGGGGATGGGATTGAAGACCCAAATCTGCCAGTTCGACCCCACCGTGGGATGAACAGAGAAGAAAAACAAAAACGTCAACACCACACCCATGACACCGACGCAGGTCATCAACACCAAATCAAGCCACCAAAAACAAGCGCGCCTCCATCGTTCGGCCAAAGTCAACAAGGCCACCAAAGCAAACAAGCCCCATGCGCACTCGCCCGGAGACAACGGGAATCCCTCCGACACCATGACCCCACGACCTTCCACGACCTTGTACTTGCCAGACACCAAAGGACGCTCATTCCCCGAAGCATCCCGGATTACGGCGCCATCGGCATAACGCAACATGTAAAAAGGAGCGAACATCTCCTCCCGTTCCGTAATCGCCCGGTCAGCCTCCGCGCCGAGGCACAAATCGTTGCCCAATTCAGCCCAAGGATAATGCGCCGTATATTGATGGACGATCTCACGATAAGACCGCACCGTGTCAGACTCCGGGTAAACCACCTCTCCCTCTATGGCGTCTTCTATCCTGTCACGGGCCCGCGTCGTGCAATTATCATAGAAGTAGTTATAACGATATTCCCTGTTTTCAGGCCGCATGTTCTCCAGCAACAACGCCCAAAGCCGCCTTTTCTCGGCCGCAGTAAGGTTCAACGTCTGCTGATAGACCGAAGAACCGCGCGCCGCATACTCCCGCGCGAAACGGGAAAAGGATTCCACGCCTATCTGATAATCACATTCCCCGAGCGCGAAACGCCAGATGAAATACGGCTGGCGAAAACTGAACATGCCATAGTTGAACACCCAATCCTCCCCTGTGGCATAATTGCAGATGCGGATGCCCGTATGCCCGTATAAAGCATAGACCTCAGTACCCGGCTCACATGTCAGCAAGCCCACTTCCAAGGAGTCTCCCGGCACCGCCCGGACATTCCCGCATATATATAATAAGGTATATAGCAATAGAAACCTTACATGTTTCATACACTCTCTCTTTTTACGATGCAAAGGTAATCCTTTTTCATGTGCACACCATGCCCGCATGCAAAAAAAACCTCGCAAGCATCTTTTTGGCAAGTTTTTTCGCCGCTTATCCTTGTTTTTGATTAACTTTGCAGCCGCAAAGCATGAACACGTGAATTTAATCATCGACATAGGGAACACGCTGGCCAAGCTGGTAGCTTTCGACGGAGACACCCCCGTGGAAGAAATCAAGACCTCCAACGAAACCTTGGAACGCCTTCCAGAGTTTTCCGGGAAATATGCATTCAGGCGCGGCATCGTGAGTACGGTGTTCGGCATCACGGTGGAAGCCGAGCGCCAACTGAAAAAGTTGGACTTCCCGCTTTTGTATCTCGATTCCAAGACTCCGATTCCCATCATCAATGACTACCGCTCGCCCGAAACCCTGGGCGCCGACAGGCTGGCCGCCGCCGTGGGCGCCTACATGCAATACCCCGGCCGCGACATCCTGATTGTGGATGCCGGAACGTGCCTCACTTACGAGTTCGTGGACAAAGACGGACACTACAAAGGGGGCAGCATCTCGCCGGGGCTGCAAATGCGCCTCAAGTCACTGCGCGCATTCACCGCCAAGCTCCCGCTCATCGACAGCGAGGGCATCACGCCGGAAATCGGGTACGACACCGAGACGTGCATCCGCAGCGGGGTCATCCAAGGCATGAAGTTCGAAATCGAAGGGCGCATCAAATATTTCCAAGAGAAATACCCATCCCTTTTGGTTTTTTTAACCGGCGGCGATATTTTTAACTTTGATAAGAAAATAAAAAACCTCATCTTTGCAGATAAATATATCGTGCCAAGAGGATTGAACCGAATATTAGCATTTAACAATGAGCAAACATAAAATACTTTTCTGCCTGTGGATGGCCACGGCGACATTATATGTTTCAGCACAAACCAATGGCTCCAACTCCCCTTACTCCCGCTTCGGGCTTGGCAACTTGGCCGACCAGTCCCAAGGCTTCAACAAAGGCATGGGTGGTGTGGCGTTGGGATTCCGCGAAAAAGGATGCCTGAACATGCAAAACCCCGCATCTTATTCCGCCATCGACTCATTGTCTTTCATTTTCGACGTAGGCATCACGTTGCAAAACGCCAACTACAAACGCGGGAGCAACAGCATCAACACCCACAACACCACTTTGGACTATGTGCATGCCGGATTCCGTCTGGCACCGGGGTTGGGCTTCGCCTTCGGCTTCGTCCCCTATTCCACCATCGGATACAACTATTCGGAAAGCCGGTACTTGGGCAGCCATTTCAGCAGTGGCTCCACGCTGACTTATTCAAACACCTATTCCGGTGACGGGGGAGTACATGAGATGTATGTGGGAGTAGGCTGGAATCCGTTCGCGGATTTGTCCGTCGGTGCCAATTTCGGCTACATTTGGGGGAATTATACACAAAGTGTCAACCAAAACTTCTATGAAAACGGCACGGCGGTCAGTTCCAGCAACAACCTGAGACGGCAAATCGAAGCCAACCTCTCTTCATACAAGATTGACATCGGAGTGCAATACCCCATCAAAATCAACAAAAACGACGTGCTGACCATCGGCGCCACCTACGGCATCGGACATGCCATCAACTCCACGGCCCATTACAGCACCTACCAGACCAACGGCGGCGACACGACGCGGGTATCCATCGCCAAGGCATTCGACCTGCCCTCGTCTTTCGGGGCCGGCTTGGCTTGGAACCACAAAGAACAATGGAAAGTGGGAGCCGACGTGACACACCAACGCTGGGGCGACTGCAAGATGCCGCAAATCATCAACGACCGCTTCGTCAGCACGACGGAAAGTTATGAAAACCGCACCCGGATAGCCGTCGGGGGCGAGTTCCAACCCGACCGCTACAGCAGCAAATACCTTCGGCGGGTACAATACAGACTGGGAGCCTCGTTCGCCACTCCTTATTATAAGGTGAACGGGCAAAACGGCCCCAGGGAATACAGCGTGACCGCAGGCTTCGGGCTTCCGGTCACCAACAACATCAACAACCGCTCACGGGTCAACGTGTCATTCCAATGGGTGAGAAACGCACCTGCCTCTTCAGCCCTCATCACCGAAGATTGCCTGCGGCTGAACATCGGCATCACGTTCAACGAAAGATGGTTCATGAAATGGAAAATCCAGTAACGCACCGGTCTGCCCATCCATGCCGCCCCGACGGGAACAAACTGCCCCGCCTGACCCACATAACAGTCTCCCTTTGGACGGCTGTTATGCTCATTCTTACGCTCTCCTGCGCGAAAGAGGAAAAAGCCCATGCGCCGGCAGTCAACCAAAACGACTCTTTGCCATTCATGCAGTCGCGCGGCATCTCCACCCTCATCTCGGACTCTGGGGTCATCCGCTACAAAATCACTGCCGAAGAATGGAACATCTACAACACGACAAATCCTCCAAAATGGACCTTCATGAAAGGTATCCTTTTGGAAAAGTTCGACTCCACGTTCCACATCGACTGGTTCGTGCAGTCCGACACGGCATATTGCCACAACCAACAACTGTGGGAACTGCGCGGACGGGTGGTCATCCGCAACCAGGAGGGCACGGTGTTCACAAGCGAGGAACTGTTCTGGGACATGGACCGGCACGAAATGTATTCCAACCTGTTCATGACCATCCGCAAGCCCGACGAGTTCCTGCAAGGCTATAACTTCCGCTCCAACGAGCAAATGACGCGCTATTCCGTGACCAACGCCAATGCCGAAACACCGTTCAGCGACAGCGGAGGCGCAGCCTCGAACGACTCCGTCGTGCGCACGGCTCCCACAAAACCCAACCAGCCATGACACAAGCCATCACCGACATCGTCATCGTCCTGCTTTTTTCCGCCTTTTTCTCGGGAATCGAAGTGGCATTCAGGGCCTCCAACAAATTGCGGGCAGAACTAGACCGGCAAAATGCCGGGCCGACCTTCAAAATCCTGTCTTTGTTCTACCGTAAACCCAACGACTTCATTTCCGCCATGCGGGTGGGCAATTTCATCGCATTGGTCATCTACACCCTCCTCATGGCCAAAGCCATGAGCCACGTCCTGTCGGCATCCCCCTACCCCATGCTTCAGCACGAGGCCGTGAAACTGCCCCTGTTGATAATCATCACTGCCGCGATTGTCATCATCACTGGCGAGTTCCTTCCCAAGACGTTGTTCAAAATCAAGCCCAACCACACATTGAGCATCTTTGCAGTACCGGCATTCCTGCTCTATGCAGTACTTTACCCGGTGGCCAAATGCGTCAATGCGGTGGCGCGAGGCATCCTCCACCTTGCCGGCATCAAGGTGAACAGACAGGCCTCCGAACAGGCATTCACCAAAATCGACCTGGACAATCTCATCCAGTCCAGCATCGAATCCACCCAAGACAACAAGGAGGTCAACGAAGAAATCAAGATTTTCCAAAACGCCCTCTATTTTTCCGAAATCAAAGTGCGCGACTGCATGGTGCCCCGCACGGAAATCGAGGCGATAGACTTCAACTCGTCCATCGAGACGCTGAAAAACAAGTTCGTCGAAAGCGGCAACTCGAAAATCATCGTCTATAAGGAAGACATCGACCATGTCGTGGGCTTCATCCACTCCTCCGAAATGTTCCATGCCCCTTCCGACTGGACTACCCGCATCAAAGAAGTGCCCATCGTGCCCGAAACCATGCCGGCACAGAAACTGCTCAAAAAGTTCATGCAACAAAAAAAATCGCTGGCCATCGTGGTGGACGAGTTCGGCGGCACGGCGGGACTGGTCACCATGGAAGACCTTGTGGAAGAGATTTTCGGGGAAATCGAAGACGAGCACGACAACACGAATTACGTGGCCAAACAAATCGGCGAAAAAGAATATGTCCTTTCCGGACGCCTCGAAATAGAAAAGGCCAACGAACTGCTGGGACTGGATTTGCCGGAATCGGAAGACTACATGACCGTGAGCGGACTTATCCTGCACCAATACCAAAGCATCCCCAAACTGAATGAGGTCATCCAATTCGGACACTTCTCGTTCAGAATCGTAAAAAGCACCACGACAAAAATCGAACTTGTACGCCTGAAAATCACGGATTGAGTAATTTTTAGCCGCAGAAAGGCATGTATTTGCAGAGATTTTCGTATCTTCGTGCGCTTAAACCGAATATAATCAGAAAAAACAATAAATAAAACAATGGCAACATTACAAAAAATCAGAAACAGGGGGCCTCTGCTGGTCATCATCGTCGGCTTGGCCCTCTTCGCTTTTATTGCCGGAGATGTGATGAACTCCATCCAGTCGGCAGCCAACGAGAGCCGCCAACAAGTCGGCGAAGTCTATGGAGAGCGGATTTCCGTGCATGAGTTCCAGAACTTGGTGGACGAATATACGGAAGTCGTGAAGTTCACCACCGGAAACGCGTCCTTGAACGACGCGCAAATGACGCAACTCCGCGACCAGGTGTGGAACACTTACGTCAACGGCAAGCTGATTGCCCACGAAGCCGAAAAATTGGGACTTACGGTGACCGATGCCGAAGTGCAGGCTGTCATTACGGAAGGCACCAACCCCATCCTCATGCAAACTCCGTTCCGCAACGAACAAACGGGACGTTTCGATGCCAACGTGCTGAAGAAATTCCTCACCGATTATGAAGGCATGAAAGCCAACGCCACCCAAATGCCGGCAGAATACGTGGAATACTACGAAAACCTGCACAAGTTCTGGATGTTCATTGAAAAGACCATACGTCAGGAAACCTTGTCGCAGAAATACCAAGCTTTGCTGGCCAAATCCATGATAGGCAACAAAGTGATCAATAAAGCTGCTTTTGACGAACGGACCAACGAGACGGACGTGCTCATGGCCGCGCTCCCGTTCTCTTCTGTCAATGACAATGAAGTGAAAGTGGAAGGAAGCGACCTGAAAGCCAAGTATGAAGAGCTCAAGGAACAATTCAAACAAACGGCCGAAAGCCGCGACATCAAGTACATCGCCGTGCAAGTGAAAGCCAGCGCGGCCGACAAAGCCGCATTGGACAAGGAAATGGCCGCAACGGCAAAAGCCTTGGCTGCGGGCGGCGACATCGCCAAAATCGTGCGCGAAAGCCAGTCCGTCATCCCCTACAGCCCGATACCGGTGAGCAAGAACATCTTCCCCGCCGACATCGCCTCGCAATTGGACACCATCGCCGTGGGACAGATGCGGGCACCTTATTATAACGCGGGCGACAACACGATGAACATCATCAAGATGCTCGGCAAAGTTTCCGCGCCCGACTCCATCCAGCTGCGCCAGATTCAAGTGGCCGGTGCCGACATGGAAGCCGTGAAGAAAACGGCCGACAGCATCATGACCGCCCTGAACGGCGGCGCGCCCTTCGACTCCATCGCCAAGAAATACAACCAAACGGGCGAAAAAACGTGGATTACCTCGCGCAACTACGAAGGAGCCATGCTGGATGCCGACAACCTGAAGTTCATCCAGACCATCACGACCATGCCGGCCAACACGACGCAAAAGATTGACTTCGCGCAAGGATGCATCATCGCGCAAGTGACCGACCGTCGCGCCATGATTGACAAGTATGACGTGGCAGTAGTGAAATGCCCGGTGGAATTCAGCAGAGAAACGTATGCCAAGGCTTACAACGACTTCAGCCATTTTGTGGCTTCCAACACCACACAGGCCGACATCGAGGCTCATGCGCTGAAAAGCGGCTACAACCTGCAGGAACGCAAAGACATGTTCAGCAACGAACACTATGTGGGCGGCGTGAGCAACACGCGCGAAGCCCTGCGCTGGATCTTCAGCGAAGACACGGAAATCGGCAGCGTGTCGCCGTTGTATGAATGCGGCGACAATGACCAAATGATGGTCATCATCCTCACCGGCATCCACGAGAAAGGCTACCGCACGGAAGAAGCCATGAAGGAATACCTCACCCAGGAAGTCATCAAGGACAAGAAGGCGGCCATGCTCGAAGAAAAACTTGCCAGCGTGAAGTCCGTGACCGATGTCATGAAGATAAAAGGAGCCGTGAACGATACCATCAAGCACATCACTTTCGCCACCCCCGCCTTCGTCATGAAGACAGGAGCCAGCGAACCGATACTGAGTGCCGTGGCCAGCAAGACCGCCGCAGGCAAATTCGCAGGACCGTTCAAGGGCAATGCCGGAGTTTACACCTTGCAAGTACTCAAGAAGGACAAGTCGGCACAAAAATTCGATGCCAAGGCTGAAGAAGAACGCCAAGAGGCTGCCAACATGCGTGCCGCCAGCCGCTTCGTCAACGAACTCTACGAAAAGGCTGATGTGGTGGACAAACGCTACCTGTTCTTCTAAACGCCAGGTAAGCCACAACAGCATTTCATAACCTAAAATCCTGCACGGACAAATCATCCGTGCAGGATTTTTTTTAGTATGCCCTACAGCCAAAAGTGAATTTCGGAAACAGTGGAACAGTTCGCATTTTGGGGGATTTAACACTAATGGAAAAATGAATAGAGGCAATTGGGTGACGCAGAGTTTCTGTTTCTACAGGCCCTGAATGTCCGCAGTCAAAGCCGACCGGAAAGAACAGTCCCGCCTTGCAGGAGAGGCGGAAGTGTTTTCCGCTGACTCCCACTTTTTATGTATGCAACAAGCACCAAACGCATCAACATAAACCACTTGACAGGGAGCATCAAGAAAAAACGGGCAAGTTGCATCCTTAGAAGCTGTTTTGAATTTATCCTGCGCATACGCTTTCTTTGCTTTTTCCGCGAAAAAAACTAAATTTGCCTGTAAAACGATGCCCATGACACTCACCTACGTTTTCCATAGCGGTTTCATGCTCGAAGGAGCGGATGCCGTCCTCATTTTCGACTTTTGGCGGGATGCCCCCAACGGCATCGTGGCCCAGACGCTCCGCACGACCCGCAAACGGGTCTATTTCCTGACCAGCCATTTCCATCCCGACCACTTCAACCCTGAAATCCTGCGAATGGAAGTGCCTTGCGGCGAAAAACGCGTCATCCTCTCGCGCGACATTTTCCGCCGGCGGCGCGCCGGCACGGAAGGGGTCACGGCCTACCTGCGCCGGGGCGAGACATACCGCGACAGCCTCATCACAGTCCGGGCCTTCCCGTCCACCGACTCAGGCGTGTCGTTTGCCGTGGAAATGGAAAACCGACGCATCTTCCACGCAGGCGACTTGAACAACTGGCAATGGGAGGGAAAAACCACACCGGAAAAGTCGCGCAAGATGGAAGGCGACTTCCTGGCCGCCGTGAGGGACATCAAAATGGAATACCCCGCTTTCGACCTCGCCATGTTCCCCGTTGATCCGCGCACGGGTGGCGACTTCACACGGGGCGCACGGCAATGGCTGCAGGCTGTTCCCACCCGCCGCTTCGCCCCGATGCACTTCCCCCCGGCACGGGAACAGGCCATGGCCTTCGGCCCCGAAGCAGAACGGCTAGGCACACAGTTCCTCTACATCCATGCCAATGGCGAATTGATTGCCGACGACATCTAGACCGAAACTTGCGAATCCGGCAGAAAAACACTACCTTTGAAAACAGAAAAAAACGACGTAAACCCACACAGACAAACAATGAAATTCATCTCATGGAACGTCAACGGGCTGCGAGCCTGTTGCGAAAAAGGATTCAAGGATACCTTCGCCGCCCTGAACGCGGACTTCTTCTGCCTGCAGGAGACCAAGATGCAGGCCGGGCAACTCGACCTGGAGTTTGAAGGCTACCGGGCTTATTGGAATTACGCGGAAAAGAAAGGTTATTCCGGCACGGCCATCTTCACCCGCCACGCGCCTTTGGGCGTGGCCTACGGCATCGGACGGGAAGCCCACGACAAGGAAGGGAGGGTCATCACCCTCGAAATGCCGGACTTCTACCTCGTCACCGTCTATACGCCCAACTCGCAAGACGGACTGAAACGACTGGACTACCGCATGGAATGGGAGGACGAGTTCCGAGCCTATCTCCTCGGATTGGACGCACGGAAACCTGTCATCGTATGCGGCGACCTCAACGTGGCCCACAAGGAAATCGACCTGAAAAACCCGAAAAGCAACCGCAAGAACGCGGGGTTCACCGACGAGGAAAGGGAAAAATTCGGCATCCTGCTGGACAGCGGCTTCACCGACACCTTCCGTTTCTTCTACCCCGACCGGGAAGGCATCTACTCCTGGTGGTCCTACCGCTTCAAGGCACGGGAAAAGAACGCAGGCTGGCGCATCGACTATTTCCTCGTGTCGAAACGCTTGGAACAGGAGCTTAAAGGCGCAGCCATCCACACGGAAATCTTCGGCTCAGACCACTGCCCCGTGGAGGTGGACTTGTTTTGAATGGGTGCTCAAATAAAAACCGTAAAGTAACGACTGTCCCGTGCGGGCGCGGTCGAAATTCAGTGGGGATAAGACAACAAGATGAGGGCGCGCCCCGGGGGTAAGATGGAGCGCGCCCTCGAATGCTGCCCGGAAGAGACTCGAAAAAACCGGGTCAGCACTTAGCCTAGCCTGGGATTACCATAAATCCCAGGCGTTGTTACGGTTGGCATCAGCGTTGAACACCTTGTCCTGGAAATCACTGATTTTTCCGCCGTCGCCCATGCCCTCGCCGCTCATGGCCATCATGTGCGAAGTTTCCATCTGCACGGCCTCCACCTTGGGGGCCACATATTTTTCCTTTTCCATATTCTTCTTTTCTTATTAAAGGTTAATGAATATATTGCCTATTTCACCACGTATTTCTTGCCGTCCACGATATAGACACCCTTCTGCAGGCCGTCCAATGCCTCGGCTTTCTTCACGCCGGCCTTCACCGTCATGCCGCCCAGCGACACCACGTCCACCAGCTTGTCGGCCTCACCCGCTTGTACGTTTTCGATACCCGTCGCGTCGCCGAAGTCAATGAGCATGCGGTTCACACCAGCCATGCCTGCATTGCCCTCCACCGTGACATAGGCGCGGAAACCTTTCAGCACGGCACTGTTCTCCACGTCGGCCAAGTAGAACATGTTGTCACTGATGAAGTAAGCATTCAGGGGCACGTATCCTGAAACGTAATTGCCTTGCAACTTCACTCCATCTACCGCCTCGACCTCGGGCACGTCACCGCCTTTCACAGCCACGCCCTCAAACGTCATCGGATTGACCGCCTCGGCCCTGGCCTTCACAATGTATGCCTTCCCTGCTTCGACAGAAGCGGCATTGCTGAACGTCAACGTGGCATCATCGCCTTCTTCCGTCACCTTGGCACTGGTGAGTTCCTTCACTTCGCCCAAAGCGGAAACTTCCATGTCGAACGGTACACAGAACGTGTTCCAGCTCTCGGATTTCAACGCGCGATACAAGGTCACATTGGCCTTGGCATTCTCTAAAGCCACATACGGGGAGTTCTCGTCCAATACCACGTCGCAGGTCACGTCTTCACCCGCACCAAGGTAATAAAGGTGTGCGTCGGCAATGCCGTGCCAGTCGGTATTCAGATTGGAACTTGCCTTGAAACCGAACGACAATTTCCCATCTCCACCCACCATGCCATTTATGCTATGCGCTTCGAATTGAGACGAACTAACCTCTTTAGCAAAGCCATTTACGAACAAACGGATGGGATTGGGCATCACATTTTTATCCGAGAAATGTTCGCGACGATTAAACGTGTAGGCAGCAAATGTGTATGCACCTTTCGCCATACCGTCCAAATCTTGCACAATCAGGGCGGTATTTGAGTCGTACGCCGTACTCTGACTGTTGTCAATGTTCACGTATGACTCAATGAAACGTGCATTCAAGCCTAAAATATCAGGATTCGCCCCCATCGGCCCACAGTTGCCTCCACCGGTCTTGGTCGTGTACCATGCTCCCCTGTTGGCCGTGTTGCCCATGTCCATATTGTCGCCCATGAAGGTCACATCCACGCGTTCCACGTCTTCGGCCAGATCATACACTCCCGCCCAATAGTTCAAACGTGCAGCAGACAATTCGTTGATGGCATCGATGTCGGCCAGCGTCAAAGCACCCGCAAGTTTCGACTGGGCATCGGCAATCAAGCCGCCAAAGGTCGTTTCCGCCTCTTCGGAAGCCACCGTCTGCCGGTTGAACGCGTCCATTTCGGCTACCAATTCATTCAATCCGGCATATCTGTCGGCCAGGTATGTCGCATCAATGGCCTCGCTCAACTCCACAAGCGCGGTTTCATATCCGGCCATGTCTGCCGGTGTGTCCGTGTCCGTCAAAATGCCGATTGCACCTTCAGGCAGTCCTTCGGTGGCCTTCTTCCCAGCAATCACTCGGTTCTCCGCAAGCGTTTGCGCCAAAGCGGCGGTATTCTGCCCGCAATAATACAGGTCCACGTCGGCCAGTCCGTACCAGTTCACGTCGGGCGCGGCAATGGCTTTCAGTCCGAACTCCAATACCTTGTCTTCCCCGACCACGCCGGCTACAGAATCATACGTCAAAACAGTCGTGTTCACTTCCTTGTCTATATCATTGACATACAACTTGGCGGCTTTGCCTGCAGGTTCCGGATGACTCCCATCATTAACAAAACGGTTATATGAAGCCGCTTTCATCACATAGCTTCCTTCCGGCATGCCTTCAAGAACTTGGTAAATGAGCCGTTCGCTACCGATTGTGGGTGCCACCCACGGATGAACATAACGTTCGCACATCCTACCACTGTATTCTCCGTTTACACTGGGGTCTTCCCAACCACGGAAATTATCGCCATCAAAGGCAAGAACAGGTTCTGTCTGCCATCCTGCAGGGTATTGCTTGTTATAATCCGCCGAAAAATCCAAATTCGTGGCCAAGAAGCCGACATTCACCCTATCCACTCCATCAATCAGGCCGGTAACCTGCGCGGCGTAGGCACGGGCAGCGGGCAGCAAATCAGCCACAGCCGCATCAATAGCCTCGGGTGCTGCCTCATCGACTGCGGTCAAAGCTGCGGAAAGTGCTGATTTGGCCTCTTCGCCAGCCACAGTAACATCCTTGAAAGTTTCAATCGCCATATAATCGGCATAAAGTGCGACTAATTCCGGAATGTCGGCAAGGAGTTCATCCAAGGCCGTAATGGCCTCGTCATAATCATTGGCGGTGAAGCCTTCCGTATCCTTATTTGCATATTCTGTCAATGCAGCTATACATCCACCCGGAATTTGGGTTCCCTCTTCCAAAATCCGGGAAGCCTCTTCCTGAAGCGCGATAAAGCTTGCCTGCAATGCGGACAAGTCCACGCCCAAATATTCAACTTTAAAGCCATTATATACACACCAAGCGGAACTTTGCTGGCGAGACCCGAAAGTCAATGTCCCATTCGTCACCAACACTTCCACGGACGTCCATGTGGATGGGTCATCTATGTGGGCGTTCATCGCGTTCACCTGCTTTTGGAATACGGAGCCTTCTCCTCCCTCAGGGTCATTGTCATTAGTCGCCTGAGTAACAATAGCTGTCACTTCTTCTGTCCCCCGTGCAAAAACCACCAATTCACCATTCTGGCGATTTGTACGCGCTTGCAAGCTTACACGGTACTTGCCATTCGGCAGATTGGTCAACGTCCGTGCCATAGTTGATTTTGCCTGGTAAATTTCTGTACCGCCACCATAAGAATCACCTGGATGCGAGCCTTCCACATCAAAAGCATCAGCGCGATAACCCACAAAATCAATGTTGTCCACGTACGCCGACCAATCTTTCGGGGCACTTTCCGTCACATTGGCCAACTGGCGGTTCAGACATTCATCAATAGCCTCATTCAAAGCCAAAATGGCGGCATTGAACTCTGCCGGTGTCCCCTCGGTCACTTGTCGTGCGGTAGCAATTGCCGCCGTCAAAGCCTCATCACCTTCAGCTATGCTTTCTGCCACACCAATGGCAGCTTGCAAGGAAGCCAATGTGTTTTGCAACTTCACTTGGACTTGAGAAATAGCCACCCAATTGTTTTTATTATCTGCACCGGCACGAAGCCCCACTTTCAGGGGTTCCAAACCTACCGTAGTTGTCACTTGCACAGCTTGGAATTTATTAGACGGAACAGCCACCGTGGCATCACCGGCAAAGAAAAGCAATTCACCGGTAAGCTGATTAGTAGTGTCCTGATAACGTCCGGCGGCATAGGCAGAAATAACATATTGACCTACCGGTATCCGGGAAGTAGCCATCTGCCACAACAAATCTTTATTGGCTACATCGCCATATTCCCCATTCAAAGGGTCATGATGAACCCAAAACTCGATACCAATTCCCTGACATTCAGGCCCCAAATCATTTGGGTTATTTACCACATAACCTTTTGTCTTGTTAACGGAATTACGCACCCATCCCGGCGTATTGTCCGAACAATGCGCATTGCGCAAACAAGACGTATAGTCCGACTCTTCTCCCACTTCTTCCCCCTCGGCCAAAGGTTCAGCCGTGGTATAGACACCAAGCTGGCTAGGCATTGGGGTATAAGCCCACGTTTCGTTTTGCGAAACCGCCATGGCGGCCATGAGTGCCGCCGTAAAAAGTAATTTTGCTTTCATTACTTTAGGTTTTAGATAAGATTAATTAAAACTATTTGTTCTCTTCTTCAATTAGGTTAATTGTTCGCAGAAGGTTGCCCTTTCGCTTTTCTAAAGTCAGCATTTTGACAACTGAGGTGTGGCTCTCTTGGGGAGAGATGCATTTTTCTACATTCAGTCCGTGAAAAACCGTTATCTATATAAGTGTTTAAGTAAAAAAGACAATGATTTTTGTGCGCAAATTATTGCAGATTTCGCACAAAAAGTTGGAAAAACATTTGGTCGGATTGTTGATTTTATCTACTTTTGCCATCGCAAACGCACTCAAATAGGAGTGTCGGTGCATCTCTCCCCAAGAGATACACTTTTTTCGCGTCCTTACAAATTCCCCTGAATACCTGTTGCGTGTAAGCCCTTGCGAGCTTGCGGATTCGGGAACTATGGGCACAGTTCCTAAACTTGTGGATTTAACAACTGACGAATATTCGTTTGTAATCAAATGCCCTGCTTCCCGTCACTTGTCCGTGCGGAGAAAAACGGGTCAGTAGAAATTCAGTGGGGAAACGGTTTCATGCTACCCCTCTGATATGCTGCGACAGATTTGAGATCCATCGCAACAAAGGTTTGTCCGTCCGGAGGCAAAACTCCTCCGCCTTGTAGGGGAGGTGGCCCGAAGGGCCGGAGGGGTTTCCCATGCACAAGAGTGACTTTCCTC